>PGZO01000016.1 GCA_002841375.1 Firmicutes bacterium HGW-Firmicutes-7 | reverse complement strand
GCTATAGTCAAGATTGTTAAAAGTATTAATGAAGATCTTAATGTTTATGAGACTGGTTCAGCGGGTGAATCGTTACTTATTGCTAAAGAAAATAAAATAGATGTTTTTGTTTTAGATATGCAATTAGAGGATTACTCTGGACTTAAACTTGCAGAAGAACTAAGAGAAATTGACATATATAGGCTAACCCCAATAATATTTATAAGTGGAGCTATCAGTAAAGAATTTGAAGCGTACAAACGAATCCATTGTTATGCTTTTATAGAGAAGCCATTTACGGTAAAAGAAGTTAGAGAAGTATTAGAAAATGTGATTATTTACGGAATAGAAAAAGAACAAGAGCAATTGAAATTAACATTAAAAAACAATGATAGGACTTACATAATAAAAAAAGAGGAAATCATCTATATTGAAAGAAAAATACGAAAATTGTACATTAAGACTAAAAATCAAGAAATAATCCACTCATCAAGCTCCTTGGCTCAAATATTTGAACAACTATCAGATGATTTTGCACAATGCCATCAAGGATTTATAATAAATAAGAAGTTTATTAGAGAAATTAATTATTCTAAAAACACTATATATCTTGACAACATCAATTATGCAATTCCGATTGGTAGAAAATATAGAAAAGATTTTATCACTTTATAATATGTTGATGAGTATTAGTGAAAAGAAAAAATTGAGCATATTCAAATGGTCTTGTCAATAGTAAATGTCTATTCGGTGTATTTTAATGTCTAAACGACAAAGAAACATAATATAATGTCGAATAGGCAATGAAACATACCGTTTATGCATAAAGGGTTGATTTTTTTTGTATTATTTGTATAATATTAATAAAGTTAAGTTGATAAAACTTTATTAAAAATGAATAAAACTAAGTAGTAATGTTATAATGTATTCATTTAATAGGTTGAAAATCAACAAATTATAATAGGTATTAATAGCATAATCATTAAAGTGCACGTTAATGAAGAAAATGCTAATTAATATAAAAAAAGAAGGAGATAATTAAATATGTTCATAAAAAAAATTTCATTTGTTATTGTTTGTTTAATAAGTTTAGTTTTGACGTTACCAAGTTTTGCTTATGCTAAGCAATCGGAGAAAGATAAAAAAGATGAGATTCCAATTGTTATGGAACCGGGAGCTGTGATTACGTATGATGAAAATAACGATCCTGTCATATCTATTTATCTTGAACCAAATGAATCAAATATTTTAGGTGATTCTAATTCATTAAATTCAACACAAAAGGATATAGTGGATAAGGAAGGGCGAAAGGCAGAAGATGATTTTTGCAACGCTATAAGAACAGAGGCTGCAAAACTACCCCAAGTAAAGTTGGGATGGGATCTTCCAGAACCACAACCAGGAATGGTTGTAATATACGGTTCGGATGGACGGATTAATCATATTTATTCACAAGAAATGGTAAGTGTAAAAGCTAGTGTACCAAGTACAACGGTTAAATATCCTGGTAGATTATCAGCAGGTGAATATACATTTGGTACAAATCAGAAAGTTACTATTACTAGTAATACAGTGTTAGGTGAAGGGAGATTTACTGTTTTTCGCGCAGGGGTTGGTGGTTCTGGTACAGTAGGATCAAGTGGTAAAACACTTTGTACTTCAGATATTGCAACAAAAAGACAGATAGATAATCCTAAGCATAATACAGCAATAACTGCTCGTGCTATTGATACAGATGTTGTTAAAACTGTATACAAAAATGACATTGGTTCATTGCCTGATGCGGTGATGGATGTGTATTTCTGGGATTGGACAAATGAGTATTTCGGGTATATGTATAGTGATACGCTATCTTTTTCTGGACGATATTATTATACATTTTAACCTAACAGAGTAAGTCCTTTACCTCTTGGTTAGGGGTACCTTATTTCAAAAATGTAAACTAGTGTATTATGATTACTCCCGTAATTTTCAATACGGGAGTAATAAATTATATGGAAATTATTTAAGAGAAGGAGAATGATTTGACAAAAAAAAGATCTATGATGCTAGTACTAATTGTGTTAATAATTGGGGGTGTAGGTTATGGGTACTATTATACAAAGTCTTCCATGGTTCTTATGGGAGATTATATATCCATAACCTATTCTGAAGCAGTAGAAAATAGTGATGATATTAATACTCAAATTTGGAGTTATGATTGTATTACTAATGAGTCCAAAAAAGTTTTTGAATTTGAATATACATCACAATATCCTTTGGGATATTATGATAGAGAAAATGAGTTGGTTTATTATACAAAAAGAAAAACTAATAATGATGAGGAATACGGGGATCAAATATTTGTTACGGATTTATCCAACAATAAAGAACAGCAGTTGACAGAGGATTTATTTGCAGTTAATTATATTATTCCAGCACAAGATCAACTGTTTTTTGCAGGTCGTCCGAAGGGGGGGAATGCATTAAGGTTAGGAGCGATTGATAAAAAAACAAATGAAATTTCCTATTGGGGAGATGAAGATACTAATATTGAAGCTATGACGGTGGATACAAAGAATAAAAAAATTTACGCATCTACATACTCAGAGAAGGAAAGACAGTATAATGCAATACATCAAGAGGGTCCCGTTGGTCAAGACAACTTCAAAATGCCTAAATTCACTGTATATGAAATAGGATTTGATTTTAATTATACTCAAATGTTGTTTAGTGAAAATATGTGGATACGAACAGTGATGTTTAATGGGGAAAGTGTCGTTGCTTTATGTGATAAAAGATATAACGATGATGCAGCAACCATTTTGTATTCCTATAATTTAAAAACAAAAAAAATGATAGAAACTATATGGGATACAAAACGTTTGCAAAATGGTGATGCCAATTACTCATCAGATGGGAAGAACATATATGGGATTTCTGATATTGGAGGTACGAGAGGGGTATTTGAAATTCATTTGGATACTCAATCCTATAAACCGTTGTTTATTCAAGAAAATGGGTTTATTAACAATGTAAAAGTTGTTAAGGGTACGATAGAGTGAGTGCACATATTAGTTAGATATCCCTTTAGTACAAAAACAGACCAATGAACAGACAAAGGGACAAAGGGGACAGTCCCCTTTGTCTGCTCTTTGTCTGTTCATTTCTCCTACGGGGGTTTATGGTATTATGGAAGTTACCCCAGAATTCGTTGAAAAGCAACTAGATTGTATTTTTAATAATATTTATACTGTTGCAATAAAAATTGGCATAGTAGCTTCAACTGACCTTTTGGAAGATATTATTATACATTTTAACCTAACAGAGTAAGTTCTTGACCTCTTAGGTAGGGGTAACTTATTTCAAAAGTCAGTAGGGTGGGGTCATCCCCACTGATGGGCAAGCGAAGGTCATAAAATTATAATTAGTATTAATTAATCAGTTTTAATAAGAGACGAGGATAAGAGAGAGAAGTTCGTTATGAAGAGGTATATCGTCATTAAAATAGGAAAGGCAAGCAGTCAGTCACGATAAAGTGGCTAGCTGCTTGCCCTTTTTGTTTCAAATTATATAGCTATATTATGCTAGTTAGATAACAGGTTGTACAACACCTGTGCCATCTCAGCGCGGGTGGTTGTTCCAGTTGGAGTAAGCTTTCCAGCGCTACCATCTATGATGCCGGTCTTGAGCAACAACGTCATGGCATCCTTCGCCCAGAAGTCGATTTGTCCGGCGTCGGTAAAAATGGAGAGTGTCTTTCCGGAATGGCCTTCGGGCAGTTGGTTGATCGCTTTCAGCGCGTTGTATAGCAGTGTGAACATCTCCTGACGGGTGATTTCCTTGTCTGGAGCGTAGATGTTGTCGCCTACGCTGCTGGATATGCCAAGACGTTTTGCCGTCGCAAGGTAGTTTGTATAGTAGGTATTGCCCGCGTCAGAGAAGTTGTTGGTTGGGTTCTCGTCGGGAGTGATACCGTAGGCGCGCATTATAAGGACAATACATTCACCACGCGTCAACATTGAGTCTGGGCTGTAATTATCGCCTCTCGTGCCCGATGTAATTTCCCGTGCCGCGAGATAGTACACCGCATTGGAATACCACGCGGTATCCGCCACATCGTTGAAGCTCACATTGTAATAAGCCACTGCGTAGTCGCTTAAGTGGGTAGTTTGGTACGTTACCATGCCCGTCACCGCGTCGTAGCGTCCGCTAGGTATTGTAAAAACGTTGCCGCTGTCGTCGATGTACCATATAACAATGCTTTCGGGGTTTGCTAGCTCAGCGACTGTTGGGGTATAGGGAATGCATATCGTTACAGGCGCGTTTGGATTGCTCCAGTCGGTCTGCTTGCCGTCGATGGACAGTGTGAGTTGGATAAGTGGTTTGTCGCCTATAACTGCTCTTATATTATCGGATAAGTTTGACTTGTCGCCTTTGCCGATAGTTATCTGGGCTTTATTTCCATCCATTCCCTCAATACCTGCTAGCATATTGGACTGAACTGTAATGCTACCCATGTCGGTATTGAGAGTCAGTGTACCCTGAACATCAGTCGTTGACAGATCCGGAACTGGTATGCCGGCTGAATAGGTGCCAACGTCGGGTATAGACGGTATCGTGATGACAGTTCCGCTCTGAGCGAAATTTAGAGAGCCTGCGTCTACGGAGGCGGTTCCAGAATCCTTTTCAACCATGACTGGAAGCATCGTTTCAGTACCGTTTACAGTTTTAGCTTCTGCTTTATAAGTATGTGTTAACGGCATGCGGGTGCCGCGAGTGGTGCCACCGCTGGTGCCGCCGCCAGTCTGCGGGCCAGTTGGGACCGCCGCATTTATCGTTATGTTAATAGACCATAATCCGTTATAAGTAATATTGTCTATAAAGGATAGCGTATCGCTGCCAACCGAAGAAGGGGTAAAAACTATTTCGTTGCCGGAAACCGTGTAAGATGCGTTACTCAGTGTACCAAAGTTTCCTATATGATCCTGAAGTGTTACGGAGCTTCCATCAAGCTTGTCCCCTATAACCGTAAAACTCACTGTTTCTTGCTCGTCCTCCGTTAGCTCCACATTCAGAGGAGAAGGTGCTGTGATGCCGAAAGACTCCCTTTCCCTGTAATTTACTGGCGTTTCGGCATCCAAGTAAACATCGCCCATAAGGAGTACGCTGCTGTATAGAGTAAGCGAGGGATCTCCCTCTGTATAGATACTGTAGGGATTAATTTCACCGGTGGCTCTGATCGCCCCATTATACAAGACAACAGAAGCTGTTGAACCGATACTGAGGCCGTTTTCGGTTCCGGATATTGATCCAGCGTATGTTATAAGCAGACCATCTGTTATCGAGACGCCGACACCGTCCGCTCCTGTTGCGAGGATGGAACCGCTATGGATATCGATGACGCCGCTGCCTGTGATACCGCAGTTTATCCCTGTTATCGTGCCGTCCCGTATGGAAAGCGTAGCATCATCGCTTAAAATACCGTTGATGGTACCCACGATATCACCTCCGGTGACACTTGTTTCCGCGCCACTTTCAGCCCTGATGCCTGTTCCGTTTGTGCCATTGACAGTTCCACCGCTGATGTTGACTTCACCTGCTGTAGAAATACCCTTGGCGCCACTTACAGAACCACCGGTGATGTTGGCCTCTGAGCCAAGCTCCACGCGTATACCGTTCCCATTTGAACCACCGCCGCTAATCTGCGTGGAAGCGCCGCTGATGTGCGCGGTACACAAGTTATTCAGTGAGATGCCGCTGCCACTCAAATCCGTCGCGGAGATGGTTCCGCCGCTGACGTCCACTAAACAGCTATCATTTGAGTATATTCCATAATATCTTCCTGTTACTGTACCACCACTGATGTTGATCGTGCCTCCGTTGAGAACTTCTATGGCCTGATAGTTATTGCTATTAAACGTTCCGTCACTAACTATTGCCTCTGCGTTTACACCATCAACGGATAAAGCGATACCAGAGGATCCAGTGGAATTCAGTATTCCACCGGAAATTTCAGCAATACCATTGTCTGCTACCTGTATGCCTTTAGCTCCGTTTTCGGATATTATCACATTGCCATCATTCATTTCCAGGTCACCGCCGCACCAGATTCCAAGCGATCCTCCTTCAATTAGGCAGTCGACGCCATTGATTATTAGCTTTCCTCTATTGTCACTATTTTCCCTTATGGCAATGGCTGTTCCGGTGCTTGATACTTGAATAACGGACGCGTCGTTTAAGGTTGCGCCGCCGCCACCTTCAATGAGCAACCCAAAATTATTGCCTACGACGAAGGCATTACCGCCTAAAATAAGGTTTGCTCCGTTGTACATCCTGACAGGAGCTCCATCGACGGTTTTTCTTATTTCGATTTCCCCATCTAGTGTCAGTGTACCATCGGCGACAATAATGCCGTAATCGCCTGTATCAATATTAACCTTTAGGACTGCATCCGAGGAGAGCTCTACCTCGTCATTGGAGGTTTTCATTATGTTTGCCGTAAGTGTAATGGTTCCTCCCGCGTCTTTTATGCTGTTAAATGCTAGAACAAAGTCGTCCCATGTCCCCGCCGTTTCTGCCGCCGATACGGTTGTTGGAAGCAGGAACATGACCAGAATTACCGTCATGAGATAGGATATTAATTTTCGTTTCATACATGTCTCCTTTCAGAATATAAGTTGATATTGGTGGTTTTTTACTGCTTGATAAAATATTCATATACCCGTGCGTAGTCAATTACGGCCATTTCTTTGGTGGCTCCACCGTAGCGTGCTCATCCTCAACTGTTTTTTTATAGAGCAGTACCTATAGTCTTAGGTTCAGCTTGTAAAGATGGTCACGCGGTGCATAATTGCGCCGTATTCGGAGATTCATCTCAAATACGGCTCTTTGCTTTTGCAAATATTTCTTTTTAATCCAGTAGGAAACCTTTCATGAAATATATTCATCAACTAGAATGAAAATGAAACATGAAAGTTTCGACGTCACATATCAAGTTTATTTTCGTAGGAAAGTGCTACTTTCCACTAAGCATAGAATAAAAGCTTTAGATAGCATAAATTATTATGTAACGCGCAGGCAAGCGCTTTGTTCTCTCTTACTTGTACCCAAGTCCCTTACATCAAAATCCCCCTTTTTTCTGCTATTATTTGTATGTTTCCTTGTGATAGTTAAGATGAGTTTTGCCCACGTGGTTACGTAAGCATTGATTCATAAGAAAAAAGTTCCATTATATTTATATAACCATTTTACTTGGATTATAGAAAAAAGACAGATAACAAATGTGCATATTTGAGTAAGGATAAGCTTATAAAAAATAAACTTTCAAGGAATTTATTGAAAATCTGATTTCAATAAGTTATACTAAGTTGATTTTTAAAAAGCAATGTACCAATTTTTGTTGCCAAAAATTACACATAAGGGTACAATTAAAAAGAGTAAATGCTTGACGAAGAACACTTATAGGGGAGAAATATGCACCCTATTGATCATACATATAAATACTAAAAACTATATTACGCGGAAACGCAATACAGTTTTGGTAAGTTTATTCAGTTTTTTATTTCAATATTATTTTGGTGGTGAAATGTTATGGAATACATAACCGTCCAGCAAGCAGCAGAAAAATTGGGTGTTACGGTTCGGCAAGTGCAAAACCTATGCAATAAGGGTAGGATTCAGGATGCAATACGCTTTAACAGGTCATGGGCTATCCCGAAGGATGTTGAAAAGCCCAGAGACGGAAGATATAAAGAAACTGTAGAAAATCAAAACAACATTATACAGTCTTTTAGATCTATACGTGAAAATAAAGAGATGCTTGAAAGGATTGTAGAATTTTTTCCTTATCCAATTCATGTATATACACCGGATGGAACGCTCATCTTAGTCAATGAAGCGTGTTTAAAGATTTTTCGCTTTGTTAAAGAGGATGTTATTGGGAAATTTAACATATTGCAGGATAGCATTATTGATAAGTGGGGAGAAGGCGTAAAAGAATGCATCTTAAGATCATTTCAAGGTGAAACAATTCAGTTTAGTAATCTGAAAATGCCTATTCAAGACATTATTAAAAGATTTGATAAAGAAGACATATGCTTTGATAGTATATTTCAAAATATTACCTGCTTCCCAATATACAATGACAATCACCAATTATCATATGTAGTGAATCTTTTTATTACTTCCAAGTTGTATCAGGGTAAGGAAGAAATAATAAATGGCAAGGCGTATATAGAAAATAATTGGCAGGTTGAGTTTGACATAGACGCGACAGCAAAAGCCTCAGGATTTAGTAAAGCCCATTTTATAAAGATATTCAAGGCACATACTGGATTTACGCCACACGAATATTATCAGGAAATAAAAATAAAGATGATAAAAGAAAAATTATTGGATTTGAATCTATCCATCTCTCAAGTATTTGCTGAGTGTGGCATGGACTATAACAGCCACTATACTAAAATTTTTAAAAGCCGAGTAGGCACAACGCCATCAAAGTACCGTAGGCATAACAGTTAAATATTATATATTTAAGGACATAATGCAGTAAAACATAAGAAAGTGATTCAATATCCTTACACTATTTTTCATAATAGATTACCATACTTACACGTACTTGTTCATGGCTATCATTACAATATTCATGGGGAAAATCAGCTTTAAAGCGAATAGAATCTCCATTAGCTATTGTGTATTCACTTTCTCCAATCTTTACAGTTAGAATTCCAGAAAAAACAGTTATAAATTCTTGAGAACCTTGTAGATGTGCTTCAGACATTAAGTTTCCACCTGGTTCAATTTCAAATAAATATGTCTCAAATCTTCGATTATCATCAAAAGAAAAAATAGGATAATTCTTAATTTTCTCCTCGATGAAAGGCTGGCTTTCATTCTTTTTTATTATTTCCACATTGCTTTCTTGATGACTAGACAAAGCAGTAAAGGAAATTTTAAGTCCATTCGCAATTTTCCAAACAGTAGTAATGGTAGGGTTAACCTCACATCGTTCTATTTGTCCAAGCATGCTTTTGCTGACACCTGTCAATTTAGCTACATCATCAAGGCTTAAATTTTTCTCGCTTCTAATTCTTTTAAAGTTCCCAGAAATTATTTCATTTAAATTAATCAATTAAATCACCTCGTTTCTATTGACAATATAGTGCACAAATAGTATTATATATAATACGTGCAACATAATGTCTATAATGTATATTATACAATACTTAGTGTGTGGAGTAAAGTTTTATAATGATTTTTTTGTTTGTTATGAGTTTGTTTTATATAACAGTTCAATATTAACTATTTTCTAAATTAAAACATTCAAGGAGGGCAAATATTATGCCTAATTTAGTAGCATTTTTAGCGTATACATTATTAACAGCCTTTACACCAGGACCAAATAATATTATCGCCATGTCAAGTACGAGTAGATATGGACTTAAAAAAAGCATGAGATTAATTTTAGGAATTTACATAGGTTTTTTGGTGGTACTGGTATTATGTAGCACCTTTAGTGTAATGTTGGTTAACTTTATACCAAGGATCAAGCCTGTTTTAGCATATGTTGGGGCTGTATATATTCTTTGGCTTGCATGGCACATTGTGAAAAGTAAGCCACATGAACAGTATCAAACAAATGATAAAGCCAATGGTTTTATTACTGGGTTCATTCTTCAATTTGTTAATGTAAAAATCATTATATATGGGGTTACCGCAATTTCTACTTTTGTGACACCATATTACCACTCGCTTGGTTCAATAATAGGCTTTACTTTATTACTTACTCTATTTGGTTGTGCAGGAACGTTTTGTTGGGCTATATTTGGTGTGATCTTTGAGAAAGTTTTTTCAAAATATTATACGGTGCTAAATATTATTATGGCACTTCTTTTAGTATATTGTGCTATTACTTTGATAATATGAGGTAAACTATTGATAAATAAGTAAATTGTAACTATAATGAGTACAACGGAGCCGGATACATTACAAGCAAAGCTATGCTAAGTTAGGAGTTCATAGCGAATACGGAGGGCGAGTAACCTTTGACTACTGCAAGCCGGATAGGTTTTATGATAATAGGAGGTGAATCTATGCCATCAATTTTTTATCGTACGATTAAGATTACTGTCGGCGTTATTGCTGCAATCTTTTTAGCGGAAAGGCTTCAATTAGACTTTGCTTTATCTGCAGGGGTTATCACATTGTTAAGTATGATGGATATGAAAAGACAATCTTTAGGGATTGCACTAAAGAGGATCGTTGCTGCTCTTTTAGCGTTGATTATATCTGCTGTTTTATTCAAATTATTTCATTTTTCTTTGTGGAGTTTTGGATTATTTTTGTTAATCTATATTCCCATTCTATTAAAATTCAACGCCAGTGTTGGTCTTGTTGTAAATACAGTTTTAATCAGTCATATATATTCCTTATCAGAGATTACTGTAGGTGGTTTATTGAATGAAGTGTATTTAATGTTGATCGGTATTTCAATTGCACTTATTTTTAATTTGCATATGCCAAATAGCGAGGAAGAAATCATTAAGTTACAAAGAACATTAGAAGAGCAGATTCAATCTTTTTTAAGGTCCATGTCTTTTAACTTGAAAAATCATTGTGAAATTAATGGACATTATGTTACATTGATGGATCTGAAACAAACGATTGATGAAGGTATAAATAAAGCACTTGTTTTTATAAATAGTTTTTACTTTAAAGAAAATAGGTACTATTTATTATATTTTGAAATGCGAAAGCATCAATATGGACGGTTAAGGTATATGCAAGAACATTGTAATGCTATTTTTATCACCCAAGAACAAGCCAGTATTCTAAGTGATTTTACTTTACAACTTTCACAAGATATTCATGAATTTAATACAGGTGAGACTGCACTTAATGTTTTAGAAGAGTTAAGAGTATATTTCAAAGATTCTGATTTACCTAAAACTCGTGAAGAATTTGAGAACAGAGCATCTCTGTATCAATATTTAAATGACTTAGAAGAATTTATCTTGATTAAGATTAGATTTGTACAAGCGTTGGAGAGAAATTGAGGGCTTTGAGGTATTAATCTTTGGTTGAAAGGGTTAAAAATGGTATTAGTTTATTTGGTAATTAGGTATATACGAAAAAATGGGAAATAGAATGTTGTCTAAGAGGAGAAAGGGGACAGTCCCCTTTCTCCTTAAACATAACGAAGTGTAACTAAAATAAAACAGCTTAGAGCTTTTAAAAGGAGAATTATTTTATGATAAATAAATTAAGAGCGGTAGAAGATGGTTATATGGAATTATTCTGCCAGAAAAAAACAGTGCAAGATATCAGTTATTTTAGCAATCAGATTGTGCCAGAATTGTATGATCATAATTTTATTCTGTTAGAAAACATAAGCAATGAGACGGAAACAATTGAATTTATTCGCGAACAATTAAAAGCGTTGGCGCAGTCAGATAAAGAACATTTTAAAATTGTAATCCATCCTGGGATTGAGGTTTCGAGAGGATTTTATGATGCTATGAATGATGTTGGGTTTGATGTGGACGATCTTTACTATATGACAGCGGATGAACATTACGCAGGGGATTGGCATGGAGATGACAACTGCAGGATTAAGAAGGCAGTTACATCAGAAGAAATAAAAGCAGGGGTAGATTGTGCCATCACTTATGCGGCGCAAAGAATGTCTCTTGAGTTATCCAGTAAGAAAGCGAACCAGAAAAAGGAACTCTATGAAAAGGGATTGATGGATCTTTATATCTATTATGATGAAGAGACTCCGATTGGTTTTTGTGATTGGTATGAGAAGGATCAAATTGTAAAATTAGAAGAAGTTACAATATTAAACGAATATCAAGGTAAGGGATTCGGAACAAATATGTTGAAGAAACTGCTTTATAAAGCCATAAAAGAGGAGAAGAAGCAGGTTTACATTGTTACGGATACGGGAGAAGAGCATAATATTTATCTGCAACTAGGATTTAAGGGAGCAGGTACGGAAACAGAATTGTTTTTAATGAAGAAAGATATGAAATAGCGCGAATAGGTTTGTATTTGTTTGGCAGGAATGATAACGATTCCACCAAGGCCTGGCCACGCCTTGCGGAAATTTTTTTCACATACTCAACATATGTGGAGACATGCTGTTT
The DNA here is from genome assembly GCA_002841375.1 of Firmicutes bacterium HGW-Firmicutes-7. Taxonomy (GTDB): domain Bacteria; phylum Bacillota; class Clostridia; order Lachnospirales; family Vallitaleaceae; genus HGW-1. Next base: position 74,538 of record PGZO01000016.1, on the reverse strand, counting down.
ATTGAAACGCTTGTAACATTGCGGTTGAATAGGTACGAAGTACTTAAATTTAAAGAGTGTGGAAACAAAAACAAATAGAGAATGAATCCTAAAACGTAGATAAGGAATTCATTCTTTTTTATTATCTGCTATGTGAGCATATATCTAATGTTTTTTTGAGAGTGAGCTTGTTGATGAATCAGTAAAGCTATCTGAAGAAAGAAGTTTTGTATTTTCCAAGGACGGTTGGGAGATTCTTGTATTAATGTTGATTTTAATATCAATTCAGTTACTGCTCGTATCGGTAATCAATAGAAACAGGTATAAAGCATTGTAGAAAAATAAACCTTATAGCCCGAGTTGGGATTGGCGCGTCAACTCAAGCAGACAAAGGGCAGACAAAGGGGACAGTCCCCTTTGTCTACCCTTTGTCTTTAATTGCGTTCAAAACCTAGATATCTAGTACCCTGAAATTTTAAGTCGCCATGATCTTTTTCAACCAGCAATCCATATTCTTGACCAGTTATTTCAAATTCCATTCTACTGCCACTTTCAACTTCGAAAGTTATGTAATAATCAGTTGAAGATGAGGAGCTGTGTCCAACCCTCCCTGCGTTATTATGCATACGTCTTGAAACGTTTATACGTTTGGATACCAAGTTAGCTGGAACAATTAATATAGGTTGTTTGTTATTGCTTTGCCAACGAATGATTCCTTTAACTCCCATAACTATAAACATGGTGATAACAAAAGCGAAACCGCAGAAAACTAAAACTGGTATAAGGGTGAACATAAGATTTGGTAAAGTATTATTTAAAAACATGTTGCTCCTCCAATGTGTAATAAACTTATTTCATTCTATCACGGTTTATTTTTAGGGTCAAATATTTATTAGGATTTTGAGATGGTTCAATTCTCTTTAATTGTTTAGCTTAAATCTGCATAGTTTTTTTTGTTTGAAAGATACTATTAGCATATAAGATTATAACATGAGGTCATTTACTTATAGGTATATAAAAGCATATTGGTTGTTTGCTTAGGCACATAAAGCGTTAAAAGAATGCCTGTAGCAGAAATATTTATTTAAAAGAAGAGGTGGCATATATGGAAACTTTAACTGAGTTGCAATATGGACAAGTTGAGATGGTTGAACAAGACGATTACACAACAAAGTTGTTTGTTGATTTTCAAAACAGTAAATTGAAGCTTATTAAGTATACAGGTGATTTAATAAAGGTCATCAGTAATACGATTGACATGTGCGGCAAGTATGGACTAGGAAAAATCATTGCGACTGTTCATGAAGGAGATCATCAAGCGTTTCTTAATAATGGTTTTGTACAAGAAGCGGTAATAGAAGGGTACTTTAAAGGATCTATCGGGTATAATGTATCATATTTTTATGATAGGGAGAGGGCTATAAGTCATAGAATCAGTGAAGAAGATAAGATTATTGAGATGGCAAAAGAGTACGAAGAGCCATATAAACCTCTCGAGAATAGTCGTTTTTCCATCAGGACTGCAACCATTGAAGATGCTGATGCAATGGCTAATCTCTATGATGAAGTATTTAAAACATATCCAACACCTATGCACGATGCTGAATATATTAAAGATGTCATTCTTAATGATGAAGTTTTCTTTAAAGTTGTAGAATTTGATCATCAAATTATAAGCGCTGCGTCGGCAGATATGAATCATGAGTTATTAAATGCAGAAATGACCGATTGTGCTACACTACAGGAATTTAGAGGAAAAGGTTTGTTAGGGGAGTTGGTATACCATCTTGAAGCCTCTTTAAAGGAAAAGAAATTTATGACCCTTTTTAGTATAGCCCGAGCAATTTCTCCAGGAATCAATATTGTATTTAGCAAACATGGATATCATTATGTTGGAAGACAAATAAATAACAGTAATATTATGGGTACACTTGAAGATATGAATATTTGGGTAAAGAGAATTAATTGAACAATTACTATTTCTTAATTTAGTATTTTGGCCGCTTGAACAATTCGTTTTAGGTGGTTTGGTGCGATCGAAAGCTTCTATTAGCCAAAGATGTTATTAATGTCACATATTATTCAGAAGGTTATACTGAAAATATGCTATAATGATAGTATATTTTAGAAAGTTTTAGGAGGTTTAGGAATGAATAATAATGATATATTAATTCGATTAAGATATGCACTAGATATAAAGGATATGGATATGATGAAGATATTCAAACTTGGTGGCATTGAAGTAATAAAAGAAGATGTCCAGAAGATGCTCGTTAAATCAAAGGACAGTTATGATGAAAATGGGAATCAAGAAGATTTGGAAGAAGATGAACAGATGATACGATGCACCAATTCTATGTTAGAGTCTTTTTTGAATGGTTTTATTATATTTAAGAGAGGAGAACAAGAACCAAAATCGGGGCAGCCTGAAAAGCCAACAAACGCAATCAAAGATAGTGGTAGTGTTAACAATGTTATGCTAAAGAAATTAAAAATAGCACTATCGTTAACAAGTGAGGATATGCTTGATATATTAGAGGAAGCTGGAGTAATTATTTCAAAAGGTGAATTAAGCGCTGTTTTTAGAAAAGAAGGACATAGAAATTATAAAGAGTGTGGTGATAAATACGCCAGGAATTTCTTGAAAGGATTGGCTATGAAGTATAGGGGATAACTAATCATAAAGAAATGTGTTTTTTGCATAAGATTATGTTGAAAAGGACAAAGGGAAGGACAAAGGGGAGAAGGACAAAGGGGACAAAGGGGACTGTCCCCTTTAGCCTGCGCGGGATGACAAATTACCTTGTCTTTGGTATAATATGAAAAGTATATATGGCGAACAATTAGGGAGGTAATTATGTCACTCAACTTAGCGTTTCTTGTTTTGTTAGTATTGATTGCATTTTATCTGATTTTTATTGAAATATTTACGACTATTTTTATGATGACGGGGCTTTCCCATACGAGATCAATTTTTCAAGTTATTTCATTACTTACTAATTCTGGATTTACAACGCATGAGAGTGAAGTTATTGTCACCTCAAGAAAAAGAAGAAAGATTGCAATTACTATTATGATATTTGGAAATATATTTAATGTATTAGTTTTATCTGTTTTAGTTAACGCAGTTATTACGATGTACCAAGCTCCTAGCTTTGAATTTATGCAAGCGATTGTAATTGTTGCTATCTTTTTTGCCTTTTTTATTATTTATAAGAAAATGACATTTATTAAAGTGCGTTTTGATCGTTTGATTAAGAAAGCAGCAAATAAATGGATGTATAGTAAGAAATCAAATCCATTACTTGTACTAGATAATTTTCATGAATTTTGTATTGTTGAGATTAAAGTGGTTGAAATACCTCCAATACTTAAAGATAAGACAATATTTGAGTCTAGTTTAAGTAATGACTATGGTATTCGAATACTTTATATAAAAAGAGGAGATCAATATATTGGTTACATAGAAGATGACAATCGGGTATTACTTATGGATAGAATTATTGTTTTTGGACCTTTACATAATATAACAAAGGTTTTTAACATGAAGCCATCTCATTAGTTTAGGAGGAGAGAATAATTATGAAATCTTATAGAAAAGAATTGAACTTTAATATCCCAACAAGAAGAGGTTATGTAAATATTACTCAACAGGTTCAACAGTGCATTAATGAAAGTGGGATTAAGGAAGGGCTAGTACTTGCAAACGCTATGAATATTACTGCAAGCGTTTTTATTAATGATGATGAAGTTGGTTTACACCATGACTTTGAAAAATGGTTAGAAACTTTAGCACCAGAGAAACCCCATAGTCAATATAAACATAATGGCTACGAGGACAATGCAGATGCACATTTGAAAAGACAATTAATGGGCAGAGAAGTTGTCGTTGCAATAACAAATGGGAAGCTAGATTTTGGAACTTGGGAACAAATTTTTTATGGAGAGTATGATGGTAAGCGAATGAAAAGAGTTTTAGTTAAGATTATTGGTGAGTGATAGCATTACTACTTGACATTAATGAAAAGTGATGCTATAGTTTTAGGTAAACGATTAACTATATAAGTTAAACAATAAATATCGACAATTAAAGACATTATAGTGAATTACTAACAATAAAATATGCCGATAATAGTTGATCTAATCTAATGAAGGAAGTCTCTCACTGAAGTTCACTATTACTAACTAAAGGTGATGTCATGAAAATTACGATAAAACATATCGCACAAGAAGCAGGCGTATCAACTGCCACTGTATCAAAAGTAATTAATAAAAAAGATGAGCATATATCAGCAGCAACTGTTGATCGAATAATGAAAATTGTAAAGGAATATAATTATATCCCTAATGGCTTGGCTAGTAGTATGGTAACAAAAAAGACAAAAACATTAGGATTATTAATCCCAGATATTACAAATCCATTCTTCCCAGAAATTGCACGTGGTGTAGAAGATAAGGCAAATGAAGAAAATTATAGCGTAATTTTTTGCAATACAGATGATGATTTAGTAAAAGAAGAAAAGTGTTTAGCTATGTTGATTGAAAAAATGGTAGATGCCATTATCATCGTTCCTTCTGCTGAAAGAACAAAAGATTTCAATAGTTTGAAAAATATCTCTATACCTATCGTTTTCGTGGATAGAGATTTGGAAATAGATTTTTTTACTGCCAAAGTTCTAGTTGATAATTATGAAGGCTCCTATAATGCAGTTACATATTTAATTGAGAATGAATACAGAAAAATAGCTTTTATAACTGGGCCTTCTAGCACTAAAACTTCACAACAACGTCTTGAAGGTTATAAAAAAGCCTTAGAAGATGGATGTATACGCTACGATGAAAAGTATGTATTAGAGGGTACCTTCAAAAGAGAGTGGGGTAAACAAGCAATTCAACAATTAATAGAGCAAAAAATTGATTTTGATGCTGTCTATTGTGGAGACGATATTATTGCAATTGGTGCTATGAAAGCATTAAAAGAGAAAGGTTATAAAATTCCAGATGATATTGGCGTTATGGGTTATGACAATATTTATATTTCTGAACTTGTGGAACCTTCTTTGTCTACAGTTAGACAACCAAATTATGATATGGGATCAAAAGCAGTGTCAATAGCGCTTGAGGCGATTGACGATAAACAAATAAAAGGGGAAGTCACAATATTGAAAACAGCGTTAATCATTAGGAAATCAACAAAAAAACGATAATTAAAAAATAATTATTATTTATCAAGGTAAACGTTTACCTTGGAAGAAAGGAGTATTATGGATATTGTTGTAGTTGGAAGTATAAATATGGATCTAGTTACAAATGTAAAACAGATTCCTAAAAAAGGTGAAACCTGTTTAGGTTATGGGTTGAATAGAATACCAGGAGGAAAAGGTGCGAACCAAGCAGTAGCGGCAGCGAGACTTGGCGCTCGGGTAGAAATGATAGGAAGACTTGGAGATGATGCTATGGCGGATGATTTACTAAAATCATTGAAGATAAATCAAGTCGGCGTTAAAAATGTCATTCGTACAGAGGAAGAAACGTCTGGAACAGCTTTGATTATGGTAGAAGAAACAGGAGATAATGTGATCGTAGTCATACCAGGATCCAATGGGAAATTAGACGAAGAAGATATTGATCAAGCAATTGATACAATTCGTTCAACGAAGATTGTGGTTACACAGCTAGAAATTCCGATTCAAACCGTAAAATATGTTTTAGAGAAGGCGAAAGCGTTCAATAAATATACGATATTAAATCCTGCTCCTGCAGCATATTTAGAAGATGATATTATTATGAATACTGATCTTTTAACACCCAACGAGACTGAATTAGAAATTCTGAGTGGTATAACTATTGAAAGTGAAGCTGATATTATTCGAGCAGCTAAAAAATTATTAAAAAGAGGTGTAAAGCAACTGATTGTAACGCTTGGAGACAAGGGGTGTATGTATATAGATGAAAAAGGACATAAAAGTTATTCGGCCTTATCCGTAAAAGCAGTTGATACAACTGCTGCTGGAGATAGCTTTACAGCAGCGCTTGCAGTTGCCCTTTGTGAAGGTAAATCAATGGATGAAGTGATAACATTTGCTACGAAGGTAGGTGCGTTGACTGTAACAAAGTTTGGTGCACAACAATCACTTCCTTATAGATTAGAAGTTACTCAAAGAGAGGTGTAAATATCATGAAGAAAACAGCATTACTCAACTCAGAATTATCGTATGAAATTTCAAAAATGGGACACACCGATGGATTAGTCATTTGTGATTCTGGTTTACCTATACCGCAGACAACAAAGCGGATTGATTTAGCAGTAATAAGCAATTTGCCACGGTTTATAGATGTTTTTGATGCGATTGTTTCAGAATTGTACATAGAAGAAGTGGTTATAGCTCAAGAATTCAAAGATACAAATCTTTATTTAGTTCTATTGGAAAAACTTGCAGTTTTAGAAAAAGTTCAAGAAAATAAAATCACTGTACAATATGTAGCGCACCAAGAATTTAAGACTTTAACCGAAAACACAAAATGCATTGTGAGAACTGGGGAATGTACACCTTATGCAAATATCATTCTAAGGTCAGGCGTTATGTTTTAAGGAGGCTGTGATTATGAATCAAGCAGTATTTGAGATGAAAGCAATATCGAAAGATTTTCCAGGAGTAAAAGCACTTGACCATGTTGATTTTCGCATTCTTAGAGGAAAGGTTATGGCTTTACTTGGAGAAAATGGTGCCGGAAAATCCACCCTTATGAAGATATTGACAGGTGTTTATCAGAAAACATCAGGCGAATTATTTTATAATCAAGAAAAAGTAGAATTTCAAGGTACAAGAGCTTCACAAGAAAAAGGCATAGCAATTATTCACCAAGAACTTAATTTAGTACCTGAGTTATCTGTTGCAGAAAACATCTTTCTTGGAAGAGAGCCGATTAACCGGTATGGAAAATTAGAATGGAAAAAAATGTGGGAAAATGCTGGGGTATTATTAGATCAATTGGGGATGCACTTTTCACCCAAGACGTTAGTCTCAAAATTAAGTATTGGACATCAACAAATGGTTGAAATTACGAAGGCGCTATCTTTAAATGCTGAAATTATAATTATGGATGAACCTACGGATGCACTTACAACAAAAGAAACCGAGAACCTATTTCGTATTATTCATCAACTTAGAAATGAAGGGAAAAGTATTGTCTATATAACACATCGGCTAGAGGAAGTAGCTGAAATTTGTGATTATGCAACTATTCTAAGAGATGGAAAATTAATTGGTGAATATGATGTTAAGGAAATAAATCAAGATAAAATTATTGAATTTATGGTAGGAAGGAAATTAACGGAGCAATATCCACGAGTTGATTGCGAAATCGGGAGAAAGGTGTTAAGCGTTAACAACTTATCTAACAAATATATTAAAAATATTTCTTTCGATGTTTTTGAGGGTGAGATTATAGGAATTGCTGGGCTAATGGGGTCTATGAGAACAGAATTAGCAAAAACAATTTATGGTTTTTACCCAAAGGAAGAAGGTAGAATTTTTATTAATGAGGAAGAAGTAAAAATAAATTCACCTGAGTTGGCCATCAAAAATGGCATTGCCTATGTATCGGAAGATCGAAAAGCCAATGGATTGATTTTGAGTTTATCAGTCAAAGAAAATATGAGTATATCGTCTTTAAAAACTTTCAAATGCTTTTTAAGTAAAATTGACAAGAAAAAAGAAGAACAAGTAGCACATCAATATGTGGATCAGATGTCCATCGCAACCCCTAGCATACATCAACTGGTTAAAAACTTAAGCGGTGGCAATCAACAAAAAGTCTCGATTAGTAAGTGTTTGATGACAGCACCGAAAATCCTTATTTTAGATGAACCGACAAGAGGTGTTGATGTTGGTGCTAAAAAAGAAATTTATCATTTAATCAATACCTTCAAGCAAAAAGGTATGTGTATTATTATGATTTCTTCAGAAATTCCTGAGATCATGGGAATGAGTGACAGAATATTGGTGATGCATGAGGGGGAAATTTCGGGCGTTATCCACCATTCAGAGGCAACACAACATGCGATTATGAGATATGCAGTTGGGTTAAAGGAGGAAAATAAATGAAAGGTTCTTTCAAAGAAGAGGTTATGAAGTATAGAGCTTTAATTGGCTTGATAATCTTTTCAATAATTATCAGTTTACTTACAGATCGTTTTATGACAGTTTCAAATATATTAAATGTACTCAGACAAACTTCCATTAACGCTATTATTGCAGGAGGAATGACTTATGTCATATTGACAAGTGGTATTGACCTTTCAGTAGGATCAGTATTTGCATTTACTGGCGCAATAGGGGCATATTTGATTGCAAGTGATACCAATGTTTTCCTAACTATACTGATTGTTTTGTTCCTCGGATTATTAATAGGTGGATTTAATGGAGTAGTAATTAGCAAAGGAAAGGTTCAGCCTTTTATTGCTACGTTGGCCACCATGACTTTAGCTAGAGGGGCAACACTGGTGTTTACCCAAGGCAAGCCAATTAGTACAGGTGCATCAGAAAATGCTGAAGCATTTGCAAAAATTGGTTCTGGCTATTTATTTTCTATACCAATTCCAATTTATATTATGGTTATTGTTTTTGCACTAGCCTATTATATATTGAAACATACTCGATTAGGTAGGTATATATATGCCCTTGGAGGAAATGAAGAGGCTACATCATTATCGGGTATTAATGTAAGCAAGGTTAAAATACTTGTCTATATGTTTAGTGGGGTTTTAGCAGCACTAGCGGGTTTGATTTTGACATCAAGACTTTCTTCTGCTCAACCAACCGCAGGATCAGGTTATGAATTAGATGCAATTGCTGCAGTAGTGCTTGGTGGAACAAGTCTTTCAGGTGGTTATGGTAATGTTTTATCTACGATCATAGGTGCTTTAATTATTGGTATTCTCAATAATTCGTTAAACCTTATGAATGTTTCTTCTTATTATCAACTTATGATCAAAGGTCTTGTTATATTAATTGCCGTCTTATTAGATAGAAAACATTAGAAGGGTATGTGGCAAAGAAAAGATAAACCCCTTCGGGAAAAGGGTTTATATATATTAACAACAGTTTAAAATAAAAGGAGAAGGAAAAAATGAAGAAAATAATTGCAGTATTTACGTTATCAGTTTTAATGCTTATCAACTTGGCGGGGTGTGCAAAAGAGGTACCAGAGGTTACAGATGAAAAAAATACTGATGCGAATACAGAAGCACCAGTAGAAACGAAAAAAACGATAGGCTTAGTATTATCAACGCTTGACAATCCATTTTTTGTTACGTTAAAAGAAGGGGCAGAGGAAAAAGCCGACGAATTAGGGTATGAGATTACAGTGCTAGATTCACAGAACGACGCTGCAAAAGAACTTAGTAACATTGAAGATTTAGTAGCAAGAAAAGTTGATATAATATTAATCAACCCAACAGATTCAGATGCAGTAGTTAATTCTATTAAACTTGCTAATGAAAAAGGTATTCCAGTGATTACTTTAGACCGTGGTGCAAATGGTGGTGAAGTGATAACACATATTGCGTCAGATAATATTGCTGGTGGAAAAATGGCTGGAGAATACATCATAGAAAAATTAAATAGTAAAGGAAATGTTGTTGAGTTAGAAGGGATTGCAGGTACTTCCGCTGCAAGAGACCGTGGAGAAGGATTTAATAGTGCGATAGCTACATCAGATATCGTAGTTGTTTCTAAGCAAGTAGCTGACTTTGACAGAACAAAAGGCTTGAGTGTTATGGAAAACATCTTACAAGCTGAACCAGAAATCGATGCTGTATTTGCACACAATGATGAAATGGCATTAGGTGCTATTAAAGCGATTGAGGCTTCAGGAAGAACGATTATGGTTGTGGGCTTTGATGCTACAGATGATGCGGTTAAGTCTGTTGAAGATGGTATCATGGCAGCTACTGTTGCTCAACAACCCAAATTTATTGGTTCTAAAGGTGTTGAAATGGCAGATAAGGCACTTAACGGTGATACGCTAGAAGCTTTCATTCCAGTAGAGTTACAACTTATCACCAAGTAAAGGTAAAGCGAAATAGGTAAAGGGAATAGGTAAATAAAAAAGAGAATTGCTTCAAGATTGAGCAATTCTCTTTTAACCAACAAAGGAAGTTCCCGCTGATGGCAAGTGATGCTTTGCTAAATTAAATTGATTTGACGAAATCTTCTTTTGACATTTTATTGATCAAAGCTTTTTTTAACTTTGTTGATTTCGCGATATTACCGAGTAATATTCCTCCAGTGAGTATATTGTCCACGAAAAAGTATTTTTCGAAATCTTCTTCATTTATTAAACGATGTACCTCATAATTTTGTTCAGGGTCCCCGCCTACGTCACCAATTGAGAACAATCTTAAGTTCATGCCATGATAGATATTAAAAGGGACGATGGTTTCATAAATCGATGGAATACCTAGTGAATTTTGACCTGCTACTTTTCCTTGTGCTATAGCCTCTGGCCAAATAGCAAGGTTAATACCTTTGTGCTCGGTGCAATCTCCTGCTGCATAAATATTTGGAATATTCGTTTTCATAGAATCATCTACGATTATTCCTCGATCCACGGTAACACCAGCTTCTTTTGCCAATGACACATCTGCACGAACACCGATAGAAAAGATAACCAAATCAGAATCTAAGATGGTCCCATCGACTAGTTCAACTCCAGTGGCATATGCATCACCAACAATACGTTTTACTTGAACATCTAACAATACCTTGATTCCGGTTTGCGCTACTTTTTCTTCGAAAAGGTTGGAAGCTTCCAAATCCAATTGCTTAGGAAGCAATCTATCCATCATTTCTACTACGGTAACATCAATGTTAAGCTTTTTGAGTTGCCATCCTAATTCAAGTCCAAGAAGACCTCCACCAATAATAATGGATTTTTTTGCATTTTGAGCCATTTGCCTAAGTTGATTTGCATCGTCTAAAGTTCTTAAAGTCATAACATTTGATTTATTTGCTCCGGGTATTTCAGGTACAAAATTATAGCTACCAGTACAAATTATTAAAGAATCATATTGTAAGGTAGCCCCATTTGACAAAGTGATTTCTTTTTGAGTGGGAGATATGCCACATACATTGGTTTCTGTTATTAACTCGATGTTATTGTCTTTGTACCAATCAAAGGTATGCAAATAAAAACGCTTTGGCGTTTCAGCCTCGCTAATATACTCAGATAGCATAGGGCGGTAGTAGATGGGTGATGCCTCGTTGGTTATAATAGTGATTTTATGATTATCGTTGTGACTTAAAATTTCTTCAGCAGCGGTATTGCCGGAAGCGCCGTTTCCAATAATAATTATTTTTTTTGACATAAGTATTTTCCTGCCTTTCATCCATGGTTATTATGACCAATATATTCTTCAACATCAATGATATTTACAATTCATAATTAGTTATGAAGAAATTGAAGTGTTAAATAGTATTTTACCATTTTTCTAATGATATTTCCATATTTGTTATTCGCAATCGGTGACAAATATATTATTAATTGTTAAAAATATTTGTATGTTGATAATAAATGATATAAATAATCATATGGAATTTAACCGAATGAAAGAATTTTCCGACCTCTTAGGTGGGGAATTGTATGTTAGCAGATCATATGAATATGGCAGTCCAAAAAGTTGATTTTGGCTGCCATATTATATAAATAAATATTTTCTTATTTGGACATTAATTTTAAGTAATTATGTTGCAATTATAATTCTGGCAAAAACTCACGCAAATAATCAGCAGAGCGTTTGATTGAGGTATGTGGATCTGCCCAATAGATTGAGTCATTGATCTCCAAATCAACACTACCAGTATAATTAAATTTTTCTAGGATTTTAATATATTCCTTTAAAGGGAGGTTACCATCTCCTAATATGTAGTGACCAGATGGATCACCATCAGCATAATGTATGTGTTGAATGTTATTTGGTAACGCTTCAAAATACTGTTCTAGTTTCTCGCCGACAACCTCCATTGCTACGAGGTCAACACAAGTTTGTAATGAATGTGATGCTACGTCCTTAAGCATACGTATCATATCGGGCAAGGTTGTGAGCAAATTACTTTCATACGGTTGCAGCTGTTCAAGCATTAGGATAATTCCTTTGCGCTCGGCAATATCTGCAATTTTGCGAATGCTTTCTGCACAGCGTTGCCATGATTCTTCTCGTGGTAAATCTAATAGGCCGCAGCCGGTGTTGATAAAGAGCTTGTTTGTACCAAAACATAGTGCATCTTCCATAGCCATATCAAAAAATTCAATAGTGCGCTTTCGAACTGCTGGTGCTGGATCAGAAAAACTATAAGGATAGCTCAACGTTTCAGGTGTATAGATTTCTACACGCATACCAAGATCATCGATTTCCTTGCACATCTGGGCGATTTTTTTTTCAGCAGCAGAAGAACTAAGGTAGTCAAGACGACAATAGTGTGGTGTGCCACCCCATAAATCGATATTTTTTAATCCACAGCGCTTCATAGAATCTAGGTAATAAGAAAATGAATAATGAACATATTGAACACTCATGACGGATATATTTCCCATTGTAATTACAGACATTTTAAACCCTCATCTCTCTTTCAATAAAATGTTTGTGAACAGTGTCTTTGTGTGGTATGAAATGATATCAAGCAAAAGGTTGTTAATAATCTAAACAACGATAGTAGCGACGAATTTCCATAGGATGACAATTAATATTTTCAAGGTGAGCGTCAATACGTTGTGTGACAGCATGCATAACTAAGTGAGAAATGCTACCACGGAATTCAGGGCTAATACCTTTAAGTTCATAGTCTTTTGTATCAATAATATTAAAGTTGCTACAGATTCTTGGTAGAAACTTTGCAACACGTTCTGATAATGAACGTTCTTTATCTTCGCCAACAAAAACGGTAACAGCTGTATCACGTTCAATTATTTCTAACATACCATGAAAAAATTCGGCTGAATGGATCGATTTTGTTTTAATCCAATGCTGCTCTTCCCAATAACACATTGCATAAGAATACGTTGCACCATATTGATTGCCTGCACCAACAAAGTAATGCATTGTATCATCTTTGTGCTTCTTTGCAAGTTGTTTTCCAAAATCATCTGCTGATTTTTCAACATCGATAAGCGCTTGGGGAAGATATTTTTCCATTTCTGCATAGTATTTTTGATAATCATCAAATTCTCCATTATTGAACATAAAACGATCGGCTGTCATAAAAAATTTCAGTTGCTCATTTCCTGGATAAACGACTTCGTAATCAACCATAGTAGATAAGGGCGAATTTGGAACATCGATAAAACCTAGAACAGTTGCAGAAGTGGCCTTTACTACTTCTAAAGCCTCTATCATCTCGGAGGTGCTACCAGTTACGGAGGAGATAATCACGATAGAATTTTTGCTAATGCGTCGGTTACCTGTTGTAAGATATTCAGCAGCATTTTCAACATAAACAGGTATTGAGCTCTGGCCTTTTATATGACATACGACCTGTAAGCTGGAAGCGTAGGTGCCACCAATCCCCATAAAATATATACCGTCATAACCTCTAGAACAAAGTGTATCTACAATGGATTCAATTTTTCCACGTAATGCAAGTGCACCGGATACGCTATCAAGTTGTTTTTTTTCATCAAATTTTAACATTTGGTCGTTCTCCCTTCAAACCATGTAATTATTTATTAAGTAACGAGCTGTATGTAGATGTAAACTAGTAGACTCATTTAAATAGTCAAAAAATAAGTATTATCATAACTAAAGTGTCGAATGTACGACTTTGCCATTTATGAGTGTGAGGCAGACTTTAACATCACGAATATCTTCAATTGGCATCTTGAAAATATTCATATCAAGGACAGCGATATCTGCCAGTTTTCCTTCGGTTAGTGTGCCAAGTTCCTTTTCGCGTCCCAAGTTATATTGTCCATTATGGGTCCAGGCCGTTAACAATTCTGTTATGGTAAGTGTATTTTCTGGATTAAAGGGTTCACCACCTTCTGGAAAGAAAGCACCACAGGCACAATATATAGATTCTGGGATGTCATCAATTAGTAAAGGTAAGTCCGTACCACAAGAGATCAATACACCACTGTCTACCATCTTACGTCTATTCCAATAGTATCGACCACGATCAATGCCGATTTTTTCTTCAATCATTGCAAGCTTACTTTTTCGGTCTGCAATTGACATAATCTGGGGATATATCTCTGCGATTACGCCTAAATCACCCATACGTTCTAAATCTTGAGGGTCACTAAATTCAAGGTCGGTAATGCTATGGCGATTTACTAGTTTTCCATTTGTATTGCGTTTGCATTTTTCCAAAATATTAAGTACTTTGTAAATTGCAGCATCACCTTGAGCGTGTAAAGAATAACGGAAGCCCTTCGCATCCAGTGCTAAAACATCTTGCTCAATCGTATCGTAATCGATTGAAGTTGAACAATAACATCGGGGTGCACATTTATAAGGGCTTTTTAAATCTCCAGCTAATTGGCTGATAGAGCCATCCGTCATTTGGTTATAACCAGAGAAACGGACAAAATCACCTTGAAAACGTTTTTGCATAGTAAGCCCATAGGCAAGGTTGGCAGGTTCACCTACCGGTTGGCTCATAAAATGCACACGCATATTCAGGGCATTATCTTTTTCTAATTCTTCAAGAAAATCAGTAAATCCATAGAAGTCATCAAATCCCATTTCCTTGATAGATGTAACGCCACGGCGGTTGAGCATCTTGATGTACTCCTTAAATTGAGGCACAATATAGGATTTGTTACTTAATACAACTTTTAGTAGACGCCAATATGCTTCAGGATAACAAGTTGCTGGAGTGAAATTATACAAGTTTATTGCAGCTGAATTCATCCAGCAGGTCTCTAAGTTTTCACAAAACAAAATAGTAGCGCTGCTACCAAAAGCATCATCCATTGCTTCTAGCGAAGGAGGTGTGATGGAAGGGCTAATACCATGTGCTAGAATGGGATCTGATTCAGTAAGTGTGGTGTTGTATTTTTTCACAGTGGAAAAAACATCGCTAATTTTTTTTTGTGAAGACAAATCCACACCAACTAACCCCAAAACATAACCTGTAAAAAAGCAATGTACATCGCTAAAACCTGGGCATACTACTTTATCGACCAAATTATAAATGGTTGTTGATTCGTTGGTATGTTTGGTTCCGTCACCAGCATCTACAGCAATGATAATGTTATTTGTAATAGCAACATACCCATCAATCGGTTTACTATTTGTTGCAGTGAATACATTGGTTGATTTTAAGAGAATATCAGCTTTTTTGATACCTGGCATCCTTATACTCCTTAGTCTGTTATTTTATAGATAAAGGCTGCGGTGGGCCTTTATCTGTGGTTGGATTTGCTGGATGATGTTGCATATAAGAAGGGGTATAATTCATACCAATTCACAAGTAAATATACCATATAATAAATATGTAGTCAATTGTTTTCTTATATACTAAAATAAATTAATATAGCCCTAAAATTAGGGAATATTCTATAGATATGCAGTATTAAAGGGAAAGAAATAAAAGGAATAATCTAGAAAATAGAGTTAAAAAGTAGTGAGAAACACTGTTGACACCATATTTTAGAGATGCTATACTTAATTTGCGCAAATTGGTTCGGAAAACAATTAACATGTATAGAAAAAGCGCTATCCCATACCACTTAACAATGGGAGGTTAAAGAATGAAAGTAGCAGTAATTGGTGACAACTGTATTGACCTATATGAACGTTTGGGCATACAGTATCCAACAGGAAATGTAGTTGACACAGGTGTCAATCTAAAAAAGCTAGGGTTTGATACATCTATTATCAGTACAACTGGAAATGATTATTATGGAAAGTGGATGATGGATACCTTACGAGATGAAGGACTTGATATTAGCCATCTTAAGGTAGCAGAAGGAATGACTGCTATTACATATATGGATATGAAGGGACTTGATCGTGTACATGGAGATTATGTAGAAGGTGTTTTAGAAAATATTATTTTTGATGATGATGACATTGTTTTTGCAGCAAATCATGATTTGGTTCATACGGCACTATGGGGTAAGGCAGAAAATGTTCTACCAAAGATAAAAGCACTCGGTGCAACAGTTAGTTTTGATTATGCAGATCGATTGACGCATGAACTTGTAGAAAGCACGCTTTTATATGTGGATTATGGGTTTTACTCCTATCATAAAAGTCGAGATTCGTTTATTGAAGATTTTTTAAAGGATAAGGTTAGTCGTGGTATGAAAATTGCCATTGCGACCTTTGGTGAGAAAGGCAGCCTGGCATGGGATGGAAAACAATTTTATGAATATGGAATTTTCCCATCAACAGTTGTAAATACGGTAGGAGCAGGCGATAGTTTTATTGCAGGTTTTTTATTTGGCATATTAAATCAATATACTATTGATAAAGCACTTGAAAGTGGTGCATGTCTTGCTGCCAAAGTAGTTAGTGTATTTGAACCTTGGGTAAAATAATGCCCTTATTTTTAAAAGGAGGTTTTAAAATGAAAATTGGATTGTTTACATCTGGTTATCAAAGAAATCCGTTAGAGCACGCATTTATAGATGCAAAACGTTTTGGATATGACTATATTGAGCTTTGGGGAGGAAGGCCGCATGCATTTGCCCCTGATTTGAAGGCGGGTGATTTGAAAATAATACAAAATTTAATCGATAAATATGAAATACCAGTACGTGGTTATACACCCGAGCATAATGCATATCCATATAATTTTATGATTGGTACTGAAGCTATGCGTAAGGATGCTATAGATTATTTAAAACTTAGTATGGAAATGGGAAAGGCAATGGGTGCTGACTTTACGCTAATGAGTTCAGCAAATGCTGGATATCTCGCAACTACAGAAGAAATTTGGACACGCCTTTTGAAGACAATAAAAGAACTTACGGAGTATGCAGAAAAAATTGATCACAAAATAGTACTAGAGGCACTTACTCCTTTTGAGAGTAATGTATGTAAGAGTGCTAATGACTTAGCAGAAGTATTTCGTCATATAAATTCATCTCATTTAGTCGGCATGTGTGATGTTGTACCACCATATGTTCAGCATGAAAGTATTATGGCATACTTTGATAAACTAGGGGACAAAATGTACCATATACATATTATTGATGGAGATGGGCAGAGTGATACACATATGATACCAGGTGAAGGAAACTTGCCTATAAAGGAAATGATTCAGGAGCTTAAGGAGATACGCTACGAAGGAAGTGCAACCATTGAGCTTGTTACAAATTATATCAATGAGCCTCGATTTTATGCACGTCGAGCGATTGAAAATTTGCGAGCGCTTATGAAGTAACAATAGAAGTATATATGAACAATACAATAATAGAGAGAAAGGGAATATTCTTATGTTTATTGATATGCATGTACATCCTACTTTTTTTGAACCAATTAATGGCGATGAGACAAAGGAACAACTTCGACATAACGCACTTGATATTCATCTAAATGGCATTGCACCTCTTGAGCACATTTTTAATCAAATGCATTGTGCCAAATTAGACAAGCTTTGTTTGTTGCCTCATGACTATACGTCTACAGGTGAAGGTGTTATCGTAAGCAACGATGAAATAAAAACGCTAGTAGACATGGCGCCGGATCGTTTTATTGGCTTTGCGGCAGTAGATCCTTTTCGTAAAGATGCAACAAATGAGCTTGAACGTGCATTTGGGGATTTGAAGCTTAAAGGATTGAAATTACATCCGTCACGTCAACACTTTTATCCAACAGATGAACACTTAGAACCTTTATATGAAATTTGTGAAAAATATGATCGACCTGTTATTTTTCATAGTGGTCTTTCATGGGAACCACATACATTATCTAAATATGCTCGTCCTTTGGAATTTGAGGAATTAGCAGAAAAACATCCAAAACTTCGTATATGCCTAGCGCACTTTGGCTGGCCATGGGTACAGGAAACATCCATGCTGATGGTTAAATATCCTAATGTATATGCGGATACTGGTCTGTTGTATTTTGATAATGCAAAAGAGTTTTTCACCCGTATTTTTACACAGGAAATTCCTCGTTCATGGATAGACCGTAGCCTTCGACATCAAGTAATGTTTGGTAGTAACAATCCACGTTTTGAACAAATTCGCATGGCACAGGCCATTGAAGAATTGGGATTTAGAGAAAGCACGCTGGAATTGATTCGTTCAGGAAATGCAATTGAATTTTTAGGTGGATTATAAGGAGAAGAATCAAATGGTTAATTATTCAGAGTTTACAATGTTAACTACGAAATACAATCAGTTATTGCTTATTAGCGATCAGATAAAAAAAGCTGTTGAAGAGAGTGGAATCAAAAATGGCGTAATAACAGTGATATCTAAACATACTACCACTGGGATTACAGTGAATGAATCTTTAGAATGTCTCGAAAGCGATATAGAATCATTTTTATCAAGACTCATACAAGAAGACTATCCATATAGCCATGCGCGTATGCTAAAGAATTATGGATCAACAGCAGGGAATGCAACTGGGCATATAAAAGCGCATATTACCGGTAATCACTGTCATTTTTCAATTTTAAATGGATTAATCATAAAAGGTGATGCACAGGATGTTTATTTTTGTGAGTTTGATGGTCCTGCAAAAAGAACCATCTCAATATCTATAGTAGGTGAATAACCGTTAGAGTGGCTAAGAAGTCTTTTGGTGATATGGTTGTGGGGGTGGGTTTTCTAATTGAAATCCACCTTCTATATGTTAACGACAATCTTATAAGTCAATTAAAGATATTTTGTAGATATAATCGAGAGAATTAATAATGAGGTTCTGTGAACAACTCATTTATGCACGATAAAATGGTATGTTATTTATAAAATGTTATCTATAAAACTGGAAAAAATAGGAACGAAATGTCGTAAGAAAAGAAAAATAGCATACAAGTAGCACAAAATACCAATTAAATCTAATTAGTACACGAGCTTATTTCGTTAAAATGCACAAAATTTTTAATATCTCTAACACTTTGTTTGTATGTGATTGACTGAGTTGTAAAATTGTGATATTATATCTATAAAGTGGTATGGAAATTTGTTGATGTTGTGTATTTTAAATGCATTGTTTTCTGAGCGGTCAGGAAGTAATAAAAGGCGTTGAACTGAACTAGTAATAGCTTGAAATTATTCTATTTAAAAGGAGAACTATTATGTCCAATTCCCAAAGTACTGAACTAAAAAGAAAACTAGGTCTTAGTGCTGCCGTTGCTATTGGTGTAGGTACTACTGTTGGTTCTGGTATCTTTTCTTCATTAGGTGAGGTTGCAGGAGCTGCAGGATCAGCAATATTTGTAATTTTAGCATTTCTAATTGGTGGTATTATTAATATCCCAGCTAACCTCTGCTATGCAGAATTAGCAACTGCTTATCCCGAAGACGGGGGACAATATATTTACTTTAGAGAAGCAGGATCTCGTCCAATGGCTTTTTTATGTGGATGGATTAGCTTCTGGGCAACAGATCCTCCATCAATTTCCATTATGGCATTAGCAATTGCCAATTATTTGGGATTTTTTACAGGTTTTAGTGGGTTAACCTTAAAGTTTTTAGCTGTAGGACTTGTGCTTATATTTATGGTTGTTCACTTGCGTAGTGTTGAAGGTGGAGCAGCTTTTCAAACAATTATTACCTTATTTAAAATTTTACCATTTGCATTGTTGATTGGTATTGGATTGTTCTTTATACGTGGCGATTTCATTTTTGAACCAGCAATTATGGGCGCACCTGTTGGGATTATGGCGTTGTTAGCAGCTGTTTCTGCGACAACCTGGTCCTATGATGGAATGGGCGCTGTGTGTTATATGGCAGGTGAAATTAAAGAACCTAAGAAAACATTACCTCGTGCATTAATTGCAACCGTTTTAGTTGTAAGTGTATTATATGTTGCATTAAGTTTTGTTGCGACAGGGTTACTTCCAATGGACATTTTGGCAGGTAGTGAGGCGCCAGTTGCTGAAGCAGCATCAAGAATTCCACTCATTGGTAGCGCAGCAGGTGTCGTTACTGCAATCATGGCGATTGTTGTCATTATCGGTTCATTATCTAGCTGTATTATGTTTCAGCCTCGTATTGAATATGCAATGGCAAAAGACGGTTTGTTTTTTAAGTCATTCGCTAAAGTTCATCCAAAATGGGAGACACCATATTTTTCAATATTAATTCAATGTGGTGTTGCAATCGTATTAATTTTTGCAGCAAATATATCTGAATTATTAGGATACTTCACTTTGGTTGCTCTTGTCAAAAACTTCTTAACCTTTGGTACAATTTTTGTGTTGCGCCGTAAGAAAGAAGGATATAATCCAATGTGGAAAATGCCTGCAGGATACATAATGGCTGGTATTGCAATGCTCATGACAGGTACATTAATTGTATCAACATTCTTCTGGGCACCAATTGCAGGAATCGTATGTGGTATAATTGCAGTGGGTACAGGATTGCCAGTATATTACTATTGGAACAAAAAGAATAATAAAGATATCAATCAAGCCCAATAAATTTAATTTATTATAAATAGTAGTCAGTTTAATGCGTCCTAGGAGAGAAGTTAAGCTTCTGAATTTTGGGGCGCATTTTACAAAAAAAGAAATTGAAGTTTGGTTGATAAAATAGTATAAAACACCTATCGTACTTGTACCACTATGGAATAATATGGTATACTAAGCGGATAAAAAGGTTTGTAAATCGTGAAACAGGAGGTTCCCTGACATGGCGAACAAATATCGAATCCGCCCACGAGATTTAGCGGTAGAAAAGATCGAGTGTTATATTATTGAACATCAAATGCAACCACACCAAAAACTTCCTTCGGAGAGGGATATGTGTAAAATGTGGGAATTTAATAGATCAACATTGCGAAGTGCAATTCATCGGCTATTGGCAGAGGGTGTTTTGTATAATAAAATGGGGTCTGGTACTTTTGTAGCAGCACCTAAACTTGTAAGGAACCTTCAAGATGTGAAGAGTTTTACACAAGTTGTGGAAGAGGCTGGAAAAAATCTTTATGCCAGAGTTGTATCCCTTAAAACAATTGAAAGTACCAAGCAAATTTCGAAGAAATTATATTTACCTTTGGGGCATAAAATAATAGAATTGGTGCGAGTGCGAGGAGTCGACGAGGTACCGATCTTAATTGAAACTAGTTATATAGATGCGGAAAAGTGTCAGGGGATTGAAAACTATGATTTTTCTGTCAACTCTCTTTATGGTATATTGGAAGAGGAATTTGGACTTCGTCTTGTTAGAGGGTACGAAAAACTCTCTATTACTTATACAGATGCGAATGAAGCTACACTTTTGGGTATAGAGGAGGGCGCACCTGTTATTTATCAAACGGGCGTTGTCAATGATGAAAACAATGAGCCAATAGAGTATTTCCGTAGTATTGCTCGTTCTGAGTATATACGCTTCGCCAGCGTTCTTATACGGTAATTATAATGCTGGTTGAAGTGCTAACACTTGACATAAAGGAGAATTTTAAAGTGAGATTAGCAGCAGTTGGCGATAATTGTATGGATGTATATAAAAATTTAGGGGAGGCTTTTCCAGGTGGAAATCCAGTCAATGTGGCAGTTTATGTTGTTCGCATGGGCGGGTTAGCTTCTTATACTGGCGTTGTTGGTAATGATAAGTATGGTGAAATAATGGTAGAAGCGCTGAATGAAAAGAAGGTTGATACTTCTCATATACGTGTATTAGAGGGCAGTACGGCCATTACTTATGTGGAATTACATAATGGTGAACGTGTTTTTGGTGATTATGATGAAGGTGTATTGACTCAATTTATATTAAGCGATGATGATATTGATTTTTTATGTAGTCATGATATCGTTGTAACCGGACTATGGGGTATGATTGAATATGACTTATATAAAATAAAGGAACGAAATGTACCAATTGCTTTTGATTTTGCAACAAAGTTATCGGATGATATTATTGACGTAGCAATTGGAAATGTAGATTATGCATTTTTCGCTTCAGATGATGGAGATACTGAAGAACTTCGAGAATTTATGAAAGCTATGCATGCCCGAGGACCAAAGCTTGTAGTTGTTACCTTAGGCGAAAAAGGAAGCATTCTTTATGATGGTTCGAAATTTATTACATATGGAATTGTTGTTTGCGAAGTCGTGGATTCAATGGGCGCAGGAGACAGCTATATTGCAGGGTTTTTACACGGGATTTTTGAAAAAAAAGAGCTAGAGGAATGCATGAGAATGGGTGCTTCATCTAGTAGCATTACTTTACAATACAAAGGCGCATGGTAATAATGAATAATTTAAGGAGATGAATTAAAGTGGCATCTGAACGAGTAATTACTTATCAAACACCAATATATTTGCAACTGCGCGAAGTTGTAAGAACGAAAATAGAAGAGGGCGAATATTTGCCAGGGACGGCCATCCCATCAGAAAATGAGCTTGCTGAGACCTATGGTATCAATCGACTCACTGTACGCAATGGTATTGATGCGCTTGTGGGAGAGGGAATGTTAAAGCGTGTCCAAGGAAAAGGTGTCTATGTTGTAGGGAATAAAATTGAACGTGATTTAGATAGCCTTGGCGGTTTTACCCAAACGATGCAGGAGAAAAATGTACGTCCTTTAATTAAGATACTTACAAAAACTACGCGCAAAGCAGGGGATAAGTATAGTCATATGTTTGGCATTCGCCCAGAAGATGATGTGCACTATATTAAGCGACTTTGTTATGCCGATAATGAACCAATTTCTATTGAAGAGATCTTTATTCCATACGATATCATTCCAAAGCTAGTGGGTATTGATCTATCAGTTTTTAGCGTGTATGAAGTGTATGATTTCTATGGAATTAAATTAACACGTGCATGGCAAACACTTGATTTGGCAGAGCTTGAGCCAAATGATGCAAGGATGTTGAATCTTGAGACTGATAAGTCAGTTTTACTCTTTTCATGTACGAGTTATGATGAGAATGAGCGTGTCATAGAGTTCTCACGTTCTTATACTAGGGGTGATAAATGTAACTACACAGTACGCTTTAATAAATAAGTTTATAATAATAAGACCTGCCGAAAACGGCAGGTTTTTCATTGTACATCAACTATTATTTCTTGCACAGTAAGATATAATACTTTATAATTGGTATAAAAGAGTGCTCTAAGATAGGACAAAGGGGACAGTCCCCTTTGTCCTTGAAGAAGCTGATATTAGGAGAGAATATTATTAAGGAGAAATATCATGGGAAATATTCAAATCGTTACAGACAGTACAGCATATTTACCAAGAGAAATTGCTAAAGAAAAAGAAATTGAAGTGGTGCCATTGTCGGTATATTTTCAAGGCAAGGTTACTAATGAAGGATTTCCAGGAGAATTTGAGTCGTTTTTCGAGGCTTTAAAGACTTCAGAGGATTTTCCAACAACATCGCAACCATCAGTAGAGGCATTTCAAAGTGTTTATGAAAAAGCAATTGCTTGTGACCAGGAAGTTATTACTATTGTAATTTCAGCAAAGCTTAGCGGTACGTATAATAGTGCATCTGTTGCTGCAAAGATGGTAGATGAGCGGCGTATTTCAGTAATTGATTCAGAAACTACTGCATCCAACCTTAGAATTCTAGTTGAGAGAGCTAAGGAATTAGTAGATTTAGGGAAAACAAGAGATCAAATTGTAAAAACAATTAAAGAAGATCAAAGAAGAATGAGTATTAACTTAACCGTAGATACGTTAGATTATTTAAAAAAAGGTGGGAGATTAACGGACGTACAAGCATTTATAGGTTCGATTCTAAATATAAAACCTATTATTGCGCTTAAAGAAGGGAAACTTGTTCCAGTAGGTAAGGCTAGAGGGAAAAGTAGGGCAATCGATATGATGATTGGGAATATCCCAGTAGATGTAAAAATGATCAGTATATGTCAGATATTAAATATTGAAGAGGCAAAAGAAATTAAGGGGATACTTGCTATTAAGTTTCCACAAGCTGTTATTAATATTGATGATCTAGGTCCAGTAATTGGGGCACATCTTGGGCCTAAGGCTATAGGAATATGTTTCTTATGGTAGCAGTGGTTAACATAACTTTTAATTAATATTTACACACGATATTTTAGTTATATAAAAAGGTGAGTATCTTTAGCAGATTACTATTATTTGAACCAATAAATGATAGTAATCTGTTTTGTTTTTCTATTCGAAGGCTATCTTAAGAATTGACAGTAAAGATTAAGATTTTTCTGTTAAAACGCTTCAAAGAAATGATATTCTATTCATGCAATTAATTATGAGAAAAGGACAAAGGGGACTGTCCCCTTTGTCAGCCTTTGTTAAGGTTAGGAAGGGGTAAGATGGATAATTATTTAGTAGAGTTAACAGGAATAAGTAAATCCTTTCCAGGTGTAAAAGCATTGGACAATGTTAATTTAACCTTAAAGCCTGGTGAAGTTGTTGGATTATTAGGTGAAAATGGTGCCGGTAAGTCCACATTAATGAAAGTACTATCTGGGGTTATCCAAAAAGATGAAGGTTCTATAAAGATAAAAGGGCAAGAGGTTAATTTCTCATCCCCAAAAGAAGCAGAAGGAGCGGGTATTGCAATTATACATCAGGAATTAAACTTATGTCGACATCTTACTGTAGCTGAAAATATTTTTTTGACTAGAGAACAAACGAAATTTGGAATTCTGAGTGAAAGAAAATCAAATAGTAAAGCCAAAGAAATATTAGACTCTTTAAATCTAGACATTAAACCAAGTGATATTGTAGGGTCACTGCAAGTATCTAAACAACAGATGGTGGAAATATCTAAAGCTTTGTCTATTGACTCAGATATTATAATCATGGATGAGCCTACATCCGCATTAACTGAAAAGGAAATTGACGAGTTATTTCGAATCATCAAACATTTAAAGGCTCAAAACAAAGGGATTATATATATTTCGCATCGGTTAGAAGAACTCGTACATATTGTCGATCGAGTGACAATTCTAAGAGATGGTCAATACATAACCACCATGGATTATAAGCCAGAGTTATTACCTCAAGTAATTACCCATATGGTAGGTCGAGAAATTAAAGATAAATTTCCTAAGGTGCATTGTGATATTGGTGAGGAAGTATTCTCAGTTAAAAACTTATCAACCCCCAATGGTGTGAAGGCAGTGAATTTCAGCGTGAAACAAGGTGAGATTGTTGCTTTTGCAGGACTTATGGGTGCTGGTAGATCAGAGCTTGTAAGGGCTATATTTGGAGCTGACAAAAAAACAAGTGGTGAGACCTACTTAAAGGGTGAGGCCATTACAATCAAATCGCCAAGAGATGCTATACGTCACGGTATTTATTGTGTGCCAGAAGACCGAAAAAAAGACGGATTATGTATAAAGATGTCAGTAAAACATAATATCACCCTACCCAATTTAGATATGACTGCCACATTGGATGTTATTAATAAACAAAAGGAATCCAATCTTTGCGCTAAGATTATTGGAAAATTAGGAATACGAACACCCTCCCAAGAGCAGCTCGTAAAAAATCTTAGCGGTGGCAATCAACAAAAGATTGTGGTCGGAAAATGGCTTGCAAGAGATGCAAAGGTTATTTTTTTTGATGAACCAACACGTGGCATTGATGTAGCTGCAAAAATAGAAATTTATAATTTAATGAATCAATTAAAGGAACAAGGCATAGCGGTTATTTATGTTTCTTCTGAATTGCCCGAGGTACTAGGATTATCGGATCGGGTTTTGGTGATGTGTAACGGTAGCTTAAAAGCAGACTTAAAGACAGAAGAAACAAATCAAGAAGAGGTGTTGTTTTATGCAACACAATATGAAGCAACGGAGGTAAGCTAATGAGCGAACAGGCGGGCACAATTAATAAAAAAATTACTTTATCTCGAAGCTTAAAACAATTTATATCGACGCTTAGTGGGTTAGTGGTTTTATTGGTGATATTTGGGATTGGTAATCGCAATTTTATTACAACAGGAAATTTGTTGAATGTTGCAGTTCAAACAACACCTATTTTATTAATAGCAATTGGTCAAACTTACGTACTTATTTCAGGTGGTATTGATTTATCAATAGGTTCTAATATAGCGTTAGCAGGTGTTATGACAGCAATACTTATGAAAGCAGGTGTACCTGTTCCCATCGCTATTGTAGCAGGAATCATGGCTGTAGCAATTGTAGGTATTGCCAATGGGGCATTGGTTTCTTTTGGAAAACTACCACCCTTTATTGTTACGCTAGGTACGATGACAGCAGTTAGAGGGATTACGCTCACAATAACGAAAGGTATCCCAATTAGTGGGTTGCCTGACGGTTTTAACAATATTGGGATTAGTAAAACCTTAGGTATTCCAAATCCCATTTACATAATGATTATCTTTGCCATTATTTTTGGATTTATTTTATCAAAGACAAAGACTGGACGTTATACGTATGCGTTAGGTAGCAATGCTGAAGCGGCTAGACTATCTGGAGTGAACTCAAACTTTTCTTTAATCAAGGTTTATATGTTTAGTGCAATGTTAGCAGGCATTGCTGGACTTGTAATGGCAGCACGTATCATATCAGCACCGCCAACAGCTGGCATGGGATATGAGTTAGATGCTGTAGCTGCATCGGTTATCGGAGGCGCCAGTACCATGGGCGGAGAGGGAACGATTGCAGGAACAGTCATAGGTGCATTTATCATTAGTGTTTTAAGGAACGGTTTGAATTTAATGGGTATTTCCCCATTTATTCAGCAAATAGTTATTGGGGTTGTCATAGTTGCAGCAGTATTCTTTGATAAAATCAAACACAATAACTAAAATTCTAGTTGTATTTTAGTAGCGAAGTCTATTAAAATAAAGATTAAATAGGAGGATATTATTTTATGAAAAAATTACTTGTAATGGGGCTAGCAATTATTATGGTACTATCAATGGTGGGATGCAGCCAAAAACCAGTTGAGACAACTACGCCACCTGATGAAACAACAGCACCAGAGGGTACAGCAACTGACGAAGGAGCAACAAAAGAATTAGTAATTACATTAATTACAATGGACTCCATGGATGAGCATTGGCTTAAAGTTAAAAATGGTGCAGAAGATGCAGCTTCAGAGCTTGGCAATGTTAAGGTTATTTTCGATGCACCACAAACAAAAGTTGATGCAACAGTTCAAGCACAATTAGTTGAAAATGCAATCGTAAATAAATCGGATGCCATAATGTTAGCAGCACTTGATAAAGAAGCGTTAAAGCCTGTTGTAGAAAAAGCAAAACAAGCTGGCATTCCTGTCATATTCGTTGACTCTGGCGTTAACACAGATCAATATGATGCATTTTTCTCAACCAACAATGCTGCAGCAGCAGAAACAGCAGCAGTAGAGTTAGCATCTTTGATTGGTGAAAAAGGTAAGATTGCCATCATCAATGCACAAGCTGGAGCTGGAACAACAATGACCCGTGAGAATGCTTTTGCAGATAAAATTAAAGCAGACTATCCAAATATTGAAATTGTTGGGGTTCAATACTCTGATGGTGACAAACAAAAAGCGTTAAACTATGCTACAGACTTTATGACTCAATATCCTGATTTAGTAGGTTTTTATGCTTGCAACGAAGGTTCAACTGTAGGCGTTGGTAATGCTGTAGACCAATCAGGAAAAGGTGATGGCATTAGCGTAGTAGGTTTTGACTTCTCTGCTGATGTAAAAGCTTTAATTGAAAAAGGTGCTATTAAAGCATCCATGGTTCAAAATCCGTATGTGATGGGTTATGAAGGCGTTAAAGCATCTGTTGAAATTGTCAACGGAAATACACTTAATCCAAAAGATATAGATACTGGTGTTACAGTAGCTAGAGAAGATAATTTATCAGAAATTAAGTAATAAATTAACTGAACCCTCCCTACAACAAAATCCCTTTTATAGGGATTTTGTTGTAGGCAATACGATTGTTATAAGTGAGTCTCTCATATTAAAAGTGAGGGACTTGTTCAAGTCCAGTAGCGAAATTGTATTAGCGGGTATAAATACTACACAACGTTGACAAGCACGCTGTTCTTATATGGAAAAGTTTATGATATAATTAATGTACCATTCTAAATATAATTAAGAGGAAATTACACATGAAGAAAAAGAAGGCAAATGATTTTATAGTCAAAATCATAATGGGTATCGTTATGGCCATCTTTTTTGTGCTGGCTATTAAAAGTATTTATGAGCAAGCTTATAAAAGCAAACCAACTTCAATTCAAATTGATCAGCAAGATGTAAAAATAAATCTTGAAGAATTAATTCCATTAAAGATGTATGTGATCGGTGAGAAACCTTTAGATTTTGAACTTGTATTAACTGAAGCAAATGCATTATTAAATGATACGATAGGCGTTCAATTATCTGTTGAATTTATCAGCAAAAAAGATGTTCCAATTGATTATCAGACAATTTTTGCTGGGGGTGCAGACTTTGACTTAATTACAATTTATCCATATTACTATAATGTCTTTGCTAGCAAATATGCATATATGAACTTAACCGAAGATATGCTTAGAAAATGTACTCCTCAATTAATCATGTCGGAGTTAGACAAAGTTCGAGTCAATCAAAGGATTTATGCGGTGCCTTCAAATGCCCATTTGGAAAATGCGATCGTCCTTCTAATAAGAGGTGATCTTGCTAAAGGATATAGAATGGAGGATATAACAACGTTAGAGGAGCTTGAGTACTATATGCGACTGGTGAAGAATAATGAAGAAAACATCATACCCTTTGATGTTGGACTTAGTGGTTTAGACCTTGTTCAGTTATTGTGTACCCAACCGAATCAAATACAAATTTATGACAACTACTGGATTGGAATAGATGAATCTAAGAAAGCGAATAAAGTATTATGGTTACCAGAAACCTCATATTTTAGAAAATATTTAAAAACGATAAAACAGTGGAAGGATTATGGATATATTCCAAATAATGCTTCAAGTAAAAAGGTTGTACTTAATGAAAGCTTTTTGGCGGGCAATTCTGCCATTGCTATTGGAAATATTTTTGATATGGAAAATCTTAAAAGAGAAGTTGTTCAATTGTATCCGGAATATGAGCCTAAAATTGTAACGTTAGGGAGCAAAAAGATATCAAGCTATTATGAACCGATACATAACGGAATTGCTATTAAGAATGGCGCTCAATATGCAGCGAAATCTCTTATGTTTGTTGAACAACTTAGAACAAATCAAACATTGTTTCGATTATTAAATTATGGGCTAAAAGGGAAGCATTACACGATTTCAGAACAAGGAAGTTATATTCCCCTTGAAGAAAGCTACAAATACCCTATTTATAACAATAGTATCTGGTGTATGACAGACCAATTTAGACTGTCTTATAGCTTTGAAAGTCCAAATATTATAACCTATAATGAGATGAAAGAGAAAGCACCAATGGTTGCAGTAAGTATGGATTTTGAACAATTGGAGTTATCTAATTTAGAATTGATTCAGCAAACTTATTTTTATCCATTGTCTTTGGGAAGTTATGATAATATGGAGGGTGCGATTAAGTCCTATGTTAATCAGATGGAGCAAGCAGGCTTCCGATCTTATTTAAATCAAATTAAAAAAACGCACCAATAAATAAAGAGACATTGGTAATATATATTGCTATAACAAGTTAATGAAAACAATATAAAAGGATGATCCTAATATGTTTAAATTATTGATTGTTGATGACGAGTTTATTACTAGAAAAGGCATTATTGGACAAATTGATTTTAAGGTATTTGATATTGAAGCTATAGAAGAAGCAGATGATGGCTTTAAAGCCTTAGAAGTAGCTAAACAATTTCGACCTGACATCGTAATTTCAGATATAAAAATGCCAAGGATGGATGGTATGACGTTTGCTTTTGAATTAAAAAAGCATCTACCAAGTTGTAGGATTATTTTTATGAGTGCTTATACTGAGTTAGAGTATTATAGAAATGCAATTAAATTAAATGCCATTAGTTATATTGAAAAACCAATAGATTTAGACGAAATGAAAACCGCAATTAAAAATGCAGTAGATGACTTAATGCAGTACCTTGAATTTAAGAATATGTCTTCAAAAATGAACCAATTGGTTCTTGATAATCGTGATGTTCTAAAAAGTCAACTATCCGCTTTAATAGTAAGCAACAAAGTGAATCTAGCTGAGTTAAATGAAAAAGCAGAAGCGCTTGGATATGAATTATACACTTTGGGAAGTTACGTTACAGTAATAATTACCCAATATACAAAAGGACATTTAGATCCTTATGAGCAAGATACTTCTAAGAATAAAGCAAACCATATACTAAAGAACCATTTTCAGCCGATTAATTGTTACAAGGTGTGGCATTATAAAGGGAACATGATTATCATTAACTTGATAGCCAGTAAAAATGATCAAATTATTTTATCAGCAAATCGGCTAAAAGGATTATTTGAAGGAATATATGACGATTTACAGGAATTTTGCAAGCCTAGTATTGCCATTGGCAAGGTTGTTTCGCGAGCGGGCGAGGTATATCAGTCCTATTTAAGTGCTGCCATAACCTTAGAGCGGCTATTTTATAAAGAAGGTAAACTGTTTGCTGTATATGAACACCAACATCTTAGTAGTAGCTATAAGTTTAAGGCTGAAATTCTAGGAGATTTTAATAAGTTACTTGAGAATGCGGAAATAACAGAATGTATATTGTTTGTAAAGCAACTTACACAAAACATTCAAGTAAGTACGGACTCTACGAAAAATATGATTAAGGATATATACTTCCAATTGGCTCAAATTGTTGATAATTTCATGGATATTTCTCTAGACAATATAAATCAGCAAGAGCACTTAACCTGGGATTATATTGCATCTATGGTTAGCCTTAAGGAACTCGAACAATATCTAATAGATAAAACGCGCAATTATTTTGAAACGCTAAAAGAGCAAAGCGAAATGAATTCTATTGCCTTAAGAGTGAAGCAGTATGTTCAATTGCATTATGATGATATGACTTTATCCATTGATTGCATCGCACAGGAAATGGGTGTTTCTAATCCTTACTTATGTGCAGTATTTAAGAAAGAAACAGATCAAACGATTAATAAGTACATAACGATCTATCGTGTAGAAAAATCCAAAGTGTTGTTAAAAGATTTCTCTTTAAGAATAGAAGACATTGCAAGCAAAGTGGGTTATGGGGATAGTGATTATTTTTCGAAAGTTTTTAAAAAAAATGCATTGTGTACACCCACCGAGTATCGTAAAAAATATGTAGTGTAAGAATGAATAACTGCTATATTTTTTAGGTTATAACCATATATAGATATTTATAAGGAATCTGTGCTTATGATTAAGTATTTTAGAAATCTAAAATTGAAAAACAAGTTATTAATCTCTTATTTGATATTTATTGTATTGCCTTTAAGTATTTTTGGGAAGTTGACCTTTCAAGAAATTTCCGAAATATTAGAAAATAGAATTATCTATTCTGCAACCCAAGCATTTAATCAAGGAACAGAATATTTATCTTATAAAATTGATAAGATTATTAATGTTTCTGACAACATTGCAGTTAGTTTGGATGTGAAAAGTATTTTGGAAAGAGATTTATCAGATTATTCAACTGCAAAAAAGCATGAGGATTTAAATTATTTAAGAGCATATCTTAGATCCTTTCAAGATGACAAAGATATTCATAATGTTTGTATTTATATTAAAGATGACATGTTACATTCTAATGAGGATGATGATATATCATCTATTAGTTATGCGATGCAATCAAAGTGGTATAGTCAATTGACAGGAGCTGGCTCAAGAGTTTTTATGGTGCCGCCTGCTTTTTATAACGATCCAAATAGTAATGAAGGCGTTGTCTTATCTGTAGCTAGACGTATTACAAGTGCTACCAATTATATCGAGGTAATTGGATATTTACGTATAGATTTTTTGGAGAAAAGTATTCAAGATATTTTATCTAATGCAAATTCTGTTAATGGGAGTCTCACCTATATCCGTAATCGGGATGATCGTATTGTGAGTTCAACAGATAATGAGTTGCTTGGAACCTATCGACTATCCCTTGCCGATATTGAAGCACTAGAAGGTGTAGAAGACTGGCGTATATTAACCATTAATGATCAACCTACCTATGTTCGAACAAGAACCATCAAAGATACAGATTGGACGATTGCAACCATTATTCCATCAGAAGATATCTTTAGAGAAGTTAGTAATTTAAGTCGACTAATGGTGGCTTTTCTAATTATCATTATCCCCATTGCACTGGGATTTTCTATTTTGTTAAGTTATCGAATTACAAAACGACTCAGCAAGTTATCTAACAAAATGAAAATGGCTACAGAAAATGTCTTTGACGCCTATAATGAGGAAGCAGATCGAACAGATGAAATTGGAGAGTTGGCCTCAAGCTATAATTATATGGTTAAACGTATTGGAACCTTAGCTAAAGAACAATATAAACTTGGACAAAGCATTAAAAGTTCAGAATTAGAGTTGTTACAGGCACAGATTAACCCACACTTTCTTTATAATACAATGGATATGATTAATTGGATGTCCTATGATAACAGAGGCGAAGAAATTAGGAAGATCACGAAGTCCTTATCTACCTTTTATAAACTAAGTCTAAGTAAAGGTAATAATATCATACCTATTTCTGATGAATTAAAACATGTTAGTTTATATATGGAAATTCAAAATTACAGGCTACAAAATGTCATAGATTTTAAAATCACCTGCGATGAACGATTAAAAGGGTATATGATTCCTAAAATTACGCTACAACCTATTGTTGAAAACGCCGTATTACACGGTATTTTATTTAAAAAATGTAAAACTGGTTTTGTACATATTTCTTGTCAAGAACAAGAAGATAATATTCAAATAATAGTAGAAGATAATGGGGTAGGAATCCAACCTAACCAGCTGGATAAATTAATGGACTATGATAGTAAGCAGGAGAGTGGATATGGACTTAAAAATATCCAGACAAGATTAATGCTAACCTTTAATGAAAAAAGTGGATTAAAGATAGAAAGTGAAGAAGGTGTTGGGACAAAAGTTGCGGTAATTATACCTAAAATACGCTAGTAGTAACGTTACAAAAATTAAATAAGTAGTAAAGGATTATAGGAGGCAAGTAACCAATTACTTGCCTCCTAATCTAATGAACACGGAGGTTTTGGTTTATTGACTGTAATCTTCATAATATCTACATAAGAATTATATATAATGGAGTCTAATAAGGTGCAAAAAGCATCAATGAAAAAGGAGAAAAAGTTATGAGTAATTTTCAAAACAAAAAAGAACAGTTTACAAATCCGCAAAAGAGCAAGCTGCCAATTTTTCTTGGGATTGTTCTGGTTATTATTGCGGTTGCTGTTATAATTTTTATTAGTTTAAATAAAGATTTGGACGAAAAAGATAATTATTTTGGTGAGCCAATAGTTGATACACGTTCGTATATCGGAAAGTTGATTTCTATGACGACGATAAACCCTGAATTACAAGAAGGTAAAGTTGTTTTTCCGTTGGAGGAGGTAGATAACAACAACATACTTTATTTCGAACTTGAAAATGATGAGAATGTGTTAGTACCTATAATGGCGTATATTACTCCATCTGGTCGCCTCTTTGTTGGAAGCAGCATGTGTGAACCCTGTAGAGGTAGAACTTTTTCATTAGCAGGAGAAACGATCGTATGTGATACCTGTAAAACAACCTATAATATTGAAACCCATGAATTTATTTCTGGAGCGCCTGCCTGTGGTAAGCTTCCACCCATTAATATGAATCCAAAAGTTGAAAATGGTAATGTAATCATTGATTACAATGAAATTTTGAACTGGCGAATTCGTGTATAGAGAGGATAAATGATGAACAAAAATAATGGATCAAATAAAAAAATATATCAAATAGTTCTGATGGTAGCGATTTCTCTTATGGTTTTATTTTTTATAATGAAGTTGTACAGTAGGGAAACTTCTCAAGGAGTCGAGCTCTCAAACTTAAGTACAGATTCTATCCTCAGTGAAGCAGTGACTTATTATAATAATAAAGTCGGTAATGAAGGTTCTGATAATGTTGAAGCTGTTAAGAAAAATTTTGGCTGTCATTATGAAATTTATATTTATAATAACGGAGAGCTTGACATGAGGTTGTCCTATTCCCGCGGAAAATTTTATGAACTTTAGGAGAAAGAGGTGAGATAAAGGAATGAGCATATTTAGAATTGCTTTAAATAATTTAAAAAGACGTAAAATGAAAAGCTTTTTTATCATGTTGGGGCTTGTTGTTGGAGTTTCTACTGTGATTGGAATTATAACAATTATAAGAGCAATGAACGCTGATCTAGGTGATAGAATAGATGAATTTGGTCCCAACTCCATAATCTTGCCTAGAAGTGAGGGTGTGGAGATGGGAAACGAAATGTCCCAAGAAATAAATTATGATGTTCAGAAGCTCACTATGGAGGATATCCCTAAAATCCTTGCGTCTGAAGTAAGTGAGTATATTAATATTATCTCGCCAAAGCTGATTGGAGCCGTTGATGTAGGCGAGCAGAAAACCCTTATTGTCGGTATAGAGCCAAAATCGGAGTTTATGCAAAAACCTTGGTTTTCGTTAAAGGAGCAAAGCGGTATAAAAAATGGTGAAAAAATTGACGAGCTTGCTTTCGTTGAATTGCCAGAAACATCAATTATGATAGGTTCTTCAGCAGCAAAGGCATTTGATTTAAAGTCTGGTGAAACTATTGTAATAAATGAACAAACATTTTCAGTGTTTGGCGTTTTAAATGAAACAGGTGGTGAAGAAGACGGTTTAATTTATGCAAATTTAGCTGTTGTTCAATCGCTTTTAAATAGGTCGTCAGAGTTGTCTATGATAGAAGTTTCAGCTTATTGCAATGCTTGCCCGATTGAAGAAATTGCAATGGGCTTGGAAAAAGCACTCCCAAACAGTCGAGTAATACCACTAAAAAGAGCTGCACTTTTTAGAGAGGAAACAATTGACCGTTTTTCTACCTTTGGCCTGGCACTTTCAGGTATTGTACTGTTAATTGCAGTGTTGGTATTGTTTAAAACAATGCTTTCTTCAATCAATGAAAGAACAAGAGAAATTGGTATTTTCCGTGCAATTGGCTTTCGGAAAATGCACATTGTTAGTATTATTTTTATTGAAGCCGGTCTGATAAGTCTAATCGGAGGAATAGCAGGATTTTTACTCGGTAGTATTATGGCAGTATATGCAGGACCCTATCTTGCACAGATTCAGGGTGAAATAACTATTCAAGTAGGATTATTATTACCATCCATATTACTATCAGCTATTTTAGCAATTATTGCAAGTGCATATCCTGCGCTGAAAGCTGCAAGATTAAATCCAGCGGAAGCACTCCGCTTTATATAATGAAGGAGGAATAAAATGTCAGAGATCATGATTTCTTTAAAAGATATTAATAAAACCTATAAATCAATGGGTGACGAGGTACAAGCGCTAAAATCAGTTTCACTGGATATTTATAAAGGAGAATCAGTTAGTGTTATGGGACATTCAGGTTCTGGAAAGAGTACACTCTTATCCATATTAGGAGCATTGAATCCACCATCATCAGGCCTTGTTGAAATAGATGGAATTGATATTTATAAGCTTTCTCAGGAAAGGCTTGCGGATTTTAGACGAGAATATTTAGGTTTCGTGTTTCAACAGTTTCAGCTTATACCATACTTAACTGCCCATGAAAATGTAATGCTTCCCCTTACGACAACAAAAAGGTCCAATAGAGAGAAAAGAGAGATGGCTGCACAAGTTTTAGAACGTGTAGGACTTAAGAATAAAATGAATAGACTTCCTAATCAGCTTTCAGGAGGAGAGCAAGAAAGAGTTGCAATTGCTAGAGCGATTGTAAATGCTCCCCCACTAATTCTTGCTGATGAACCTACCGGAAGCCTTGACACAAAAACAGGTGATGAAATTATGGAGCTATTCCAGCAACTTAACAAGGAAGGTTTAACGGTTTTAATGGTTACCCATAATCCGGATAATACAAAATATTTAGGACGCACTATTGTGATGAAAGACGGTAGATTATCAGATGAGCGTTTGAATTTAAACTAAAAAGGGGGATAACATGCAATTATATAATATTATTATCAACAACCTCCGCAGGCGAAAGTCAAAAATGCTTTTTATGCTCTTGGGAATTGTCATCGGAATTGCAACGATTGTTTCTGTTTTTAATGTGATTGAATCAATGAAAACACAGATGACAAAGCAAGTGTCAGAATACGGGATAAATGTTGTTATTACGCCCGATTCAGGTGGTTTGACGTTTTCATACGGTGGTATTATTCTGCCTGAAATTTTATATGATGTTGAACAGCTGACCAACGAGGATGTTGACATCATTTCACAACTTGGGTCAAAAGATATGATTCGCATCATTGCGCCAAAACTAATCAGTGTGGAAATGTTGGAAGGTGGACAAAAGGTTACGGTTATCGGCGGTAACTTGAAGCAGGAGTTTCAAATTAAGCCTTGGCTTACAATTGAAAATGAAAACAGCGAAGCGAGTTTAACAGAGAAAAATATTGAAGGATTTGTTCCCGCTGATCTTATCCGTCAGGACATTAGCGTAATTGAGTTATCAGAAGATCAGATTATTATTGGCTCCGCGCTAGCAAATTCGTTGAAAGTAAATAAAGGAGATACCATAAAGATATCCGATAACCAGTTTGAAATAAAGTTTATACTTTCAGAAAGTGGTGAAACAGAGGATCATCAAGTATTAATGAATCTTAAAACAGCTCAAACACTTTTCAACAAACCAGAAGAAATAACAGTGATGGATTTATCTGTTGATTATGAGGCAGGTTCAGAGGAAGTTTTACTAGCTGAAATCAAAGAAAATCTCCCTCATGTACAAGTTTCAAGCTTAAGGCAAGAAACGTTAAAACGGGATGAAATGCTCACAAGACTGGTACGTTTTGGTGTGGCTGTCTCAATATTAATTGTTTTTATCGGTATGCTAGTTGTTGGTATAACGATGTCAGGTTCTGTAAGAGAACGTACACGTGAAATCGGTATTTTCCGTGCGCTAGGCTTTAGAAAATCACATATAATAAAAATAATACTTTCAGAATCACTTATCATTAGCTTTGTAGGTGGCGTTCTAGGGTATATATCAGGAAACTTAATAGCTAGTTATTCAGGTCCCATTTTTATCGGTGAAACGATTCAACCTGAATGGCGTGTTCTTGTTTTATTTATATCAGTTGGATTATCTGTAGCAATAGGCTTAATTTCATCAATTATTCCTGCTTTAAAGGCTGCGAAGCTTGATCCTGCGGAAGCTTTACGGTTTATATAGAAATAAGGTGAATTGCATTCGCAATGAGCTTGAAAACCTAAATATAGCTAAGCGACTGTAAGTTAAAATACAATTAAAGAAGCGGGGAATTCCTCCGTTAGGCTAAAAAATTGCAAGGATATCGGCCTACTATCTGATATCACTTGCAATTTTTTTGAATTTTATTTACTAGAGGTTGTTTTGCTATTGATATTTGGAATACTTTATTTATCTTAATAATTCTTCAAGAATCCGCCCATCTACATTTTCCATTTCCAATCCGAGTATTTTTGCAAAGGTAGGACCTTCATCAATGATACAAGCGGAGTCTACGCAGACACCTTTTTTGATTTTATTACCTTTTGCAAGTAGTAAGGTTTTTAAGTCTCTATGGTTTGGGTCTTGGCCGTGGTCAGATTTGAAGCAGTTATCAATGGATGCACTATCTTTTATCATCCAATCCGTAATATCATTTCTGAAGACAAAACCATCTCGAGGCTCAATGATAAAATCAAAATCACCGGATAAAGAATGCTTTTCGAGTGCATCTTCCTTTGTGTAAAGTTTTTCCACAAAAGTATTTGGCATAACCGTTAATTTACTAATTGAATCAGCAATTTTCATTTTCGTAGCTTCATCACATTGTTTATTAATATGAATTTGAACACTTCCGCCGCAGGAATTAGCATAGGCACACCAAGTAATAATAGATTTATTTTCATCTGTTGTAATCAAACCTTCTTTTTCAAGGTAGGTATTCAAATATACCACAGCATTAAAATCTGCACCACCATGATCTCCAAGTAAAATAAAGGTTGTGTTGTCATATATTCCCGCTTCTTTCGTTGCTTCAATAATATTGCCGATCCTATTATCTAATCTTTCTAAAATTGTATTGATACCGGGACCATGAAGACCATTTACATGACGTTCATGATCTAACTCAATAAAATGCATACAGAGTAAGTTCGGCTTTTTTCTCAAAATTAGATGTATTCCAAGACTTTCTACAAAATTATCTAAAAAGGGTTGTTTTTTGCCTTTAAATTTAGATGCATGCTTAGCAATAATAGGAAGCACATTTTTTGTTGCAAACTTTAAATAAAGTGAGGGATAGCTCTCACCAGTCTCAGACCAAATTTCAGGACAATTATAAGTTATTGGTGCAGCAGCCATTACTGGCCATAAAACATTCGCAGAAATAAGCCCTGCTTTTTTTGCGTAGTCAAATAAAGTAGGCACTTTAATATCTTTCTCAAACCAATACCAATCTTGAGCATTTAATCTTTCAGGTTGGACTTTTTCATTTGCATATATACCATGTTTTCCAGGGAAAGCACCAGTAATTATTGAGGTATGACAAGTATAGGTTACACTTGGATACACACTTTTAACTTGTTTAACATAAGCACCCTCTTCAAAAAAGGTTTTAAAGTTTGGAAGGACTTTAATGGCTTCAAGGTCACTAGAATTTAAAGCATCTAGGCTTAAAATAATTAAGTTTTGATTGGAATCATTTGATGACATAGAATTCTCCTTAAATTAGTACTGACATTATTATACTCCAAATGATTCAGAAATAAAATATTGAAGTTGCATAGAATATTTATAAGGTAATGAGGAAAAATAGAGCATATGAACAATGTTGGGTGAGAATAATTGGGAGGTATTTGAAAATGAATAAAATAGTTTTAATTGGAAGTGATGATCATCATGATCTTTTAGCGCTACTTGGGAAATTGCAAGATAATTTAAGAACCAAGTGGGAAATTAATAAACTAGATAGCAATGTCATTGAGATTACTTACTTTGAAGATTCAAGTATTAATCTAAAATATTTAATCATAAATATTGATTTACATGCAAAATTTGATTTATCTGCATTTGAAGGGTATAAGGTTATTACTGTAGGTTTTAATAAAAAAGCCAGTGTTACTGTATCAAGTGTAGAAGATGAAGAAATTGTTTTCTGCATTCAAAGAGAAATTGATTTGTCTAGTCAAAAGGTTGAGCCCCAAGAATTTGTTATAAAAGGCAACTTTTTTTTGAGAGGAGATATATTAAATGGAATTTTTGCGTTTACGACGATGCTTATAAGTAAGGAGTATTCTAAATTTGAATTTGCCTAGAGTCCCAAATATCCAAATAAAAGAATTTGAAAGTACTTCTAAACAAGCGCCTATAAGAATAAAAATAGTTATAGACTTAATGAAAAGGTATGGTGGAGGGTAGATTGAATGGATGAAAATATTATTAGAAACAACCAGGTAAATATCATTGGAGAGATTCACTCGGGCTTTGAATTTAGCCATGAGGTTTATGGAGAGGGTTTCTACAATTTCTATGTGTTGGTACCAAGATTAAGCGAAAATGAAGATGTTATACCCATAACAGTATCTGAGAGGCTTATAGATATTAATAGCGATCATATTGGAGAAGTTGTAGATGTTTCAGGGCAATTTAGATCCTATAACCGACATCTCGAAGGTAAAAATAGACTTGTATTAACAGTTTTCGCAAGAGAATTAATCTTAGTTGGTGATGATGAAATTGTTAAAAATCCAAATTATATTTTTCTTGATGGATACATATGTAAGCCCCCGTTATATAGAACGACACCTTTTGGTAGAGAGATAACAGATGTACTATTAGCAGTAAATAGGCCTTATAATAAATCTGATTATATTCCTTGTATATGCTGGGGAAGAAATGCAAAATATGCCAGTGAATTTAAGGTAGGAAATAAAATGAAAATTTGGGGAAGAATACAAAGTAGGAGTTATCAAAAAAGAGTAGGAGATGAACAATACATACATAAAGTAGCATATGAAGTTTCTATTTCTAAGATTGAGAAAGAAGAAAAATAAAGAACCTTTAACCTAACGAAGCAAAGCTTGTGTTAGGTTAAGCGCTTGTAGCGAGATGCGTCTAGTAAGTAGGATTAGAATGTACATTATTTACTATTATTCAATACAAAGGATTGACTTTTTTGGTAAATAAGCTTAGAGTTAAGCTTAGGGACTTTAGTAAAGGAGATTAGTGTATGGAAATAGGATTGGTACATGTATATTGTGGAAACGGAAAAGGTAAAACTACTTCTGCGATTGGACAAGGTATAAGGGCAACCGGAAGAGGCCTTAAGGTCATTATGATCCAATTTTTGAAGGGTAAACCAACAGGAGAACTTAAAACGCTTGCAAAGCTTGAACCTGATTTCAAAGTATTTAGATTTGAAAAAGAAAGAAACTTTTTCAATAACTTAACATTAACAGAGAAAGATGAATTGAAAATGGAAATAGAAAATGCAATGAAGTTTGCAAGGAAAATATTTGAGACGAAAGAATGTGACATTCTAATACTAGATGAAATTTTAGGCGTATTACAAAATAAAATAATTAGTGAAGAAAATTTTGGCGATTTTATTAAAAGCAAACCATATAATATGGAACTTATATTAACAGGTAGAATACTACCTGACAGTTTGAAAGAATATGCTGATTATATTTCTGAAATTAACATAATTAAGCATCCTTATGAAAGTGGAATTAAAGCAAGAGAAGGAATAGAATACTAAAAAAAACAACAATGGTTATACGTATGTATAGCCTTTTTTGTCCTCCAGTTGGAAAGGATAACAATGTTTAAGGGTGAATAAAAATCACCATTTTTTTCCTATTACATAGTATATAGTAGTTGAGAGAAAATACCATATAATGAATTTAAAGATTATTTGGTTTATGGACAAGGATTAAATTCTCTCTAAACATATAGTAGGGGAGGTGACCTATGAAAGGGATTATTTTAGCAGGTGGATTTGGGACAAGGTTGTTTCCAATAACAAAAGTAGTGTCAAAACAATTGCTTCCAATATATGATAAACCTATGATCTATTATCCCTTGTCTGTACTTATGATGGCCAACATTAGAGAAATATTAGTTATATCAACACCAAAAGATATAAGCAATTATAAAATTCTGCTAGGGGACGGTTCACATCTTGGAATTTCCTTGAATTATAAAATTCAAGATCAGCCAAGAGGGTTAGCGGATGCATTTATTGTTGGGGAATCCTTTATTGCTGATAGTGATGTGTCACTTATTCTTGGTGATAATGTTTTTTGCGGAGAACAATTAAATAAAATATTAAATGGAATTAGTATAGAGAATAATGCTTTAATATTTGCGTATCCTGTCTCAAATCCTTCGGATTTTGGCGTGGTAGCGTTCGATTCAGCTAACAATGTACATTCCATTGAGGAAAAACCAATGTATCCAATGTCGAATTATGCTGTGCCTGGCTTATACTTTTATAATAATAAGGTAGTAAAAATTGCAAAAGATATAGAAGCATCAGCAAGAGGTGAATTGGAAATTACAGATATAAATCGTATTTATCTGGATCAGAAAAAGTTAAAGGTAAAACTATTAAATAACGAAGTTAAGTGGTTTGATACAGGAAGCTGCGGGGGACTAATAGAGGCTTCAAACTATATTCATAACTATCAAAAGGATAATGGGAAGTATGTAGGCTGTATTGAAGAAGTAGCTTACGATAAAGGGTATATTAATGACTATGATTTAATTGCACTTGCAGATAAACTTAAAAGTACGGACTATGGGAAATACTTATTAAGCTTGCTATCAAGAGATATAGGGTAGTATTTTCAAATATTTTGAGGTTTATTACATATAAAAGGAGGTGGTGAAATGAAATCCTTATTGATAACTGGTGGTGCTGGTTTTATTGGAAGCAATTTTATTCATTATATTCTTAAAAAATATCCAGGTTATAAAATAATTAATTACGATGCTTTAACCTATGCAGGTAATTTGAACAATTTAAGGGATATACAGGGAAATTCCAACTACAGCTTTGTTAAAGGGCATATTGCGGATACACAAATGGTTGAAAAGATCTTTATAAAAGGAATTGATTATGTCATCAATTTTGCAGCGGAAACACACGTGGATAGAAGTATAATAGATTCTGAGCGCTTTGTTGTTACGAATGTATTAGGGGTGCAA
This sequence comes from Firmicutes bacterium HGW-Firmicutes-7, assembly GCA_002841375.1. Classification (GTDB taxonomy): domain Bacteria; phylum Bacillota; class Clostridia; order Lachnospirales; family Vallitaleaceae; genus HGW-1. The sequence continues at coordinate 32,077 of PGZO01000016.1, read as the reverse complement.
ACATTATTAGGCTTAGCGAAAAAATATGGCGTGAAAAAATACGTACAAATATCTACAGATGAAGTATATGGTAGCCTTTTACATACAGGGTTTTTTACTGAAAGTAATCCTTTATGTCCTAATAATCCATATTCTGCTAGTAAAGCGTCAGCAGACTTATTAACCTTAGCATATTATAAAACATACAAACTACCAGTTAATATAACTAGATGCTCTAATAACTACGGCCCAAATCAATATCCAGAAAAACTCATACCATTGATTATTTCAAAGGCAAATAGCAATAAGGAAGTACCAATTTATGGTAATGGTTTAAATATTAGGGATTGGATACACGTTGAGGACCATTGTAGAGCAATCGATCTTGTTCTTCATAATGGGAAGGTTGGAGAGGTCTACAATATTGGCGGCAATAATGAAAAAACCAATTTATCCATTGTGAAAGAAATTCTTCATATAATGAAAAAAGATGAGGGGTTAATCCAATATGTAACGGATAGATTAGGACATGATTTTCGATATGCCATTGACGGAACTAAAATAAAAGAGGAGTTAGGGTTTGAACCAGATACTGATTTTGGTACAGGTTTAAAAAGCACAGTGGCTTGGTATATAGAAAATGCTGATTGGTTTTTCAAACAAATAATATAATACAACTTTGAGTTCGCATACATTAGTATTAAGTATTTATTTTGGAGATTTTACATTAATGACTATTAGTTTATGTATGATTGTTAGAGATGAGGAGAAAGTACTCGATAGATGTTTATCGTCCATAATGGATGTTTTAGATGAAATTATAGTTATTGATACGGGTTCTAAAGATAAAACAATTGAAATAGCAAAAAATTATAAAGCAAAAATATATCATTTTTCTTGGGATAATAATTTTGCAAGTGCAAGAAACTTTGCTTTTTCTAAAGCAACAAAGGATTATATTTTATGGCTTGATGCAGACGATATTTTGTATCCAAAGGAGCTAGAAAAACTTGCTGATCTAAAACAGGCGTTAAATGGAGATATTGATGCTTATTCAATGATCTATCATTATGAGGTTGATGAAAACGAGAATGTTTTACTAAGCTTTAGAAGAAATCGATTAGTTAGAAGAGAGAAAGGGTTTATGTGGTATGGCGCGGTACATGAATATCTTGATATTTATGGAAAAACAATTGATACGGATATATGCATTACCCATAAAAGAATTAAAGCAGTAAGTGATCGGAATCTTAAAATTTATGAGGAGAGACTACAAAAGGGAATTAAATTAAGTACAAGAGACATTTACTATTATGGAAAAGAACTATATGATCACGAAGACTATGAAAGGGCAATAGATTATTTTTTAGATTTTATTGATTGTGAAGACGCTTGGATAGAAGAAAAAATTGCTGCATGTTTAAAAATTGCGAGGTATTATACTTGGTTTGGTTTGTACAATCAAAGCCGTACGTACTGTTACAAAACGTTTGAATACGGAAAGCCACGACCAGAAGTATGTTGTCAAATGGGGAGCAACTATTTTGAAGAGAGCAAGATTGAGCAAGCCATTTATTGGTATAGTTTAGCACTTCGGGTTGGTCAAGACGATCATCCAGACGCCTTTACGAATCCTGCTTGTAGCTCTTGGCTGCCTCATTTACAATTGTGTATGTGTTATTATAAATTGGGTGATGTTCAAAAAGCAAAGAAACATAATGAAGAGGCGTTAAAACATAATAAAAATCATGAGAGCATATTGTTTAATCAAAAATTTTTCGACGAAATACAGTAGGTCATCAGATGATTAACGGTATAGGTAAACTAGTGTATGAACAGAGAGTAGAAAAATTGAAAAATGCCTACGAACAAAGGCTGATTCAAACAAATAGACAGATTGTAATGTTACATGTAGTGTATGTAGTTGCAAATCCGTCTATTTGTGGTGCAACAAAGATTATTTTTGATCAAGCGAATAAATTAATTGAAAAGGGAATTGCAGTTACAATTGTTTCTTATGGAGAGAGACCAACATGGTATCAACTAAAGGCACATTATATTGAAGTGCCTTCAAAACTTCGAATATCTTTGCTAATTCCAAAGTGCCACATCATCATTGCAACCTATTATACCCATATTCAAGAATGTATTGAAACAGAAATTGCACCGGTCATATATTTTGAACAAGGAGATATTCATTTATTTAATTATGAAAAGCTAAAGGTTGATCATAAGGGATTTGTTTATACACAATTTCAGTTGCCAAAGTTTATTATGACAGTATCTCAACTGACTGCAAGATTGATTAAGCAATACTTTAAACGCGACGCAAAAATCATTCCAAATGCAATAGATCCGAACACATTTAACAACAAGTGGACCGAGGAAAATTACAAGTGTGAAGAAAAATATTTGTTAATAATGGGAAGAGAAGATGTTGTCTTTAAAGGCATTGAGGAAGTAGTAGCAGTATTTAATGGGCTAAAAGAGTTAAATAAGGAATTGAAGCTATATTGGATTACTCCTTATCCTCCAAGCAAATCATTTGAGTGTATTATATCAAAAGTTATTATTAATCCAAGTCAAAATCAGATTTCACAGCTTTTTAAAGGGGCCACTTTCTACATATCTGCATCGTACTATGAGAGTTTTTCTCTTCCCGTATTAGAAGCGATGGCTTCTGGTTGCCCGGTTATAAGCGCGGATAATGAGGGGGTAAAAGAATATGGAATTGATCGCTATAACTTATTGCTTTATGAAAAGGGAAATCTTCAAGATATGGCTAAAAATATGCTAGAACTAATGAAGAATGATAGGCTAAGGGATAACTTAGTAAAAAATGGATTTCTTACAGTAGAAAAATATAATTGGAAGGATTCCATAGAGAAGTTATATGAATATTTGTGTCAAATTGCACAATACGAAGTATTAACATGCCATATGTTAAAGAATAATAATCCCAAAAGAGGTTTTAATAATATGTTAGAAATATTTGATTATGCAAATGAGCTATATAAAAATGAAGTATATGAAGAAGCAATTTATTTCTTAAATGAGTTTATCAATTATGGAAGTTCGAATACAGATAAAAAAATAGAAGCTTATAGATTGAGGTATTGGGCGTATTATTTTTTGGATAATCTAAAGGAAGCTAGACAACAGTGTTTCTTAACTTTTGAGCTAGGAATACCCCAAATGAAAGAATGCTGTTTTTTAGGGCAAAGTTTTTTAGATGAGGCAAGAATTGAGGAGGCATCTTTTTGGTTTGAGAAGGCAATAGATTAGTAACCTGATACATAGCTTGACCATATAATAGTTAGTAAATAGACATAAACAAGCCATAACAAATCTAGGAGGGAGTATCATGGCGTTATATCAAATGTCACAAAGCGATTATGACTTTATTGTTGAATTTGCTAACTCAAGAGAAAACGAAAAACAAACAAATGAATCATTGTTTTGGTTTGAAAGAAAAAAATATGTAAAAGTAGATGTATCTTTTATTATTTATCATTATAAAGGAATGTGTGAAGAGGAATTAATTTTAACGCTTGAAACATTATATAATCAAGAACATTTGCCAAATGATTTTGAAGTAGAGATCATTATTATGCTAGATGGTGTCAGGTTAAAAGACTTAGAATACTTAAATAATAATATCGATAAAAAGCAAAATACTATAATTGTTGATACGAATATTGGTTTTGCTGGGCCAGGATTAATGTGGAATGCAGGCAATTACATTTCTAGAGGTAAAAAAGTTTGTTTTACTTGGACAGGCGTTTATTGGCAAAAGGATTCGTTAATGAATCTAAACAATAGCCTGAAGGATGAGAATTGTGATGGCGTATACGGTCAAGTGAAATTTGAGACTAGCAATAAAAATGCATGTGACTTAGGTTACGTAGGGCAATTTGAAGCTTATTCAGGGTGGCTTCAAGGTTCTAATTTGATTCCCCTTTGTTATTGCTTATTTAAGAGAGGGCTAGTTGAAAAATTAAAGGGTTTTTATACAGATACGACAATATGTAGAATTGTAGATTGGGAATTTGTGTTAAGGGCTAGTACTATAGCTGCAGGTAGGTTAAAAGCTTTAAAAGGAACACCTTTATTTGCAAGGGTATCATTATGCAATGTACATAGTGACCTAAAATTTAATGAGTCAATAGATGACATCATAAGATTTGGATTGAGGAATAGTGTTGCGTATTCTCGTAAAAAAAGGATTACAAATAAAATTCTAAATCAATCCTTTTTAAAAAGCATAAATGCGGCGAAAGAAGGCAAAAACAAACCATATAAAATTGGTATAGTAAGTGATATGAATGATAGCACTCAGGTTCAGGTATACTTGCTCAATTTTTTTGAAAAATTATCTAAAAAGGTATCTTGGAGAAAATTTCATGAGCAAAATTTAAATATTTCAGAGCTCAATGGTTATGACCTTATCTTTTTTGTTAGGAGTCGATCAGAACAAGCTGTTAAAGCCGCACAATTTTGTTATAAAAAAGATATTAATACAGTATATATTCTTGATGAAAATTGGATTTGTGAAACTGAAACATATCCAGAGCTTAAAGCGCAAAGAGGTATAAATACTTCCTTCTATCAAAACTTTATTTTGCTTATTTCTACGATGGATTATGTACTTCTCTATAACGATTTGTTGTGGCAAGATGTCAGTGAATACACCAACCAAATTATATTGCTTTCATATAATATAAATCTAGAATTTTTTAAAAAGAGGAATATAAAAAATAATTCAAACAATATTCGAATTGGTTATGTGGGTAGCAATTCTATATTGCCCTTTTGCGATCCAGCATTTAATGCATTAAAGAGAATAATGGATAAATACGAAGAAGTTAATTTGTATTTTCACGGCATGGTGTTACCGGAAATTTTTGAAAAATATAGTAATAGAATAACCATGAAATCATATGAAGTTGATTATGCTAAATACACGAAGGATTTATCGGAAGCACATTGTGATATCATGGTAAGCCCGTTGGGTAATACAAGATACTTAAATAGTAAATGTCCTTATAAATACTTAGATATTACTGCTGCTGGAGCAGTGGGTATCTATACGAATACGGAGTTATATAATAATTTAATAATTAATGAGGAGAATGGATTGATTATAGAAAATGAAGAAGAACAGTGGTTTTTTGCTTTAGAGAGCTTAATTTGTGACAGTACATTACGTGAGAAGCTATTATCTAATGCTAAGGAAGAAGTTATAACCGTATATGAAACAAAGGCAGTATTGCCTATGTTTATTCAGTTGCTACAAATATTTGAAAAATAAACAAAGAGATAGGTGATTTAAATGATATTTTCTTTTTGTAAGGTATTAATGATTTCAAGTGCTCTAGATTTATAGGTATGTATTGAAATGCTTTTAAAACCATTTGCACGGACTTTTTCTCTTGCAGATTCATTTTTTTTATAAAAAAGATACTTCTCAAGCATCTCTTCATAGGAGTTTACCGTAATAAAATCTTTTTCAGGACAAAAGAAATATTCGAGTTCTTTATTATTAGAGGTCATTAAAAACCCACCGGAACCTAATATTTCATAGAAACGCATAGCGATTACGCCTTCACAATAATTTTGTAGGCCAAGTATAATATCACAGGAATTATATATCGCATTGGTCTTTAAATAATGAATGCCTCCATGTAACCAACTTGAAGGCAAAGTCTTACCTAAAATTGATGACATTTTATCCCAGTCATTACCCCATATATCGACTTGAATGTTTTGATCAAGCAAGGGGCTTAGTAGTAGCTTAATAGAGTTTTTTCGGAAATGGGTAGCATCATATTCTAAAACATTTGGATAAGCATTTGCAACTAATCCGACCAATGTTGGAGTGAAATCACCTTTTGAATTAGGATGAAATATTGTTGGCTGGTAAGCAAAAGGTAAGAAAGAGGCAACATAACCAAAGGCAGCATAAAGTGGTATAGACGAAGCGGATACTGTAAAGACCCAACTTGGACATAAAAGCTTAACAAGCGGAATAGAGAAAAAAGTTGTAAAGGTAGGGTCTTCAGTTGCCCAATATATAACGGGAACACCATAGCTTTTAGCAAACTCATGAATGGCTTCTAAATTAGAAGGTGTGTGTAATTTGCTCCAACCAACCACAATAACTAACTGTGGTTTAAAGCTAGAAAACACATCATCAAGCTTTGAATCTGTTAATGCACCAGTGACTAAAATAGAATGACCAGCATCTCTAAATCCAAGAGGTAAACCGAAGATAAATCGATGATCATTTTCAACAAAAACAACACGCATATTTTTGAATTCCTTTTAGATTAGTTTATTCATTTTAATAGATGAATTATGACTTGGGCTTTATAGAATGTAAAGGAGAAAAACAATGAAATTCAGTGGTCGATTAAAAGATCAAGCATTGACGTTAAGACCTATTACCGCTTACGATATTGAAACTGTCCGACTGTGGAGAAATAGTGATCATATACGAAAATGGTTTATTAATGACAAAATAATTACACAGGAGGAACAAAGAAAATGGTATGAAAGCTACTTGAAAAGTGACAATGAAATAATTTTTATTATTGAGGAAAGCAAATTGTTTCACCAACCAATAGGCGTTATTTCTTTATATAATATCGATCGAAAATTATTACAAGCTGAGTTTGGTAGAATGTTTATAGGTTTAGACATTGCAAGGGGCAAAGGCTATGGACCACAAGCGACTAAAATGATTTGTAGCTTTGGATTTAAATATTTTAAGCTTAACAAAATCTACTTAAATGTTCTGAAGAACAATAAGAGCGCAATTCATGCCTACAAAAAAATTGGTTTTCAACAAGTTAAAGAAATTCATGAGAATGATAAATTACTCATTCACATGGAATTAGTAGCAAACCCGAAAAATCCAGTTAAGACAGGGGTTCTTGCCTTTTGTTTTAAAATGATTCCATCAGCCACTGTAGGTGTAATTGAGCCGTTAAAAACGCTAGAACGAAAAGGTGTATTGAAGTTTGAATATAAAGATACGAAGGAGGTAACTGAAGAGGATATTGTTGCTTGTGACGTCGTAATATGCATTAGGGGTGCAGAAAAAGAAGCATTAGAACTGGTAAAAAAAGCGGTCAGTAAGGGCAAGTATATAATTTATTATTTGGATGATGATTTACTAAGTTTAGATGCTTCGTATACTTATAATCATAAGTATTTTAATAGTACGAGCGTTCTTCATAACATCCAAGATATTATGAAAGTGTGTAATTCTTTATGGACAAACAATGGAATCATTGCAACGAAGTATATGAATTTCTTTGAAAAAGTAATATTAACAAAAGCACCAGCTTTATTGCTTAAAGATGAAGAAACTTTGAAAGAGCCTAATGAAGTTATAACAATTGGCTATGCAAGTGGTATAGATCATAGAAGTTTTTTCGAATATTTGCTATATAATCCATTTGAAAGGCTGATTAAGGAATATACAGGTAAAATTAACATTGAAATATTAGGCTTTGAACCTTACTATATGCACCAGCTTCCTATAGGCTGCTACCCATACATTGAACAATATGAGCAGTATAAGAAGTTTATGCACAGTAGAAATTGGGACATTGGATTAGCACCGCTACCTAATTCATCTTTTAATTCCTGTAAATATTTTAATAAATACTTAGAATACGGTGCTATAAATGCAGCGGGAATATATTCTAATGGTAGTCCATTTAATAATCACATTAGAAACGAATATAATGGTTTAATGGTTAATAACACAGTAGAAGATTGGTATGATGGAATTGTAAGGTTAATAGAAGACGAAGACTTAAGGGGAAAAATATCTTCTATTGCTGAAAGGGATTTAAGAGAGAACTTTTCATTAGATAAAATTTCTGAAGACATACAATCTAAAATTGAGGAGTTGTCTAATTATAAGTCTTAATATATAAGCCAAAAAGAACAGAATATCTCATTAATTCATAGTATAGATTAGAAGGTGAAGTCAATAACTGTAAATGAAAATAAAATATGTTTTATTACATGTGTTAACAATGAAGAATTATATGAACATTCGTTACGATATATAAGGAAATTAACCATACCTCATGGTTATGAAGTGGAAACGATCGCAGTAGAAGATGCCAAATCTTTAACAGGAGGTTATAATCAAGGTATGCAAATGTCGGATGCAAAGTATAAAGTATATTTGCATCAAGATGTATGGATCCTACACCAAAACTTTGTTGTAGACATTTTAGAGTTGTTTCACGAACACCAAAATGTAGGTTTAATTGGGGTTATTGGAACAAAGAGAATACCTCAAAGTGGAATATGGTGGGAATCTGATCAAAAAGAAGGGAAAGTAGTAGATAGTCATACTGGTACGTTAGCGCTTTTGGATTTTCAATCTACTAGAGAAAAAATAACGCAAGTAGAAGCAGTAGATGGATTATTATTTGCAACACAGGTTGATATGAAATTTAGAGATGATTTATTTGATGGATGGCATTTTTATGATATTTCACAGTGTTTAGAATTTCAGAAAAAGGGATATAAAGTAGCCGTCCCATATCAAATGCATCCTTGGTGTATTCATTATTGTGGGCGAGTAGACTTAACAAGATATGAGGAGTATAGACAAATATTTATTAATGAATATAGAAAAGAAAATTAATTATAGCTTTATCCTTCTATGCTATAACCAATGGAAGTTAACTTTACAAGCTATGAAAACTTTAATTAAATCTCTTGATCAATTAATAATTTCTGAAGGAGTAGAAATTATTCTGGTGGATAACGGTTCTATAGAACTTATGGATGAAGAGGTTAGTAGTGTATTAAAGGAGAGAAAATATAAAGGATTTTATATAGGCTACTATAGATTAGATGAAAATATGGGTTATCCAGTAGGCATAAATTATGGCATTTCAAAGGCAAGTGGAAATGTGTTAATTGTTTTAAATAATGATTTAATTTTTACCCAAGGCTGGTTAAATCCACTATTAAATATTCTAAAAGAAAAACAAGATATAGGAGTAGCAGTTCCATATTTATCTAATGCATCTGGATTACAGCATATAGGTTACTATGAATCCGATTTAGATAGAATCCATCAATTTTCAGAAGCTTTTATGAAAAGCCATCAAAGAGAAACGCTTGAAACGAATAGAGTCATTGGAGCTTGTATGGTTGTGAGAAGAGATGTTATAGATCAAGTAGGGGGGAACGATTTTTGGTTTAGTCCAGGTCATTATGATGATGATGATTGGTGCATTAGAATAAGAATTGCAGGTTATAGACTTGTTGTTATGGGTAACTCCTTTGTTTATCATATTGGTAGCGCCTCATTTGGGGCTTCAAAATGGGATGTCAAACAAGTTATATCTTCAAATAAAAAAAAATTTCTAACAAAATGGCAATTAGATTCCATCGAATCATCTCGTGATCAGTTGATAAAAAGTAATGATTTTTATCGTGAAAAGCATTATGAACCAATAGGATTTTCTGGTTTTTCTAAGGATGAAAATACAACGTATAAACAGTTGGACGGGTTTCTTTTTGTAGCAGATTGGTATAGTGATGTATCTACTTGGAGAATAAAATTTGAAGAAATATTACATGGGAGGAAAAGTGAACGTTATTTCATCTGGGCACCTAACTCATACTACAATATAGTTGGATGTAAAGATCTAGATGAAAGAAACATTTATGGTTTGAATGTTGCAGTACCGAATATTAATCTCTTGCAATTTATAAATAGTTTTAATAGCGTTATAAAAATTGAAAATGATATGATCAATTCATATATTATAAAAATAAAACAAGAAAATAAATAGTTATAATTACGACCATCTGATCTTTAAAGTAAGAGAAGCTTCCTCACATGAATAAAATAGCTTAAACGCAAAATTATCTCCAGTACATAAAAGGAGGTGAGAAGAAAGGATGAATGATAAAAAAACAAGTTATTCCCATAAAGATAAGTTTTATGTTTCTTTGGGAAGCCAACTCCTAGAAAAAGGATTAAGGACCATAAGCCAATCCAATTCCCAATATCAAAATAGAATTGCCTACAAAGAAATCTCTAAAAAATATAATAGACTAGAACGAGCATGTATAAAAGGGGATAAAGTAGCTTGTGGAACATTTGGTATTATTGGAGAAGTGGGACCAATAGAGTCAAGGTGCTATGCGGGGGAAATTAGATCAGCAGGAATAAAAGGTGAACCAGGAGAGCCCGGGCCAGCAGGAGTAAAAGGCAGACAAGGAGAGCCGGGGCCAGCAGGACCACTGGGTGTAAAAGGTAGACCAGGAGAGCCGGGACTAACAGGACCACCGGGTGTAAAAGGTAGACAAGGAGAACCAGGACCAACAGGACCCGCAGGACCAAAAGGCGATACTGGACCAATGGGACCGAGGGGAGATACGGGTCATAGAGGGCCGCAAGGTCCATGTGGAGAATCAGGACCAAGAGGTTATTGTGGTTTAGAAGGAGAAGAAGGGCCACGAGGAAAGCAAGGGCCTAAGGGTGACACAGGAAGACCAGGTCCAAAGGGTGATACTGGACCAAAAGGTGATACGGGCCCGCCAGGACATTGCGAATGTGGTTGCCATAAAGAATGGCAATTAATGATTAAGGGATTATTAGACTTGAATATTAATAAGATTGACTTTTCTACTACTGTTGATCAAAAAGTAAATAAGTTATTGATTAAAAAAGTTGAAGGAAGATTAATTGAAATTGATGAATACATTGTACCTGCCAACCAAATGGTTGGATTGAAATTTAGCATAGAAACGCAAAAGAATATAGAAGAGCGAATAGTACTTGGAAGTTATGTACCTTATTGGTTAAGAGAGCCATTGCTTTATGATACAAAATTAAAGGATAGACTAAATTCATTTAAAGAGGCGGGTGTATTGGTAACCATTCAAACGTGTGGTATGGGGGATTTTTCTAAATTAATGAACCTAACCATCATGGGAGTCGGAGAAAATCTCGTATTAGTTAAATCAATACCTCAAGAGATACTAGTAGACTATTATATAATATCAATGGAACACATTACTTCATTAGAAAAAAACATATAACGATTAATTGTTGCACACAACCCACTATCTAGAATAGTGGGTTGTTTTGATGCGATAGCCCTGCATACTCGCTACAGTTTTGTAACCTAAAGTGATGAATTGCTATTTTATTTATAAAAGTTCAGCTTATAGATCAGTCGGTGACACTACAACCATAGATTATAATTATAATATATGAATGAATTTGTTAAAAGTTGGAATTACTAATCATTATGGAGGATGGTGAAGAAATGGAAAAAACCCTAGATTTTACGAAGAACTTGTACGAGCTATGTACTGAAAATCCAGAAATCATTGAGATTATGAAAGAACTTGGGTTTGGAAACATTACAGGTAAGGGTACATTAAACTCTATCGGAAGAATTATGACTATTCCCAAAGGGGCCACAATGAAGAATATTTCTATTGAACATATTAAAAGTACTTTTGAAAGCAAAGGATATACAATTATTTAGGAGGTATAAGTATGAGCGAACTAATTAATAACAGAGAATATAGACAACAACAATTAAAGAAATTAATCACACAGTTACATGAAGGCAAGTCAGTTAGTGAAGTAAAAGGAGCCTTTGAAGAATTAATTCAAGGCGTATCCCCTACAGAAATTTCTGAAATGGAGCAAGCGCTCATAAATGAGGGGATGCCAGTTGAGGAAATTCAAAGGTTATGTGATGTCCATGCAGAGGTGTTTAAAGGTTCAATCGAAGAAATACACAGAACGAAAAGACCAGAAGATGTTCCAGGCCATCCAGTAAATACTTTTTATATTGAAAATAGAGAACTTGAAAACCTAATGCATGATAAACTGCAAATTAATCTAGAAGAATTCAGTAAAAATGATAGCCAAGATAATGTGTTTAAGTTAATAGAAGATCTTAACTTACTTTGGGATATTCATAAACATTATTTAAGAAAAGAAAATTTATTGTTTCCATATATGGAGAAATATGGTATTACAGCACCACCGAAAGTTATGTGGGGTGTAGATGATGAAATCCGAGGGGAGATAAAAGAAATTAAGACTTTTCTTTATAAATATGAGGGAAATAAGGAGCAAGTAACGCAAAAGGTTAAGGAAGTAATAAAAAGAATCAATGATATGATATTTAAAGAAGAAAATATACTGTTTCCTATGGTAGTGGATACGCTATCTGAAGATGAATGGAAGACAATTGAGGAAGACAGTGATGAGTTTGGTTATTGCTTGACTCACCCCATTACGAAGTGGAAACCAATAACTAGTGATGTAGTTCAGGAAGAAGAAATAAGAAGTACTAAAGCGTCAGATACTGGACATATTAAATTTGCTACAGGGATATTAACAACTGAAGAAATTAGTGCAATGTTAAATACTTTACCTTTAGACGTTACGTTTGTAGACAAAGATGGATTAGTAAAATTTTTTTCTAGTGGTAAAGAACGGATATTTCCAAGGACTAAGTCAATTATAGGTCGGGAAGTATCGAACTGTCATCCACCTGCTAGCGTGCATATTGTAGAAAAGATTGTAGAGGATTTGAAAACTGGTGCAAAGGATCATGAGGATTTTTGGATTAAGATGGGTGATAAATTTGTATATATCCGATATTTTGCAGTAAGAAATGAGGAAGGTGAATTTCTTGGTACCCTAGAGGTAACACAAAACATTAACCCAATTCAAGCATTAGAAGGGGAAAAAAGATTAATGAGTGAATAAACAAGAAGGCTTATTGTTAGGGTTAAACAAACAATAAGCCTTCTATTATGACTTATTTAATAATGCCTTTTCTATAAGCCAAAAGTAGTAATTCTAGGTCGTAAATATCTTTCTTGAGCTGATTACCAATATCTGTATCAGCAACTAATATTCGAATACTTCTACTTTCTAATATCGTTAACTTTGAAATGATATCTCTATTATTTTGAATTGCTTTTTCGGTAGACTCAAAAGGTTCATGAGCTGCTAAAATCATCCCATGAGAGTTATAAATTAACGTATAACCAGCAATACCGGTTACGGATTGATAAGCTTTTGATAGTCCACCATCAATTACAAGAAGTTTACCTTCAGCTTTAACAGGACTTTCGCCTTTTTTTACTTTTACAGGGACATGCCCATTTATTATTCTAGCATTCTCATTTGTTAAACCAAATTCTGCCAAAATCATTTCACATACGCTTTTTTCTTCAATCCAAGTATAATAAGGATTTTTTGCTTCCGTATGGGTTTCAGGATCGTCTATGTAATAACGTTCAAAGGTTGTAATTTTTTTCTTTCCAAAAAGAGAGCTATTCTCTCCGGTAGCTAGATACCAGAAAAAATCCATTTCTTTTTCATCAACTTTTTTCATTCTATTAGCATAAGCTTCTCTAACGAGTATTTCAAATTGGTCTATTAAATTTTTCCCGCTGTAATAAATACCATTGAACTCAAGCGGTTCAAATTCTTTGTTGCTATTCATTGGTATACAACCATGATACAAAAGGTTGCCATTGAAAGTTAAGTACATACTCCCTTTTGATAACATTAGACTCATATGCTTTTGTAACTTTTCATTTCGCAGGAAGGAGTGCTTTAGCTTAAGCATAACTTCCATTTCTTCTAATGTCAGGGCATAGGGATCATTTGGGTCGACTGTTGGAAAATTATTATCTCTTAAAGGATAAATCTTGCCTTCATAATTTACAGTTCCATTTTCAAAATCAATTTTATCTAAGAATAATCTGCGATCAAAGTTAAAATTAGGATTTCGTTTAATAAGATGACCCTCCAACTTGAATTGTATTATACTAATTGCATTATGTATTTGGGCACTCATCAAATCTTCCCGCTTATCCATTCCGTTTTGCGCACTCGGTTTGAATATTTCGTGGACAGAGGGGTAATTATCCATAGCAAATTTAGCTAATGGCAGTAGGTTAATACCGTAAGACTCCTCTAAATTGTTTATGTTACCAGCTTTTACTGAAACTCTAATGGTATTGGCAATACATAAAAGAGAACCAGAAGCAGCCCCCAACCAACCAATATCATGGTTGCCCCACTGAATATCTAAAGAGTGATAGTTCATTAAGGAGTCCATTATTATATCAGAACCAGGACCTCTATCATAGATGTCTCCAATAATGTGCAAGTGATCTATTGCGAGATATTGGATTAATTCGCAAATCGCAACAATAAATGGTTTAGCTTGTTCGGTTCGAATAATGCTTCTTATTATTTCATCATAATAATATTGCTTATCAATGACGTTTTCTTGCTCATGTAACAATTCTTCAATGATATATGTGAAATCCTTTGGTAATGCTTTTCTAACTTTTGATCTAGTATATTTTGAGGAAACCTCTCTACAAACCTTAATTAATCGGTGTAGTGTAGTCGCATACCACTCATCAATATCGTCATCTTCTGTTTGTAGTAATACCTCTTTGGGATAATAGATCAATTGTGCTAAAGCACTTTTTTGATTACTCGTAATTGTCGTTCTAAAGACATCTTCGATTTTTTTTCTTACAACACCTGATCCGTTTTTAAGTACATGTAAAAAGGCCTCGTACTCACCATGTAAGTCTGATAGAAAATGCTCTGTTCCTTTTGGTAAACTTAGAATTGCCTGCAAGTTAATTATTTCTGTACTAGCAGCTTGAATATTTGGAAATTGCTTATTAAGAAGGTATAAATATTTCTTATTTCGTTCAATTTCATCTAAAGTTAATAACTCGTCATTCATAGATGATCCCCCATTTCAAAGAATAAGTTAAATATATTCCAATTATTATAACACACTACCAATAATTTCACTAGTAATCAACTAAAAAAAGAACTAGCAAACTTCATCAAGATGCAGTAAAATAGACAAGAGAAAAGGGAGGTTATGAAATGATTAATAAATATAAGGGACACCTATTGGCTATGCTGACGGTTACAATATGGAGTTCAACGTTTATAGTTAGTAAAATACTATTAAATCAACTAACGCCACTACAAATATTGATTTTTAGATTTGTTATCGCAGTATCGTTTTTAAGTATAATATATCCTAAATTTAAGCGACCGAGTAATATTAAAGAAGAGTTGTTATTTTTTGTAACTGGGGGATGTTTAGCATTATATTTCTTTTTTGAAAATTCTGCGCTAATACATACGTATTCATCTAACGTTAGTTTAATTGTATCAACGATACCGCTAATAACTGGTGTTTTGTCAGCAATCTTTTATAAAACATCTTTTTTTACTAAAAAAAGTATTTTTGGTTTTGTGATTGCTTATCTGGGTGTTTTTTTAATAATATTAAATGGAAATAAACTCGCAGGCATTGAACCGATTGGGGATCTTTTTGCATTAATCGCCGCAGTCATGTTTGCACTATACACACTTGTAATGCAAAAAATCGAAAAAACCTACCACTTAATCGAGATGACTAGAAAGGTTATGCTCTATGGGCTTGTGCTCTTGGGCGTTATTGTTGTTGTCTCTAAACAGAGTTTATATATAGAAAAAATAGATGTAAGATTTGCTATGAGTATGTTGTTTCTCGGAATCGTTGCATCTTCGTTAGCTTTTTTGATGTGGAACAAAGCCATTCAAATGATCGGTTCAATAAAAACCAACCAGTATATTTACTTAGTACCAGTGATTACAACCGTATTTTCAGCAATAGTTTTAAGGGAAGCCATCACAATAATTACAATTTTAGGTGCTGGATTAATTATTTTTGGATTATATCTTTCAGAAAATGAGAAGGAAACAAAAACTGAAATAGAAGCTGAAAATGAAACAGAAACAAAAATAAAATCTGAAAATGAAGTAATAAACAAAGCAACAAATGAAGAAACGACTGAAATAACAACACATACAACTGAAACTGTAATGGACATTGAAATAGGGTTAAAAATGGAACCAGATGAAATATAGGAAAATAGTCCTAAAACAGTGAAAAAGTCCATTTTGTATGCTGGCAGCATACCAATTAAATTTAAATATGTTGTATGATGAATTCATACCAGTCAACTGGTTAACACTTCTATATTAGAGGCACATCAACTTAATGATGTTCTCGTCTGTGAAGGTTTGTTGCAACAAATCATAGTAAGAAAAGAATTTTGGGAGAATACATTGGGGCGGCGGTCAAACTCCAGATTGTATAAAGAAAATAAGGGGAGGTAATAACTTGCGTTTGGGGGAACGTAAATTATAACAAGGGTCGAGAATATGTAAAGAACGCAATCTGTAAGAGGCTAATAAATGTAGAACTACCAAAACGAAAAAAGCACGTCGATTATGATTTTGTCGATGTGCCTTTTTTGGTTATAAGCCACCACATGCACTGATTAACCTATTTTATTTTATCAATGATATTTTTGTACTCATCATATGCAATTCTGCCTTCATTACTGAGCTTATAGACACCCTTTTGAACTCTTTCAAACCATAAGTAATGGTTGTTTTGTAAAAGTGTCTGAACTTTTTCGTTGCCAGTAGCTTCTCGTAGTGCTTTTACCGTCATTTCTTCTTGGTTATTTAAGTAGTAAACGATAAGCAGTGCTTTTTCCCTATAGGCAGTGACTAATTTTCCTCTTGTGCCACCAAGGTTATGATCGCCATGTCTTTCAGATAATTCTTTTAAGGCGAGGTTCTTTTTTTTGCTACTTAATTTTATGTTTTGTTTAAATGGAATAGGGTCAAAAATAATTTGCGCATAAGGGATTTTTACGTCAAGGGCGACAAGTATGAGCCCAACGCCAAGCCGGCGCAATAAATACTCTTTTTCTTTAAAGGACTTTTTTAACCGTTGCTTAAATTGAGGTCTAGGAATAGCAACATATACTTGATCAGTTATACGTTGCCTTTCGATAGCCTGTAAAACAAGCTTTAAACTAAAGGTACTTTTCAACTCGATGATAATTATGTCATTTCCCTTAATTGCAGTAACATCTATGTTTTTAACTTCTCCATTTACCTCGTAATGAAGTTGAGTAAATAGATTTTTTACTGGCATGTATAAATCAGATTCCTTCATAGTAATACCTCGAATTATTTTATAATAACTCTAGTATAGATAAAATTACCTTAATTGTCAAAAGCGAAGGAAACAATACTTTTTGTGGCATAAATTCACCTTAAAGTAGTTTAACCTAACGATGCGGAGAGCGAGTATCCTTTGACCATTGTCTAATAAAGAATAGTAGCTAAAGTATAAAATTGCGCATTGACAAAATAGCTATTTTGGTATAAAATATACCTAAAATATCTTGAGAATTTAGGGAGATGGTTGAATGAAAGTGTCAGCGACAGATGTTCAAAACAGCTTTGGGAAGTATTTAGCACAAGCAATAGCTGAAGAAGAAATAATTATTACTAAGAATGGTAAGAGTGTAGCTAAATTATTTGCCTATGAAGATGAAAAGAACGACATACTAAAAGAGCAGAGTTTAAAGTACCAGCAAGAAAGAAAAGTAACGTATGAGGAATATCTCCAAATTGTTGAAAATACAGATGAAAGATATGAACTCATTGATGGTGAGCTCTATTATATGGCTTCACCACTATTTAAACACCAAGTTGCTGTAAATGAGATATTTGTACATTTTTATAACTGGTTTAAAGGAAAGTCATGTAGGCCACTTACATCACCTTTTGATGTTAAGCTCTTCAACAATGCAAAGAGATTTGAGGATGATCCTAATGTCGTACAACCGGATATTTTAGTAATGTGTGATGAAGAGAAAGTGACTGTTGGCGGCAAATACGAAGGGACACCAACCTTAGTAGTGGAAGTATTATCTAAATCGACTAGAAGTAAAGATATGGTGAAAAAAATGAACTTGTATATGAATAGTGACATTAAGGAGTATTGGCTTGTTGATACTGAAAAAGAGTTGGTCCATCTTTATCATTTTGAGGAGAGAGATATGCGAGATAGTTGCGTATATCTAAAAGATATGATTATTAAGTCAGAGATTTTTATAGGTCTTGAAA
This sequence comes from Firmicutes bacterium HGW-Firmicutes-7, assembly GCA_002841375.1. Lineage (GTDB taxonomy): Bacteria > Bacillota > Clostridia > Lachnospirales > Vallitaleaceae > HGW-1. Next base: position 14,049 of record PGZO01000016.1, on the reverse strand, counting down.
TTAAAGTCAAGGATATCTTTACCTGGTGAATGTGAAACATGAGCAACTATAGCGAACAATGTCAGATGGGACTACTAAAATGACTTAAGGAAGTGAAAATTATGGAAGGTAACAAAATTACTTCTGAATCAATTGATGAATATATAGCTAAATTTGCGCCGGAGGTTCAGGAAATACTACAAACGTTAAGAAAAGTTATAAAAGAGTCTGCGCCAGATGCAGAAGAAAAGATAAGTTGGCAAATGCCAACGTTTGTGTTACATGGAAATCTGGTGCATTTTGCTGCCTATAAAAATCATATTGGATTTTACCCAGCTCCTAGCGGAATTGATGCATTTAAATATGAATTATCGGAATATAAAGGGGCAAAAGGGTCAGTACAGTTTCCTATAGAAAAGACGCTGCCTTATGAATTAATAAGCGAGATCGTTAAATTTAGAGTTGCTGAGAATATTAAGCAAGCAAAAGGTAAATTGAAAAAACACAAATAGGTTTATTGGTATAGTGATGGTGACTATGGCTTTCCTGCCAGTTATAAGTGGTTTCCTACTATAATGAATTCAAGTTAATTGATCTTACTTAATAGGATAGTTTTGTAAATAGAGGGCATTGCCAGTCAAGCGGGCTTGCAGATCTCATGTTATCCTATTTACAAGGAGGTGCTTATTATGCACGCATGGGAACAAATACAAAAAACGATAGATTATATTGAGGAACATATTTCAGAAGTAATAAGGATAGAAACTTTGGCAAAGATTGCATCGTTATCGCAATTTTATTATCAGAGGTTATTTAGCAGATTGATTAAAAAACCTGTGAACGAATATATAAAGTTGCGTCGTCTTGCAAGAGCGTCGGAAGCACTGCTCAATAAAAACAAACGAATCATAGATATCGCATTGGATTGTGGATTTACCTCTCATGAAATTTTTACGCGTACCTTTAAGAAGGCATTTGGAATAACACCGGAGGAATACCGTGCAAACCCTGTTCGACTGAACAATTTTATAAAACCCCAATTACTTTTAAATTACACATTGGTTGATGAAAATGTGCCCCTTATTGCAGATGGAATTGTACTTGAAATAACACGCTTAAGAATTTCAACGCCCCAATACTTTATTGGCCTTACAGCAGAGGAGCCCATTGAACAAATGCCAGGTGGAGGTGAAACGGGTGTAGATAATCTCGGTAAGCTATGGGATGCTTTTCATGAAAATAAATCAACTCTTACGAGAATTAAGGCAGATGGAGATGAACTTGGTGTTGCTTATGCTGGAACACATGAAGGCTATTATTGTTATTTTGCAGGCGCTGAAGCTATTTCAAATGAACCGGTTGATGGTTACGCTTCCTGGGAATTAACAGAAGGTGAGTATATTAAATGTTTCTTCGAAGCGGAAGACTTTGAGCATCTTGTTATGGATGCGGTGTACAAGGCTCATAAATACCTGTTTGAAACTTGGTTGCCGAATCATCGGATTATTACCAAACCCTTTGCGGCAGAACGCTATATCAGCCATGCACCAGATACAACCAAAATGGAAATATGGGTTATGCCGATACCCATGGATTAGTATATAAAGATTAGGAGGTGCAATGTATATGGAATGGAGCAATCTGTACGGCCCGAGCAGTCAGCCGCCTTTATATATGATCAGTGAATATATAAACAATGCGCTTTGGAAATACTTGAATTCCTTTTTACAAAACAACTATCATATTCAACCGAAACTGACATACAGTCAATGCTCTATGCAACGAGGATGGAATTTAAAATATCAAAAAAGCGGAAAATCTTTGTGTACCCTCTATCCTATGGAAAATTATTTCATTGCCCTTATTGTAATTGGCAATAAAGAAATGAATGAAGCTGAACTGCTCATGCCCCTATGCAGCAAATACACACAAGCGCTGTATCAAGAAACTGCTTCATCCAATATGGGTCGTTGGCTGATGGTGAATGTTACAGACCGTTCCATTTTGGACGATGTTATAAATCTGATCCAAATAAGAGTAAGACCAAAAACTGTGAAATATTAATCAATAAGGTGTATATTTTCAATGAGCAATAGCTAGAACTTATAGCTGTTGTTCTTTGAAGTATATTCAGACAATAACGTAATAAGAAAAACAAGGTCTTGACAAATGGAAATATTGAAGGTATAATTATAGATAATTACAGTCTGTATTATATCTTAAGGAGGATGGTTTATGAAATATACAAAAGCTACTAATTACGCATTACACATCATGGCTTTTTTTGTAAAACAGGATGGAAGAGATAATTTGAGCTTGCAACCAATTGCAAATCATATGAATATTTCGCCAACGTATCTTTCTAAGATTCTGACGCAGCTAGTTAAAGCTGATTTGATTCAATCCGCACCAGGGATGAATGGAGGATATAGTCTGAGAAAACATAAAAATGAGGTTTCATTTTTTGATGTTATTCAGGCTATTGAAGGAAGTGGAGCATTATTTACTTGCGAGATGAATGATCAAAGTGATTGTAGTCTGGAAAGAGTTATGAGAGAAGCAGAAAATCATATGATAACTTATTTAAAAGAGAAAAAACTCATAGAAGTAGTAGCTAAAAATTCGATGAGTAGTACTTGTAAAGAAAAAGTATGAATATAAGTATAATTATTTTTTTATCCAAATTAAAGACAAATACAGTCTGTGATATATATGATAAAAATTAGGAGGATTTCAAATGCTAAAAAATAATATTGATTTAAAAAAAACTGAAAATTTTATGAACAAAGTTGCCTTTCTAGATGGAATTCAAAGAAAAGAACTATTACCACCTGAGGAGATACTAGGTAGACTACCTATAAATAAATCCGATCGTGTTTTGGATGTTGGAGCAGGTTCGGGATTCTTAACGATTCCAGTTGCGAAGATGGTGAATGAAACAGTATTTGCACTGGATATAGACCAGCGGATGTTGAAGATAATACAGGAAAAAGCGGACGACAGGAATATTAACAATATCGAATTATTAAAGGGAAACTTAGACAATATTCCTTTGCCAGTAGGAAGTATCGATATTGTGCTTGCTTCTCTTATTTTACATGAAGTGAGACCATTGCCAAAGGTCATCAATCAAATTGGCGGTGTATTGAAGGTAGGTGGATATCTTCTGTGTTTAGAGTATGAAAAGGATAACAAAATTGTACAAGGTCCACCTATGAATATACGTATTAAATCTTCAGAACTGGAAGAAGAATTGATTAAAGCAGGATTTTGCATCGTGCGAAAGGAATTTCCACAGGAGTCCATATATATCATTATCGCTAAAAAGAAGGAGGACTTATATAATGCAAACAGTTAATGATCAACTAGGCACAATGCCCATAGGAAAACTACTTTTTAAATTTTCAATTCCAGCGATTGGAGGTATGATTGTTAATTCTCTTTATAACCTAGTTGACAGAATTTTTATAGGCAGGATTGACTCACTAGCCATGACTGGAATTGGTCTTAGTTTACCTTTCATTATTTTGATTTCAGCAGTTATTTCACTAGTAGGTATTGGAGCTTCTGCAATTATATCAATGAGGTTAGGACAGAATCGAAAAGAAGATGCGGAAAGAGTTATCGGAAATGCAGTTTCTCTCCTTGCCGTGCTTATGCTGATGGTTACGATTATTGGTTTGATTTTTAAGATACCTATTCTTAACATTTTTGGAGCAAGTAATGCAACCATTGGTTATGCATCGAAATACATCACAATAATATTATATGGAACTGTTTTTCAAGGTATTGGGACAGGGTTGATTAACATCATAAGAGCAGAAGGAAGCCCCTATAAGACGATGATTATAATCGTTGTAGGTACTGTCCTCAATATTATACTTGATCCAATTTTAATCTTTACCTTTAATATGGGCATTGCAGGAGCGGCATGGGCAACAATTATTTCTCAGCTAGTGGCTTCTGTTCTGATCATTAGTCATTTTTTAAGCAAAAAGAGCAAGTTGAAGCTTCAAAGGAAAAATTTGAAGTTCAATATTGCAGCTATCAAGGACATTTTAAGTATCGGTTTTTCGCCATTTGTTATGCAGCTTGCAGCTGTAATTGTGAGTATTATTTTAAATAATTCTCTCCGTGAATATGGTGGCGACATAGCTATCGGCGCAATGACGGTTATTCACTCAATCATGGTTTTATTTTTGATGTCTGCCATGGGAATAACTCAGGGGGCTCAGCCTATTATAGGTTATAATTATGGTGCCGAGCGATTTGATCGTGTCAAGAAGACTTTGCAACTAGAGTTGATTTCGATATCAGCTATCTGTATTTTAACTTTTATAATGGTTCAGTTTTTTTCAACAGCACTTGCAAGCATTTTTAGCAATAATCAGGAGTTGATTGACGTATCTAGCAATGGTATGCGAATATTCTTAATTATGCTTCCACTGGTCGGTGCACAAATTGTTGGAGCAAGTTATTTTCAAGCAATCGGAGAGGCGAAAAAGGCCACTTTCCTTGGCTTATTAAGACAAGTAATAATGCTAATACCTATGCTTCTGATTTTGCCTAACTTCTTTGGACTTATGGGGATATGGGCTGCAGGACCAGTTTCGGATTTTGTATCTTGTATATTTGCAGCATTAATCCTTATGAGAGAAATGAGAAAGCTTGGAAAAAAGGAGCTTAAACTTGTGATTAATTACAATTAATCATAAATAAAAATATATATTGATTAAAATATCAAGCATGATATAATTAATATATATTAAAATATGATTAGAGGTGTTATGTTTGAAGGTTAATTCCACAGATATTAAAACGAATTTTGGAAAGTACCTAGACCTTGTTCAAGATGAAGACATTCTAATAACTCGAAACGGTAAGTTAGTTGCTAAACTTATGAAATATTATAAGCATGAAGAAGTCATAAAAGAAGGTGCACCCGATTATTCATATCATAACATTGAAATGACTTATGAAGAATTTATGGAAATGTACGAAAATACAGATGGACGTTTTGAATATCTTAACAGGGTTGTTTATGCATTAGCTTCACCAAGTCATATACATCAACATATTATAATGCAAATAGTTGGTGAATTTTACAACTATTTTAAGGATAAAAAATGCAAACCATATGTAGCTCCATATGATGTTTATTTTGAAACATCTGAGACAAAAGATGTGGTTCAACCTGATTTGTTTGTAATGTGTGATCAGGAAAACATTAGAAATGATAGATATTATGGTGTTCCATCATTAATTATTGAAGTGCTTTCCCCATCTACTAGAAATAAAGACTTAGTGAAAAAGCTAAATCTATATTTAAAAGCAGGTGTCATAGAATATATAATAATTGATCCTAAAAATGAAAATGTTATTCATTGGAATTTTAATAATCTTGAAGTTGAAAAATGCAATACACTTAATAAAAATGAAGTGTTTAATTCAAACGTATATGAAGGATTAGAATTTGACATATCTAAAATTTTTAACCAATAATATTTACGTTATGGGGACTTTAATTCAAATAGTTAAACGATTTTATTAAGTATCAAGCAGAATAATTTAGAGGCGAAGAAAGGACAGTACGAATATGGAAAACGTATCAAATGCAAGCAAATTCGAATCAATAAAATCCTTTCAATCATCGATCAAGAAATCCGAAAAGGCTTTGGCTCAGATGACTCATAAAGGTGCGAATACTACTTTAGTAAAGAAACGACTCAAAGCTCTTTGCATCGGGTTAGCCATGCTAGAAAACGTTTGGAATCAAAGACCTCATAATTACACCCAAGAAGATTTAGTAGAAGCTCGCAATGTTCTTGTTGGTTTATTCCCATCAATTGAGGATATTTATGCTAAGTCAAAGATAGGTAGTCCTCAAAGAACACTTTTAAAAAGAAGAATTAAGGCATTGGAATTAGCTGTTCAAGCCATTGATGTGTTATATAAATAGTATGTAAATTAAATAGATCATGAGAAGGCGTGCTTGTAATGCAAGAAAAATATTGTCAATCTGGTGTTAAGCCTATGGTGACAGGAGGTGCTTATGATGTGTGATAACTATATTAATTTGGAGATGGATAACATTGCTAAAGAGCATTTGTGCTGTGCCATTTCCGATAAGAAACATCAGTGTGGTGTTGATGAGAAGCGATCTTGGCTGGCTGAAAGATTTCCAGAAGGGCATATCTTTAGAAAACTTGACGATAAAGGAAAGGTTTTTATCGAATACGCTCCACTGGAAACTGCGTGGGTTCCTATTAATGGTGAGAATTATATCTATATCTATTGCTTTTGGGTTTCGGGTAGTTTCAAGAGTAAAGGTCATGGTCAAAAGCTGCTAGAATACTGCATTGAAGATGCTAAGAGTCAAGGGAAATCAGGAGTTTGCGTTATTAGTGCCAAGAAAAAAATACCGTTTCTCACAGATAAGAAATATATGCAGAAATATGGATTTGAAGTGGTAGATAGAATTGGTAGCGAATATGAGCTATTGGCACTATCCTTTGATGGTAGTCAGCCTACCTTTGCAAATAACGCACGAAAGCAAGAAATTGATACAAAAGATCTTACAATTTATTACGGAAAACAATGCCCCTACATTCCAAACTGTATTGAGCAGGTTGAAAAGTTTTGCCAGGCTAATAATATTCCTTTGAACTTGATTAAAATAAATACGTTAGAAGAGGCTAAAGCTGTTCCATGTGTGTTTAATAATTGGGCAGTATTTTACGGAGGGAAGTTTAAGACCATACATTTGCTGAACGAAGGATATTTGAAAAAGAAGATTTTAGTGTAGCCTTATGATGTACTAGTCATATTGAAACGAAAAAATATAAAAAAATAACTAGCAGAGAATAACTGCTAGTTAAATTATTAAATTCAATTGCGCTCATTTTTAAAGTTTTCATTCTTTTGAACCGGAATCCAAACTTCACTATAAGCGTAATTTTTTTTATGTTTATCCATTTTAGTAAAAGAAAAAGAAGGGGCATTAATTACCTCGTAATTCGAAGAAGGAAGCCATTCTGAATATGTTTTAGCCATTGTTTCTTGTAACGTTGAAGGAAACGGTCCTTCATTTGGAAATATTGCCCACGTATAAGCTGCGACGGGCACTTTTTCCAATAGATTACTTACTTGATTTTCAGTTGTTAAAATACCTATTATGTGAGTTAAAGCTCCTTCTTCTTTTAAGAAATTAGCGTCTGCCTCATAAGATGCATTGACAATTTCACAGGGCTCTATATTTTGAAGAGAATGCATTTCTTTCTTTTGTTCGTCCGTTATGCTTTTTGCAAGCGCTACAATCTCGTTATTAATACCTTCAAATTGCATAGGGACACGTTTGCTTACACCGACTATATTAAACGCTGGTTTGTGTTCAATTCTAAATTCCATACTAGTTCCTCCCTTGACGGTTATTATGAATGAAAGTTTGGGAAACGATTTACTGATACCTTTTTTGATTACATCCGAGGGTAAAAAACCACTCCACTTTTTAAATGCTCGAGTAAAGCCGTCCAGTGACTGATAACCATATTTAAAAGCAACATCTGTTACTTTTTCTCCATTTAATAAATCCATACTTGCTTCCGACAACTTACGGTTTTTGATATATTCGCTAAGCGTTAACCCTGAAAGATAAAAGAATACCTTTCTAAAGTGATAGTCGGAAACCCCAGCATATTCAGAAATTATTTCAAGAGACAGATCATTGGTTAAATGATCTTCAATATAGTCAATGATATGATTTAATTCTTTTAACATTATCTCCTTTGTACGATGTGTATAATATCACAGACACCAATACGCTCCTTATATAATATATTTAGGTTGATAAAGGTAACCTATAACCCTTTCGTTATGATGGTGAAATCCTTATTAACCTTTTGTTTTAACTATTATAGGTAGTCTCCTTTTCATATTTATATAATACCAAAGCTATATTTATGATGCTCGACTTTTTTTAACAAAAGATATCGAATCGTTATATTAAATGATTATATGGATGCCATAAAGGACACACCATATTAAAAGCTCCTTTCTAATCATTGATATAATCTTCCTTGTAATAAACAGATGTATTATTTAAACTGTCTATCACAAGGGGAGCATATCAAATAACCTGAAAGGAGCTTTAGTGTGTATTCAATTAATTATGCTAGCGCCAAGGCGTAGTTATATTTTCTGCTATAAGTCTGTAGGGCATTTCTTAAATAAATAAATTATGATTAGAAGCTTCACTCGCTCCTAGGTAAGAAGCAACACCACCATATTCAATACCATCAAGTAGTTCCTCTTTTTTGATGCCCATTAAATCCATTGACATCGTGCATGCAACTAGTCTAACGCCACTGTCCATTGCAGACGCTAGCAATTCTTCAAGGGAATTTACATTTTTATCTTTCATTACTTTTTTAATCATTGCAGTGCCCATTCCACTCATGTTCATTTTTGATAGCTTTAATTTCTTACTGCCTCTAGGCATCATAATTCCAAACATTTTTTCAACAAGTGACTTGGAAACTGATACCTTCTCAGGTCTTCTAAGGATATTTAAACCCCAGAAGGTAAAGAACAAGGTAACCTTCTTACCCATTGCTACTGCACCATTTGCAATAATCATTGCAGCAAGGGCTTTATCTAAATCACCGCTAAAAATCACCATTGTACTATCATCGGTAGGTTCAGTTTTATTATGTGAGAGAGAAATAGGTGCTTCCTTTTTTATATAAATAGCAAATTCTTTGCTTCTTTTTTCAGATTTCATAAATGTATTACCAGTTTTTTTACACCAAGCCTGAACATCTATCTCAAAGCCAGGATCTGTTGCAAGTACTTCAAGGATATCTCCATTATTAAGTTCATGAATTTTAGAATTTACCTGCATGATTGGACCAGGGCATTGTAAACCACAAGCATTTAAAGTAATTGTTTGACCTGTTATTTGAGACTCTTCCACAATCTCAGGAGCACCATCATCACCAACAGGTATGCTCGCTAGAAAATCACATCGAGGATTAGTATAATCATTAAAGAACATCCTATATAAGCTATAGCCACCAAGTAGATTTTTAACAGTATAACCATTTTCCGCTAAGATTCTTGTAGCAATGTAACCACGTAAACCAACAGCACAGTAAACAACAATTAATTTATCCTTTGGTAGTTCATTCATACGCCCTCTTAAATCATTAATTGGAATATGGACAGCGTTTTGTATTGCGCCAAGCTGATATTCAATATTTTCTCTAACATCTAAAATTATTGAAGCGTTAGGATCTAAGTCTGGAAGCTCGCGCCATAAAATTGGATCTTGGTCACGAAGTAAAATATTCTCTGCTGAGAAACCAGCTAAGTTTGTAGGATCTTTTGCTGAAGAATATGGAGGGGCATAGGCAAGCTCTAATTTTTTTAAATCGTAAATAGTTCCTCCAAATCTCATTGCAGTCGCAATAACATCAATCCTCTTTTCTACGCCATCATAACCAACATTTTGTGCACCTAATATTTTTCCATCCTTGTCGAAGATCACTTTTAAGGTCATGGGCATTGCGCCTGGATAATAGCCTGCATGAGAATTAGGCTGTACTATAGTAATCCAGTAATCTACGCCATAGACTTTGCCTAAACGGGTAAGTGTTTTTTCATTTGTTCCTGTTGTGGCAACGGTTAAATCAAAAACCTTCGCTACTGAAGTTCCTTGGGTTCCTTCATAGGCCTCCATTCTACCAGTGATATTGTTAGCAACAATACGACCTTGTTTATTTGCAGGGCCTGCAAGAGGGATCATAGTTGGGACTTGATTAATATAGTCGATAACCTCAATAGCATCTCCAATTGCATAGATTGATGGATCACTAGTTTTAAGGTATGAATCTACTATGATTCCGCCACGAGTATTTACCTCTAAGTTACAATCCTTTGCAAGACTACCGTTAGGAGCTACGCCAATAGATAGAATAACTAAATCAGAGGGTACCTTCGTACCATCTTGTAGTTCAACGGTTGTAGTACCTTCCTCATAAGAGAAAGTCTTCACACCATTCTTTAAATGAAGACGTACACCTTGATTTGATAAATGATTGTGAATTACCTGTGCCATTTCAAAATCAACAGGAGTAAGAACTTGGTCAACCATTTCGACTAAGGTTACTTCAATGCCAAGATCATGTAAATTCTCAACCATCTCAATTCCAATAAATCCTCCGCCAATTACTGTAGCGGTTTTAACCTTGTGGGTATCAATATAACTTTTTATAGCATCGGTATCTGGTACAGTCCATAGTGTGAAAATGTTGGGGCTATCAATACCAGGTATTTTAGGACGAATAGGGGAGGAACCTGGAGACAATACTAATGTATCATAGCTTTCTTCATAAGTTTGACCTGAAACATTATTATTCACTGTAACAGTTTTTTTGTCCCGATTGATGGACATGACTTCACTTTGTACACGTACATCCATATTAAAACGTGCTTTCATTGCTTCAGGCGTTTGAACAAATAATGCATCTCGGTCTTCAATTGTACCACCAATATAATAGGGCAAACCACAGTTTGCATAGGAGATGTAAGGCCCTCTTTCAAACATTATTATTTCTATAGATTCATCTAATCTTCTGAGTCGGGCAGCAGTGCTAGCTCCACCTGCTACACCTCCGACAATAATTACTTTCTTTGACATAGTTAATCCCTTCCTTTTGATTGTTAAATTTTTATTTTATGGTTATAGTGTGAATTGATCACTATAGCCATTTTATTTAAATATAATAATACTTATAGATATATCTATATATTACAATAATAAGATGTATATGTCAAGTGAAAAGCTATAAAAGGTCGCGTTAATTTACTGTAGGAATAAGAAGCATAGAGGAATGCCATAAGGTATTATTTTTTATTTACTAGGAAAGTTCTGCATAAGCAATTGGAAAAGCGGCAGATGTGTAACGAGGATTTTAACTCGGCGCAGCCGATTTTCTTGTGTGATAAATTACTATGTTGAATTAGAGAGCGGTTAGCGTGTATAATGGATAAATAATGTAATACGTATCTAATTGTTAGCCTTGTGAGTATCTGATGCCATTGCGAATGGTGAAGACTGATATCTTCATATAGGGTAAAATAAAAATCAGCGAAAGAGGAACAGGAATGAAAAAAGAGTTGACTTGTAGCATTGTTCAGGATTTACTTCCTAATTACATTGAAAAACTTACTAGCGATGATACGAATATTGCGATAGAAGAGCATCTAGATACCTGTGAGGACTGTAAAGAAGCATATGAACAGATGGTTGACGATATCGACAACATTGAAAAGATTCCGGTAATCGAGCTGAAATTCCTAAAAAAAGTCAAAAGGACTAGGCTATTGGCTGCGGTGTTATGTGTAGTTTTGACACTGGTTTTATCTTGCTTGATTTATGTTTCGGAATATAAGTTTACAATTAATAAGAGTGATTTATCAGCTGCCATCACAGAATTCACCGCTTCGTACAAAAATCCAGTAGATGCTTACGTACTAGAAACAAAAGAGATGGACGGTGTCCTCATTGTTTCTTTTAAGGATCAATTCAATGCGGACGTATATGGAATTGCTGAATTTCTAGGAGGCTTCAATCAAAGATACAGGATTGTTCGCGCCAATATCGAGTCTTCTGATTATTCATCGGTTGTACAGATCTATCCGGTTGAAATCAAAGATGAGCAATATATTGCCGTAAGCGGTTATAATCTTTCAAATGAAATTATGTACTATGGGCTAGATTATTATACTTATTCAAGTCCAGGTTATCTTTCAGAAGACAGGGCAAGGAAATCGATAAAGTTCGAAGTGAAGAATCCGCAGTTTCTGGAGTTTTATCATGTGGAGGAACTGGATAGCCTTCTTGAGAACTCTGTAGAAGAGTCTTTTTATAATTATCATCTTGTAACAACATCCATGTACGATGCAGATGGCATGGAGATCACTGAAAAATATAGGAATGTTGAAGATGATGATCTTCGTGTGAGTTCTGGATCTGGAAAAGCGGAACTTTTTCTAATTTATGTATATATAGCCATTGTCATGGGATTGGGCATTATATTTACGAGATATTTTTTGACAGAATAGTGTATATCGTAACCAAAACACCTTATATCACATTTTTTTCATGAGGTGTTTTGGTTTGAAATAATTATAATTGTTTTATAGCCATCTTAATACTTATATTATAGTTATGTTGAAAATAACAGCTACATGATAATGTTCTGTTATCCTATTTTTTATTTTAATAATCCCTCAAGCAATTTTTTATTGTGAAGAACACTTTTATCTTCCGGACGATACTTTTCAGCTTCGTTATTGTGTTCATAGGCTTTTTGATAGTCACCCAAATTGTAGTAACAAACGCATAATTGTAAATGAGGATACCAGGTGTAGCAGGAGAGATAAATGAAGCTCCAGCGATCGGGATCTGGAACCTGTTGAGTAGCAAACTCATACCAGAAAACAGCCGTTTTATAATCCTTCTGTAGTTGAAAGTTATAGCCGATACGGGAACACGCTTCTGCCCTTGGGGATGAAAATTGAAAGGACTGTAACAATGAACACAACTCATTTTTCAAATCTCCAAGATAGCGATAACAGTCGCCTTTGAAAATACATGCAAATATCTTATCTTCTATCCAGCCTTCTTTCAGGGAGATGTTATTGTCATAGCTTTCTATTGCTTTTTGATAGTGACTATTTTCTCTTAATTCATTTCCATAATAAAAATAGTCTCTAGCCGAAAAAGTATCCCCTCTTTCAATTTTTTTTGCATAAATAGAAATAGTACGTCCTACAGCATGACGAAGTTTTTTATGGGTTACCGCAATATCTGAATTTATAATCTTTCCAGAGACATTTATATATTGATGGCAATCACCCTGCCATGTAAAATTTTTCTCGCGTTTTAAAAGACGATTGCGTCGATATCTTAAGGTAACGTTACCATATTCATCTGTACCTGCATCGTAATACATGGATACAGAATCAACAGATGGATCAAGTGTTTCTTTTAACTCTTTTAATTTGATTCGATCTTTTTCTAATAAAACATCATCTGCATCCAAGTATAAAATATAATCTTTTGTAGCATATTTAAAGGATTCATTTCTAGCTGCGCCAAAACTATTAATCCATTCAAAATCAAAAATACGATTGGTATATTGTATGGCAATTTCTTTTGTTCGATCCGTTGAACCTGTATCAACAATATTAATTTCATCAACGATATCTTTAACTGTGTCCAAACAACGAGCAAGTAGATCTTCTTCGTTTTTTACAATCATGCATAGACTAATGGAAATCATTGTATTATCCCTTTCTTTTATATTGACACACTTAAACAGTGTATAATGATGGGATGCCTACCTTACGGAAGGCATCCCTGGTAAGTTCTGTTGTTTTATTAAGTGTTATCCACCAGTAGCTCCGGTTGCGCCAGTTGCACCAGTAGCACCAGTAGCTCCAGTAGCACCAGTTGCGCCAGTAGCACCAGTTGCGCCAGTTGCTCCGGTCGCTCCAGTTGCACCAGTAGCTCCGGTCGCTCCAGTTGCACCAGTAGCTCCAGTAGCACCAGTTGCTCCAGTAGCCCCAGTTGCGCCAGTTGCGCCAGTTGCTCCGGTCGCTCCAGTAGCTCCAGTCGCACCAGTAGCTCCAGTAGCACCAGTAGCTCCAGTTGCGCCAGTAGCACCAGTTGCTCCAGTTGTTCCGGTTGCACCAGTAGCTCCAGTTGCGCCAGTAGCGCCAGTTGCGCCAGTTGCTCCAGTCGCTCCAGTAGCTCCAGTTGCCCCAGTTGCGCCAGTTGCGCCAGTCGCTCCAGTAGCTCCAGTAGCACCAGTTGCGCCAGTAGCTCCAGTTGCACCAGTCGCTCCAGTGGCTCCAGTAGCACCAGTCGCACCAGTTGCTCCAGTAGCACCAGTAGCTCCAGTTGCGCCAGTAGCACCAGTTGCTCCAGTTGCGCCAGTAGCACCAGTTGCGCCAGTTGCTCCGGTAGCACCAGTTGCGCCAGTCGCTCCAGTAGCACCAGTTGCG
>PGZO01000044.1 GCA_002841375.1 Firmicutes bacterium HGW-Firmicutes-7 | reverse complement strand
ATCCCCTTCAGTGTATACAATTAGATGTAAGCAATTATCCTTATATATATAATGTTTTAGACTACTTTTAATAATCGTTTAATAAACTCACGCTAGAGGAGAATATATAGAAAAATCAGAAGTCTTAGAAAGATTAGAACTCGAAGAAAGAGAATACTTTGTAGTATCTGCCCATAGAGAAGAAAATATAAATTCAGAAAGAAACTTTATTGATTTGGTAGATAGCTTAAATGCTATAGCAAAAAAATATAATGTACCTGTGATAGCAACTACACATCCTAGAACTAGAAATATGATTAATGCTAAAGAGATTGAGTTTAATCTTCAGGTATCATTAATGAAGCCATTAGGATTCAATGACTATCTAAAACTTCAAACTAAAGTAAAAGCTGTACTAAGTGATAGTGGAATCATAAGTGAAGAATCATCAATCCTTGGGTTTAGAGCGCTTAATATAAGACAAGCTCAAGAAAGACCAGAAACTATTGAAGAGGCATCAGTTATGATGGTAGGACTTACAAAAGAGAGAATTCTACAAGGGTTAGAGATACTTGAAACACAACAGAAAGACACTTTGAGAAGAGTAATAGATTATAGCATGTCTAATGTATCTGATAAGGTATAAGGTATTAAGAATAATATTATCGTACACAGATTATGTGAATAGGGTTGTTTGGGGGAAGGTCTAATAATGGATTTTAATGGTATTGAAACTGAATATCCGAGAATATTAGTGATTAGTAATAATTCGTTCAGTGATATAACTAATAATGGAAAGACTTTAGCTTCTTTTTTTGATAAATATCCTGTAAATAATATTGCTCAATTGTACTTTAACCTTGAAATGCCAAGTTACACCCATTATCACAATTATTTCAGGATTACAGATAATGATATAGTAAAATACGTTTTGAAAAAGAATGATAAATGTGGGAACATAGTATATCAGCAGGTTACTTTAAAAGATAAAAATTCTCAAAAAAAATATAACAGTCTGGTTAAAATAATTAAAAAATACAATTTTGTTAGGATTATCAGGGAAATTATTTGGTCGAGTAAGAAATGGAAAACTGAATTGTTGAATCAATGGTTGAATGAATTTTCACCTGAAATAATTTTTTTATGTGCGGGAGACAGTGGATTTGCATATGATATTACAAGATATATACAAAAAAAATATGATACAAAGTTAGTCGTATATATAACAGATGATTATGTTTTACCAAGAAAATCCATATCTCCTTTTTGGTGGTTAAGAAGGAATTACATATTAAATAAAATGAGAGATGCTGTTAATGGAAGTGATTTATTTATAACAATTTCAAAACAGATGAAAGAAGAATACAAGAAATTATTTGGGAAAGATAGCATTTTAGCTGTAAATATGACTGAATCAATGAAAGATGAATCAATTTATGTCAAAAATAAAAATGTCTTAACCCTAGTATATGCAGGTGGTCTCCATTATAGAAGATATATAACATTAAACTTACTAGCACAATCTTTAAAAAAATATAATAGTGACTTGAAATATAAACAAAAGGCTTATTTAAAGATTTATTCTGCACAGGAGCCTAGTTATAAGGAGCTAAAATGTTTAAATATAGAAGGAGCAAGTGAATTTTGTGGAAAATTGAATTCAAAACAATTAAAAGAAGTATTAAATTCTTGTGATATACCTGTTCACGTAGAGTCTTTTGACAGAAAAAGCATAGAATCAACTAGACTTTCAATTTCAACAAAAATACCAGAATATTTATCATTAGGAAAAGCTATATTGGCAATAGGACCTTATCAAGTCGCCTCAATGGAATATTTAAAAGATAGTGCTTTTTGTATAACTAATCAGAATAATATTTATTCTGATTTACTAAAATTGCTCAATAATAATGAATTACCTGAAGCGTTATCGGAAAAGGCTTTATTAAAATATGAAGAAAATCATAAAAAAGAAATTGTTTCAAAACAATTAATATCGAATATTTTAAGTGTATATAAAAATAGATCGTAATGCTAACTCTTTTATCTAAAAAAATCGAGTTAATTAAGTTTTATAAGAGTGTGATATTGTAACGCAGAGAAATAATATCATAACCAGATAATTATTATAATCCTTAAAAATTAAATAAGTGTGGTGTGATATGGATAGTTTAATAAGTATTATTGTACCTATATACAATGCTGAAAAATACTTATCAGAATGTATAGAGTCAATATTATGTCAAACCTATAAAAATATACAGTTAATATTAATCAATGACGGTTCAACAGACAATTCTTTAGATATATGTAATTACTATAAAGCTATAGACAACAGAATACTTGTAATAGATAAACCAAATGAAGGTGTATCTGCTACTAGAAATTTGGGAATTAAGCTTGCTGAAGGTGAGTATATCGGTTTTGTGGACAGTGATGATTATATTGAAGAGAATATGTATGAAGTGTTATTGAACCAAATTGAAAATGATAAATCACAAGTATGTGTCATGATTTCATATACAATAAATAGTTTCGAAAAATACAAATCCATTTATAAAAATAAGATGCTTAGTGGAAATGAAGCATTGAAATATTTGCTACAACTGAGATTTCCTTCTTCTGTGTGTGTGTGTTTATATTCAAAGGATGTCATTAAGAATTGCAGATCAAATGAAGAAATTCATTTTTTTGAAGATTTTGAGTTAAACTATAAAATTTTATCAAGGGTAAAAAGAGTATCAATAAGTAATCAAAGACTCTATAATTATAGAGTTAATGAAGGGAGTATTAATAGGCGTGAAATTAATGATAAAAGGATTACTTGCCTAAAAATTTATGAGATTATTATAAAGAACCTAGAAAAGAAAAACAGAGAACTTTTTAAATATACCTTACATTCTAGAGCTCATTTCTTGATTTCAGTTATTGCTAGTCTTTCGAAATCAAAAGATGCGGATGATAAGTATTATAATATTGTACATAAAAATGCCAAAGAGATGCTTTGGGATGTTATGTTTTCTAGGTTTGTACCTATAAAGTATAAAGCAGCAATATTAATGTGTTCAGTAAATCCTTATTTGCTATGTAAGATACTGTACTTGATAAGATATAAGAAGCAAACATGAATATCTATACTTATTCATACCATCTGTTTAACAGAGAAGATGCGGGAGAAACTAATATAATCAATAATTCTAGATGCCTTTTTTCAGTAATATAATGAAAAGTGGTGTAATATGAATATAAAAAAAACTATTAATATTTTTTATATAATATATACAATATATATCATAATGGTCATTAATGTAACTAGCTTAACCTTTTATATGATATTTCCTGCTATTGCACTTATGTGGATTAATTATTTTGTTTTTAGTGCAGGGTATAGTGTGAACAAAGGAAGCAATATGCCAGTATTAACTTCTAAATGTTCAAATTCGTGGTTGTTAAATCGCAAAAAAATTTCATTAATGACAATAGCAGTCTTTTCAATACTGTTTTCTATAGCAGCAGTTAAATATTATACCGGGCAAACACCGCTCAGCGTATTTAAGAATTTAGCAAATAATACCTCTTTGTTTTACGAGTATCAACTATATTTTCGTGAACAACAAAGATATATTTTTTCCTTAACAAAAATACCTTTTATTTTCATGCTATTTTATATTAAGCTCATTGTGTTCTATAGCTATATATCGTTTCTTATTGTAAAAGAAAAAACTACCAAATTCGATAAATTTTATTTAATTTTAATCACATTAGCACATATCTATTTTGGACTAGCAAGAGGTACAAACTATGAGTTTTTTGAATTGATGGTATTAATTATTTTTGTTATTCTTTCCAAATCTATAAAATTGAAGAAATTTCAATTGCCACTTACTGCCTTATTCAAAATATTTTTATTAGGAAGTCTAATGATTTTCATATCTTATATTGGAGTTAGTGCAAGGGGAGTTAATTTTAATTATTATATATCACAAGATATTCAATATGATCCAAATGGAGTATTATCTCTTTTGTCGCCTTTTCTATCATTTGTTACTATAATTATTTTTGGTTATTTTGGTTTTGGTTTTTTTTATATATCTACATATGTATGTGAGTTGTGGTTTTCATCTATTGGTAATTTTATTGCAGGATTTTTACCATTAGGATATTATACCTTTAGATCAAATAATTTACCTGATATAATGCGAAATTTAGTAGACATGGGGGCTAGATGGCATCCTGATGTTGCTTTAATAATCAATAACATCGGATATTTAGGTTTATTAATGTTATGTTTTTTAATAGGTGTCTTTGCTAAACATCTCTACAATACTAAGAGTAAAGGTCCAATAATTTATTTCACAAGTTTTATAATTTTATTACAAATGATTTCTTTGCCGGTTGGGAATTTCATTTCTGCATCAAGTGCTAGTAAGCTAATAGTAGCATTATTGTTTATTGTTTGGGTCTGGAAGTTATTTATTAAAGTAAGAATAAAATTATAAAAATCCCTAGTTTTAAACATAATCTTATTTCATATAAAAAAACAGCTCTTGGCATAAATCATGAGTATACAAAAGAAATTAATGAATACATAATGGTTCTGACAACATTTTGGTAAGTATATTAAAGAAGGTCTATAGGAGGGAATATACGTGAAACGGGTCGCAATATTAACTGTTAATGGTTATCACAACTATGGAAATCGGCTACAAAATTATGCAACGCAACTGGGCATTCTGTTATTACAACAAAGTTTCCAGATATACTTGAAGAATATTTTAATTATTTGTTTGTCTTGTATAACGAAATATCAGAAGAGCGGGCTAAATTATTAATTAATGTTTACTCCAGGGATATATATGCGCTTTTAGAATTTGCTAAACAAGCTAAAATTCATATATAATAATAAAAAATTGTTATGTACAAGGAAAAAATATATACGGCTTTCTAAAAATATTGTGAAGGATATTTTTACAATAAATAGTTATAGTTAAATTCCACCTTCCCTATAAAAATACTGAAATTGATGAATTTTTATTACTCATAAAAAAGTGTTGGACAAATTATCAAATTTCAGATATTCTAATAGTTAAAATTAGTAATTTATAATGGATTTATTATTGCAAAAATGTAAATATAAATAACCGTATAATATTAATTATGAAGCATCCTGGAAAGATTTTTTCAAATTGATTGAGAAATTAACAGTATAATAGAAGAGGTGAACTAATGTTTAAAGATAAGATATTACTCATTACCGGTGGCACTGGTTCCTTTGGTAATGCTGTATTAGATAGGTTTTTAAATACAGATATAAAAGAAATACGTATTTTTAGCAGAGACGAAAAAAAACAGGAAGACATGAGATTAAGACTAAAAAGTGACAAAGTTAAGTTTTATATTGGTGATGTTAGAGATTATGATAGTATAGATTCCGCCTTAAAGGGGGTAGATTTTGTCTTTCACGCTGCAGCACTTAAACAAGTTCCTTCTTGTGAATTTTATCCCATGGAAGCAGTAAAAACGAATATTTTGGGTACTGAAAATGTGTTAAATGCAGCGGTGAATAATATGGTAAAAAAGGTAATTGTACTTAGTACAGATAAAGCAGTATACCCCATTAATGCAATGGGGGCTTCTAAGGCAATGATGGAAAAATTAATGGTAGCTAAATCAAGAACTGTTGATGAACATATAACAATTTTATGTGGCACGCGTTACGGGAATGTTATTGCCACAAGGGGTTCAGTAATTCCCCTATTTATACATCAAATAAAGAACGACCAACCTATAACTGTAACTGATCCCAATATGACTCGATTTATGATGTCGATGGATGGTGCGATCGACTTAGTATTATATGCATTTAAAAATGCTCGGCAGGGAGATATGTTTGTTAAAAAAGCCTCGGCATGTACCATTAGAGATTTAGCCCTTGCTATAAAGGAATTATTTAATGTAAAAAATGAGATTAAAATTATAGGGACTCGTCATGGAGAAAAATTATATGAGACTTTACTAACTCGAGAAGAAATGGTTAAGGCTGAGGATTGCGGAAACTATTTTAGAATTTCAGCTGATACGAGAGATTTGAATTATAATAAGTATTTTATTGAAGGTGAATCAGAAATATCAGTGCAAGAGGATTATAATTCACATAATACCAAGAGATTAAACATTGAAGAAATAAAAGAAATGTTATTAAAAATAGAGTATATTCAAAATGAACTTAAAAAATAGGGTAATTTAAATTATTTAGTAAGTATAAATAAAGATGGAGATAAATTTGTCATGAGAACTATTTTAGTAACTGGTAGTGCAGGATTTATCGGAAAAAATTTAATTGTCAGATTGCAGGAATTAGATAATGTTGCAATAAAACCTTTTGACAAAGAAGATAATATAGAAACTTTAAAAAAATATCTCCAGGAATCAGATTTTATTTTTCATTTAGCGGGAGTTAATCGTCCTAAAAATGTAGAAGAATTTAAAAAAGGTAATGTAGGCTTAACTAAAATTCTAATAAAATTACTTGAAGAAATGGATAAAAAAATACCTATTGTATTAACTTCCTCCATTCAAGCTGAATTGGATAATCCTTACGGTAAAAGTAAGAAAAGGGCAGAAGATGAATTAATTAAGTATTATAATAAAAATTATACCCCTATTTATATTTACAGGTTACCAAATGTTTTTGGAAAGTGGAGCAGGCCTAATTATAATTCGGTGGTTTCGACTTTTTGTTATAACATTTCTCATAATTTAGATATTACTATCTCTAATCCTACCCAAGAATTAGAATTAGTGTATATTGATGATGTAATTAATGAATTTGTCTCTTTGTTGAATAGAGAAGAAAAGGATTTACAGAAACATTTTTACAATATTAAAAGAACTTTTAGGGTTACTTTGGGAGAATTAGCAGATAAAATATATAAAATAAAAGAAATAAAGAAGACTTTAATTATACCAGATTTGTCTGATATCTTTATGAAATATTTGCATGCCACCTATCTCTCTTATTTAGAGAAAGATGATTTTTCGTATGAAATGGACTTGAAAGAAGATAGTAGAGGAGATTTTATTGAATTAATAAAATCAGAATCCTTTGGCCAGGTTTCTATATCCAGGTCAAAAAAGGGAGTCATAAGAGGGAATCATTATCATAACACCAAGAATGAGAAGTTTTTTGTTATACAAGGTAAAGCACTAATAAAGTTAAGAAATATTCTAAATGATATAATTATCTCTTATTATGTTTCTGACAAAAAAATAGAAATAGTTGATATCCCACCTGGATATACTCATTCTATAGAAAATTTGACTGATGGTAATGGTGAAATGATTCTGTTAATTTGGGCTAATGAGATATTTAATCCTAAAAATCCTGATACATATTATTGTGAGGTGTAATTAATATGAATAAAATGAAAATAATAACTGTGGTAGGCACAAGACCAGAAATTATTAGGTTATCAGTAGTTATAAAGGCATGTGATAAACATTTTAAGCATATTTTAGTCCATACTGGGCAAAATTGGGATTATACCTTAAATGAAATATTTTTTAAAGAATTAGAAATAAGAAAACCTGATTATTATTTAGATACAGTTGGGGAAAATTTGGGTGAAACTTTAGGGAATATCATATCTAAATCATATAATCTATTTAGGGAGATCAATCCTGAAGCTTTATTAATTTTAGGGGATACCAATAGTGCTTTAAGTGCAATATCAGCAAAAAGGTTAAAAATTCCCATTTTTCATATGGAAGCAGGGAATAGATGTTTTGACCAAAATGTACCTGAGGAATTAAATAGAAGGATAGTAGATCATATAAGTGATATTAATCTTCCCTATACTGAACATAGCAGACGATATTTGTTAAGCGAAGGAATTAAAAAAGAGTATATTTTTGTAACTGGGTCCCCGATGCCGGAAGTATTAAATAATTATATGGACCGTATCAATGAAAGCAAAATATTAACTACGCTCAAATTGGAGAAAGGTAAATATATTTTAGTAAGTGCACACAGGGAAGAAAATATTGATATTGAAGAAAATTTTTTAAATTTAGTTGATTCGTTAAATTCTGTTGCAGAAGAATTTAAATTACCTATAATATATTCTACCCATCCCAGGAGTTGGAAAAAGATAGAAGAAAAAAAGATAAAATTTAATCCTCTAATTAGGAAATTAAAACCTTTTGGATTTATAGATTATAATAAATTACAACAAAATGCTTTTTGTGTTTTATCAGACAGTGGAACATTAAGTGAAGAATCAGTAATCTTAAATTTTCCAGCTGTGTTAATTAGAACCAGCACAGAAAGACCGGAAGTATTAGATAAGGGTTCGATTATAATTGGGGGAATTAAATCTAATGAAGTTATTCAATCTGTTTATAGTTCAGTAGGAATGTTTAAAGAAATGGATAATAAAAATATTTTGCCGGTGGATTATCAGGATACAAATATATCAATAAAAGTGGTAAAAATAATTCAAAGCTATACTAAAATCGTTAATAGGAATATTTGGAATAAGAAATAATCTAAGAAATAATTTATTATTAGGGATGGGGAGATAAAATTAGTGAATGTTTTATTTTTAATGATATCATTTCCCGATATTAATAAAGACTCTAATCTATATTCAGATCTTGCAGAAGAATTTAGAAATAATGGGCATCAAGTATATTTAGCTACTCTATTAGAGAAAAAATATAATCTAAACACATATTTAGAAAATGTAAAGAATTTAAGTATCTTAAGAGTGAGGGCTGGAAATTGGTTTAATACTAATTCACTTTTGGTAAAGGGTATTACAACATTAACCATTGCTAATTATTTTAAAAAAGATATAAAAAAATATTTTAATAAAATAAAGTTTGATTTAGTTATTTATCCTACTCCACCTATTACCTTCGCTCCTGTGGTTAAATATTTAAAACAAAGAGATAAAGGTGCATCTTATTTAATTTTAAGGGATATTTTTCCGCAAAACGTACGGGATTTAGGATTATTAAATAACTCATTCTTATATAATTATTTTAGGTTAAAAGAAAAAAAGTTATATAATATCTCAGATTACATTGGATGTATGTCAAAAGGAAATATACAATATGTTTTAGATCATAACGATATTGATGAAAATAAACTGGAGGTTCTTTATAATTGGGGAAAGGTTTTCTATAATAGTGAAGTAATTGCGGTCGATTATAAGAAAAAGTATGGCTTAGAAAATAAATTTGTCGCCGTATTTGGTGGAAATATTGGATTGCCACAAGAACTTGAATTTCTTTTGGAATTAGCTAAAGAATATAAATATAGAAGCGATGTAGTTTTCTTTATTATTGGCAAAGGCGCTCAAAAAGAAAAGATAGTTAATTTGATTGATTACCATAAGCTTTCTAATGTGATAATCAAAGATTATATACCAAGAGATGAATATAGAAACCTGTTAAAGCAATGTGATATTGGACTCATAAATTTAAATAGAACATTTACTATACCGAATATGCCTTGTAAAGTTGTTGATTATTTTAATGCTAGCATTCCTATTTTGGCATCAACCGATAAAAATACTGACCTTAAACAGTTTCTTCAAGGTGCAAATGCAGGATTATGGTCTGAAACTGGTGATTTAGAGGCATACAAAAGTAATTTTGAAAAATTGCTTAATGATAAAAAGTTAAGAAAAGAGCTAGGGGAAAATGGAAGAAAATTTCTCGAGGAAAATTTAAGCGTAGAAAGAGCATACCAGATTATTAATAAACATTTTGAATAATCTGGGAAACAAAATATATATAAGTGGAAAAATGAAAACAAATAAAAGTAAAGATTTAATTTTAAAAAGAATAATTGATGTGGTGATTAGCGGGATAGGATTGATTATATTGTTTCCTATTTTTGTGGTTATAGGAGTATTAATTAAGCTGGATTCTAAGGGATCGGTATTTTTTGTTCAGGAAAGAGCAGGGAAAGATGGGAAGATATTTATGGCTTATAAATTAAGGACGATGGTAGATAATGCAGAAAAGATTGGATTAGGGTATGAGATAGAAAAGAATGATGTACGGATTACCCGATTAGGAAAATATTTAAGATGGGGAATAGACGAATTACCTCAACTAATAAATGTTTTTAAAGGTGAAATGAGTATGGTAGGGCCAAGACCGGCATTACCTCATCAGGTAGCAAAATATCCTAAAGAGGAAATGAGAAGATTAGAATTAAAGCCAGGAATTACTGGCTGGGCTTTGGTTAATGGCAGGAATATTTTATCTTGGCCAGAGCGGATAAAATTAGATATCTGGTATATTGATCATTGGTCAATATGGTTAGACTTAAAGATATTATTTAAAACTATATGGGTGGTTATTTTTACTCGAGAAGGAGTTTATGGGAAGGATGGTGTTACCAGGGACTATGAAAGATAGATTTAAAGAGTGGGAATGTCCAAAAATCGAAGAAGGAAAACTTACCAAATATAATTGGATGGTTCAAAATAAAAATGGTCTTAAATTAGGATATAAAACTGATATTGGTGCTTTTACCTATATTAATGCAAAAAATGGGGTAATAATAGAAGATTTTGTTCAAATCGGTTCCCATTGTTCTTTTTATTCAATTTCTACTATAGATAATAAAGAAGGGCAGATAACTTTGAAGAAAAATTGTAAAATTGGTAGTCACAGTGTGGTAATGCCTGGAGTTAATATAGGGGAAAATTCAATTATTGGAGCATTTAGTTTTGTAAATAAAGATGTACCAGATAATGTTGTAGCCGCAGGTGTACCGATCAAGATAATAAAAAAGATAGAAGGAGATTGAGATGATGCAAATACCTTTATCCAGTCCGGATATTATAGAAAAAGATATTGAAGCTGTAGTGGGGGTTATGAAAACCAGGTATTTGAGTATTGGGCCAAGAGTGGTGGAATTTGAGAATAAGATTAGGAGTTATGCAGGGACAAGATATGCTATAGCAGTAAATAGTGGAACGAGTGCACTTCATTTGATAATTAGAGGTTTGGGGATTGGAGAAGGAGCTGTGGTTATTACTACTCCTTTTAGTTTTATTGCCTCCAGTAATTGTATCTTATTTGAAAGAGCTAAGCCTTTATTTGTAGATATTGAGGAAGAAACTTTAAATTTGGACGCTGATAAAGTTGAGGAAAAATTAGGGAGTTTGAGTGGTGAGGAACTGACAAAAGTAAAGGCTTTGTTAGTGGTAGATGCTTTTGGACATCCAGCAGATTGGGACAGATTTAGAGAGATTGGAAAGAAATATAATTTAAAGTTAATTGAAGATTCTGCTGAAGCGCTGGGGTCGGAGTATAAGGGAAAGAGAGCAGGAAGTTTAGGAGAGGTGGGAGTTTTTGCCTTTTATCCAAATAAACAAATTACCACTGGAGAAGGAGGAATTATAGTAACCGATAATGAAGAGTTGGCCAGGCTGGCACGGAGTATGAGGAATCAAGGTAGAGGAGAGAGTGGAGAATGGTTAGACCATGAAAGATTGGGCTATAATTTTCGGATGGATGAGTTGGGTGCAGCTTTAGGTTGTTCTCAGATGGAGAGGATTGAGGAGATTTTAAATAAGAGAACAAAGGTTGCCGAGATGTATAAGGAAAAGTTGGCGGAAGTCGAGGAAGTACAAGTTCCTTATATTGCTCCTTATGTAAGTAGGATGAGCTGGTTTGTTTATGTGATTAGGTTGGAGAGGGGAATAAATAGAGATAAGGTTATTGAATTTTTAAGAGAGAGTGGTATAGAATGCAAACCTTATTTTACGCCGATTCATCTGCAGCCATTTTATAGGAAGATGTTTGGGTATAAGGAAGGAGATTTTCCGGTTACCGAGGATGTGACAGAAAGGACAATTGCCTTGCCATTTTTTAATAATTTGAAGGAAGAGCAGATAGATTATGTGGTGGGGAAGTTGAGGGAGGGAATAGCAAAAAATAGTCGTTAGTTGATAGTGAATAGTCGATAGTTAGTATTTAGTACAGGTTTTTAGTTATTAGTTTTTCGTTTTTAGTTTCAAGGTGCAAGTTGAGATTTCTTCGATCGTTTCACTCCCTCCATTAGACTATCATTAGACTATTAA
>PGZO01000015.1 GCA_002841375.1 Firmicutes bacterium HGW-Firmicutes-7 | reverse complement strand
ATCCCTCTTTTTTGGGATTGTAAAGTGGTTTCGCTAGACTTAACTCATGCATTTTTCAAGGTTCTTTCAACTACGGAACTTACCTTTTCACTTAACTATATTCACTTATTCACTTATTCGCCTATTCATAAGTTCCTTTAAATTATAAATATCATAAGTCATTAAATTGAGAAATATTTATGTAGAAATTATTTGCTCACTGTATAAAACACTACTCCGTGATCATTATATGGACCACTGCCGGTCAATAAGTTTTTAATGCTTTCTACTTTAGAAAAACCAATAGGTCTAAATATCTTTTCGACATCCTCTTGATTAAAATAGTGGTTCCAAAACCTATACAGTTGGTAAGAATCATCCTCCCCCATCACTATATGCTGATCCAGCGTAGCTTTGTTTTCTTTGAAATGGTATTTTTTGCTTAGACAGATGTATGGGGTAGGCTTCCAAAATCCTCCCTCAGATATCTCCCACGAAGAATTAAAATTTAACCTTTCAATTGTTTCTTCGTCGATTGCATCGAACAAGAAAATGCCTCCGGGTTTCAAAGCCTTATGAATCATTTTCATCAAGGATATACGTTCTTCTGATACCAATGCCCCAAAGTCGCAATAAATCATCATGATAAAATCAAATTGACCCTCGAAGTCCAAATTCAGATAATTGTCATTGATATATTCAATAGTGGACTGATTCTTTCCACGTTGTTTGATAGCATAATCAATTGAGTTCTTGGAAAAATCAACCCCTGTTACTTTGTGGCCTTTCTTCGACAATCGTTCCGCATAAAGTCCAGGCCCACAACCCAAATCCAAGATTTCTGATCCTAGGCAAACCATCTTGTCAATCATATCAACTGTCTTATCAATGTCCTTTAAAGTACGGCTTGCCACTCCGATTTCAGGATTTATATGCGCATCCAATAGAAACTTGGAAATGTGCTTATCGGTCCACATCATATCTGTTCCTTTGTCATACGGTGTTGGATTACCAATTGTTTTAATGATTTTTGTAATGTCCATAAAAATCTCCTTAAAATTTATTCACCTCTATTAATTCCTTAAAATAAAATATGCCCTTTTACTTGGAAATTCAATTCCAGTATAAGGATATCTAATAATGATATCAACAATCTAAAAGCCTAAATTATTAATCAATTTTTTCATCTCACGATATAACAGTAAAATATTACTCACTACGCTTCTTCAAAATTTCGATTTATCTAATATATTTTATCATTATTCTAACCCATCTCAATATATATTACAACCAATAATCAATTTATTTTTTTAAATTACAACCATAATTTAATGAATTATCATTAATACTTAAACTAAATATCACTAATAAAAAACAGGATACATTAATAAACAAATTATTAATGTATCCTATCAAAAACCCTATGATTTGACTAATTATAGCCAAAATGTATGTTGGTTTCTTCACTTCAACCTAAATCATATAGTCCA
The DNA here is from genome assembly GCA_002841375.1 of Firmicutes bacterium HGW-Firmicutes-7. Classification (GTDB taxonomy): domain Bacteria; phylum Bacillota; class Clostridia; order Lachnospirales; family Vallitaleaceae; genus HGW-1. The sequence continues at coordinate 86,868 of PGZO01000015.1, read as the reverse complement.
AAGTTTTATTTAAAGTACTTCTATAACTAATCTTTCTATACTTTTCAAAGTCGAGCCATTTGTTGGCATAATCTACCTCTAATAGATCACCATTAATCACTCGCTCATAATCCTTTTGCCAATTGATATAATCATCCTTCGTTGTTACATTGACGTAGAACCCATTTGAATCAAAAATTTGTTGCGCTTCAAATATATAATCCTTAAGTCTAATCACCTTATTTAAAATAGACTTTCTTATTTCTGCGACTCGACTTTGCTCTAGGTCAATAAAATCAATTGATGGTGGATATTCATAACTCTCGCCAACCGTTGGAACAGCGTCACCAAGACTAAACACTTCCTTATACCTTACACTTCTTTTAACTGTATTTTCATCTAATACAAAATAGTATTCATCAAAAGCCTGAACCTTGAAATCGACTTCTTCACCTACAAATTTACTAACAGCCTCAATGCCTTTTTCAAGCTTGGAGATGATACCACCGCCACATACATCATAGCCTTCAACAAGAACAAAGCGTCCAGTATTTTGATTGTGCTTAAATTCATCAAAGCTAATATCTTCCTTCGTTTTAATTGTTACATCTGCAACGTCATTGGTTCTTACCTCACTTGCATCTTCACTAATAATTAGGTTTGTAGCATCTATAACTTTATTAATAACAAGAATTTCACATTCCACTTCTTGGGTTGATATTTTAAGCTTATATTTTTTATCCTTTACAAGTACATTTTTACCCATCCAAAACAAATTGGCTCTAAAGACATGATCTACGATTGGTCTATTTTCACAGTGTGAAATAAACGCTCCTCTTTTATTGAAAAATTCATCTTCCACAGTAATACCAACCGACTTTCCCGCTACTGCAAAGTCAGTTTTATCCTTTTCCTGGTAATACTCAATGCTCTTGACCTTTGTCTTTTTGTTGCTGGGAGAAATAAGAATCTCATCACCTACATGAATCGTACCTGATTCTATTCTTCCTGCAATAATCCTTCTGTGGTCGAATTTGTAAACGTCTTGTATTGGAAATCTTAATGGTTTATCTTCGAGCCCTTTATCTTTCTCAATTAAATCAATTGCCTCTAAAATAGGCTCTTCCTTATACCAAGGCATATAATCTGATTTTGAAGTTAGATTTTCTCCATAAAATGCAGATATTGGAATATATTTAAGTGGATAAACATGTAAACTATTTAGAAATTCGTTCATTTCTTGCTTAATGGTGGTAAATCTTTCCTCTGAATAATCAATTAAATCCATTTTATTAACAATAACGTATATCTTTTGTATACCAAGAAGTGAAAGGATATAACCATGTCGCTTAGATTGCTCTTGAACGCCTTCCTTTGCATCAATAATGAGAAGGGCTGCTTCTGCATTCGCTGCACCGGAAATCATATTCTTCAAAAACTCTTTGTGTCCAGGCGCATCAATAATCACATAGTCTCTCTTCTTAGTGAAAAACTGTAATTGCGTAGTGTCTATAGTGATCCCTTGCTTTTGTTCTTCCTCAAAAGCATCTAATAAATAAGCATATTCAAAGGGCTTCCCCTTTTCCTTGCATACCTTTTTAACTCTTTCAATTTTACCTTCAGCAACGGATTTTGTATCGTACAATAACCTTCCAATTACTGTAGATTTACCATGGTCCACGTGACCAACTACAACTATTTTGAGTTTTTCTCTATGTATAGACATTTTGTTAACCTCCATCTGTTTTGTTCAAATATACTATCAATTATTTACGTCGTTAATATTGGTGCATATTTTATCTAGTAAGCAGTTTCTCTTTCCCTCTATAGTATAGAAGAAGGATAGTCATCAGTTTACATATATCCATCTTTCCTAAGCTTTTGCATTGCATAGGCATCTTCTTGATCTTGTGCTCTTCCTGCACGTTCACTTTGTGTCGTATGTTTAAGTTCCTCAATTATTTCAGCAATAGTAATTGCATTAGAATCTATTTTACCGGTACATGGTGCACAGCCTAAGCTTCTATAACGCTTACCATCTCTTGCAAAATAAAGATCAACCAAAGGAATGTTCTCTCTTTCAATATAAGCCCAAATATCAATTTCATTCCAATGTAAAATAGGATGAACCCTAATATGATTTCCTTTTGGAAAATCGGTTTTAAATTGATCCCATAGCTCCGGAGGTTGGTTGGTATAATCCCACTCCGAATCTTTGTTGCGTTCACTAAACACTCTTTCCTTCGAGCGAGAGCCTTCTTCATCTCTTCTAATTCCAAGTATTAGTCCTTCAAATTCATATTTGGTTACAACTTGTTGAAGTCCATCTGTTTTAAGGGCTTTACAGCAGTTAAGTCTCCCTTCGTGAGGGCCCATTCCCGCCTTTAAAGCTTCCTCATTTATATGTACGATTAAGTCTAAATCAAATTCCTTAGCAATTTTATCTCTGTATTCTATCATTTCTGGTATTTTATGTGTTGTATCTACATGAATGAATGGAAAAGGGCTGTGACCAAAAAATGCTTTTTTAGCTAGCCATAATAGAACTGTTGAATCCTTACCGATAGACCATAACATACCTAATTTACCGAATTTCTTATAAGCTTCCCTTAAAATATAAATACTTTGCGCTTCCAATTGATCTAAATGATCCATGATGTATTACCTCCAGGTTTGTAGTAATTTTAATATTCTTGCAACGCCTCGTTAACTGCATTTTCTAAGAGTCCCCAACCCACTCGGTCAACCGTGTTTCTAAATCTTTCACTTTTTTTACCATTCTTCACAAAAAAAGATAAAGTTGCTTCAACGACTTTATGAACATCCTCTTTGTTAAATAAAATTGGAAGCACTTGTTTTCCGATTGCAATCTTATTTCCAAATAGTCCTCCAAAATATAAAATAAAACCTTCTTTTCCTTCCCAAGCATTTGTGGGACAGGCTTTAACACACCTTCCGCAATTAATACAGTTCTCTTCATTAAAGGTTAGTCTTTTGCTTTTTTTATCCACTTCTATCGCCTTACTCGGACAGGCTTTTTCACACAAACCGCAGAAACTGCAATCACTATCATGCCAATTAACTTTCACACCACCTTTAACACCCAAATCATTTTCCTCAGCTTTAAGACAATTATTTCTACAGCCAGTAATACCTAACTTAAATTTATGAGGTAGTTCTTTCGAATAATATCTTTCATCAAATTCCTCTGCTAATGCAGTAGTATCTATTAGACCTTTTGTACAGACCTTTTTACCTTGACAGGCTGTAATCGTTCTTACTGTTGGACCACACAAAGACCGTTCTAACCCTGAAGTTTCCATTTCTTTTTTAACTGCTGCTATATCCTTTAAACTAATAAAAGGAATTTCTATACTTTGTCTTGATGTCATATGTACATAACCTCTTCCAAATTCCTCAGCTATTTCATAAACCTTCTTTAATTTTTTTGCCTCGAGTTGTCCGCCAACAACTTTTATTCTAAGTGCAAAATGTTCCTTTTCTACCTGATTGATAAAGCAGTCCTTTTTCAATTTCCCATAGTCTACCTTGGTCATGTAATAATCCTCCTAATATAGGCCTAGCTTCTATCTAAGCCCCATTTATGTCTAATGCTTTTCTCTATGCGTCCAAATATTAAGTTGTCGACTGTTAGTCCAAGCACGAGCATAACAACCATGACTGCCATTACTTGACTAATATCAGCAAGGTCTCTACCTACCATCAGTACTTGACCAAGCCCCTTAGTGGCCGATAGCATTTCACCTGCCATAAGTGCTCTCCATGCAAAAGACCAACCTTGTTTAAGACCTGTAATTATATTTGGAAGGCTTGCGGGAATAATAACATTCCAATAGATCTTTAAGCCACTTGCGCCCATTGTCTTGGCTGCCCTAATATATAAGGGGTTCACATTTTTTATTCCTGACTCAATTGCCATTGCTATTGCAAAGGTTGAACCGATAGTAATGACGAAAATAATAGCACTTTCATTTAAGCCAAACCATAATATTGCAAAAGGAAGCCAGCAAATGCTAGGAAGGCTTTGTAATCCAAGAATTAATGCACCAAAGTTCTCGTCTAGATATTTAAACCTTACTATTATTAGACCAATTGTTATTCCTATCATTGCAGAGAATAAATATCCTACAATAATTCTTTTCATACTGGCAGCAATTGCTATACCTAGCGTATGATCTGCAATTAGCTTAATCAAAGTTTTACCAACAGCTATTGGAGAAGGAAAAGTATAGACCTTCCAAATACCTAGTACTTCAACACCTAATTTATAAATTACTTCCCAAATCAGGATCAGAATGAGATAAAATGCTATCTTTTTCAATATTCCAATCGTTGTCGTATTCTGCTTTTGCAACCTTCTCCACCTCCTCTTTTAACTCCTTCATGACATCTGCTAGAACATACGTTAAATCAATATTTTCAAGCTGTCTAGGCCTTGCTAACTGTATTTTGAACTCTTTTTTGATAATTCCAGGACCTGCTGACATCACCAACACTCTATCTGCAAGAAGTACAGCTTCCTCAATATTATGTGTAACAAAGATTACAGTTTTCTTCGTTTCCCACCAAATCTTTTGTAGCTCCATTTGCAATATCAATTTTGTTTGGCTATCAAGTGCTGCAAAAGGCTCATCCATCAAAAGCACTTCTGAGTCTAAGGTCAAGGCTCTAGCTAACGCGACTCGTTGCTTCATACCACCTGAAAGTTCATGAATAAAGGCATCTTTAAACTTAGTGAGATGGACCATTTTCAAATACTTCAAAGCCTTTTCTCTTCGCATTTCCTTTGGTAGTCCCGCAATTTTCATTCCAAATTCAACATTATCAATTACTCTTTGCCATGGAAACAATGCAGATTCTTGAAACATCACTGCACGGTCTGGCCCTGCCTTCTTAACTACGTGATCATTTAAGATTACTTTTCCTTCTGTTGCTTCTACTAAGCCTGCAATAATATTTAATAATGTAGATTTACCACAACCGGAAGGTCCCAATAGACAAATAAATTCACCTTTCTTTATTTCTAAATTAATATCTGATAACGTATATATTTTATGGTGTTTTGACATAAAACTTTTGGTTACACCTTCAACGATTAAACTCAATGCTTTATCACCTCGACTTTATATTTTTTCTAATAAATTGCTTTTCTCCTTATCAATCATTACTTATTTTATTTCTTCAAGTTGCTTTTCTTTAAGAACTTTGTTTAATAAGGTTAAATCAATGAGCTGTTCAATTTCTGGCGTAGTTGAGATGAATCCTGCTTGTTTTGCCAAGTTAGCAAAACTTAATATCGAACCTTTTTGTGGGTCATATGTAATTACAAGTCGCTCAAAAGCTCTCTCAAGAACTTCTAACTCTACTTCCATGCCTGTTAAATGTTTTATTTCATCGTTCACGACTTGTTTTGCATGCTTTAAATCACTGTTTATATATTGAGTTATTTCAATATGTGCTTTTAAGAATTTCTCTACTATATGAGGATTTTCTTCTACAAATTCCTTTCTTGCAATAACAACAGCTGTTGAATACTGTCCATCTCTAAATACCTTGTTATAATCCAAGACAACTTTTGCACCGATTTGTATAATAAGCCTTGAACCCCAAGGTTCAGGAACAAAGGCAGCATCAATTTCTCCTGAATCCAGTAATGTTTTAATATCTGGATTAGCTACAGCAATGATTTCGACTGTTCCACCCTTTGAAGAAGCTACTAAGCCGTTTTCATTTAGTAAATTAATTAACGCTAGATGTTGCGTATTACCATATTGTGGAATAGCTATCTTTTTACCCGCCAAAGCTTGGACATTTTCAATTTGAACATCTTTTCCAGATACTAATAGTGCACCTGCATCAGCAGCACCACCGATTATAACAAGGTCACCTAATGACTTTGTAAACCCATTAATAGCTGGTCCTGGTCCAATATATCCAAGATCAACTTCCCCTGCAAAAAAAGCTTCTATTTCAGCAGGTCCCGCATTAAACTCCTTCCATTGGATTGTGTAGGTTTCACCTAGTTCTTTTTGAAATTGTCCTTCTGCTTTACCAATAAGTGCTTGAGCGTGAGTAATATTCGGAAAAAAAGCTATTCGCACTGTAGAAGGATCTCTAGCATTTTGATTCGAACAACTTGTACTCATTCCAATTATAATAATTAATATAAATATATAAACAAACTGCTTTTGGTTACGATTCATTTATTCCCTCCAATTTGATATTTGTTCTTTTCCAACTAAACATACCGTTTTAATAATATATGTAATTATACATAGGATTGAAATAATTGTCAATAAAGAACTTTTTAAATTTCTACAGAAGAAAAACACCTAGAATATCTTTAAATCAAGAAATCTAGATGTTTTATTATTCACTATATATATTTATAACTAGCTTCGATGTAATCCACATTCTTTATGTTCTGAATTTTCCCACCACCACCTACCACTTCTTATATCTTCACCTTCCTCTACTGCTCTAGTGCAAGGTTGGCAACCAATACTTGGATATCCTTTAAGATGCAAACTATTATATGGAAGATTCTCCCTGCGCATATAATCCCATGTTTGTTCTTCACTCCAATGGGCAAGCGGATTAATTTTAAAAATTTTATTTTGTGCATCCCATTCAAATAACTCAATACGCTCTCTATCTTGTGATTGTCCTCTTCGAAGTCCACAAATCCAACCATTTGAAGTAGAAAGCACCCTTTGAAGTGGTTCAACCTTTCTTATAGTACAACATTTTTTACGAAGCGCAATGCTTTCATAAAAAAGATTTGGGCCATGCTTACATATCATATCTTCAAGTTTTTCATTACTCGGTGAATAAACCTCATACTTAAAACGATACCTCTCCATTGAAGAGTTCATGACATTATAAGTTTCTTGATAATGTCTTCCTGTATCGATAAAAAAGATTCTTGCATTAGGTTCAATTTCAAGTAACATATGCGTTATTACTTGATCTTCAATTGATAAACTAGATGCAAGTACTAATTTATCTTTTCCAATGTTTTGAATCCCACATTTAATTACTTCTTGAGGACTCTTATCCATATAGCTTTCATTTAACTGTTCTAATTCCGTTATATTCATTATTTACCTCCTAATGTTTCGGGTTTTTACAAAACAAAAAAACAACCCAATGTCATATATTAGTATACCTATATATTAACACGGGATTGTTTTGTTGTAAATAACTTAAAAAAGTGAGCAACTTCGTTTGTTAGGTTAAAATTGTTCCTTGTCATCAGTACATAGCCTACCCTCATGAAGCATAGCTAAAAATTCCTTTAATTTTTCCTCATCTAACAAAATGATATGAGATAGATATTTTGATTTTTGCACCTTTGATATATCCATTTTAAGCAACTCTTTTCTTATTTCTCCAAGTAAATATACAATTTCCTCATACGACTCATCATAAACCTTCTCCAGATCCTTAATAACCTTTTTTGCTAGTAAAGGGCTATTCCCAAGTGTACTAGCAGAAATAATCAATTCTCCTCTTTTCAAACTAGCTGGAAAGATAATCTCTGATTGTTCCTTATCATCTACTACATTACATAAGATATTCTGTTCCTTACAATCCTCATGTATTTTTGCATTGAGAAGTCGATCTGAAGTTGCTACAATAACTAAAAATGCACTGTTTATTAAGGATTTTTCATATGTACCTTGTACCAATTGAACCTGCTTTAGTTGATAAAATTCGTCTACAAACTCCGGACTAATGATCGTTACCCTTCCACCAAAGTATATAAGCTTTTCAGCCTTATGTAAGGCAACCTTTCCGCCACCAATAATAACAATTTTTTTATCCTCTATCGCTAACATCACCGGTAAATACATAGCTTAACCTCCATGAAATCAATCTTTTTAGAATCTGTAAATGCAATGTTCATCTAGATCCTCCATCCCAAATTAATAGCTTAATTATAGCATAGGAAGTACAAATTTCAACCTAAATTATTACAAGGTCATTTGTTTACTTTTTTGCATATACATGAATAAATTATTTAAGGGTATGCTAAAGTATAGCTAGCAACTATTAATATGAATACAATTCCATTCCTGGGGTTTTTTTGTAGCTATAGCTACTGCTTAAAAGGGTAAAAGAAGCTATACTACAGTCAAAGCTACTGCTTAAAACGAGTAATGAAATAGAAGGTATTTTATTAAAACTAAGTACTTTCTAGGAGATATTCATATATTACTACTAAACAAAAACAAATATTTAGATAATCAATAATAAACGGAGGAAAACAATATGGAAATAACAAAAGAAATGACAATTGGTGATGTAGTTAGAAATTTCCCAAAATCAGTTGAGGTGCTATTTAGTTTTGGAATGCATTGTGTTGGATGCCCTTCTTCTCAGAGTGAAACGTTAGAAGAAGCTGCTTATGTACATGGCTTTGAAGTTGAAGAACTCATGACAAAGTTAAATGAATGCAAATAAGGGAGATCATATGGATACAATACAATTAATGATAGATGAGCACAAATACATTAAAAGAATGCTTCAGGTGCTTAGAAAAGCCAGCTACCGTGTTTTACAAGGTGAAGGAATTGATTTTAATGATTTCTACCAGATGATTGATTTTGTAAGGAATTATGCTGATAATCACCATCATGGAAAAGAAGAAAAGTTATTATTTAATCGCATGGTTGAAGAACTAGGTCCATTAGGTGAAAAACTTATTCGACATGGAATGCTTGTTGAACATGACCTTGGACGATTATACATGAAAGACTTAGAGGAAGCGCTAGTAAAAGTTCGAGGTGGCGACGAAGAAGCAAAAATCGATATCATTGCTAATGCAGTAGCTTATACAAACTTACTTAATAGACATATTGACAAAGAAGACACTGTAATATATACATTTGCTCAAAGATCTCTATCTCCAGAAAGCTTAAAGGAAATAGACGTTGCTTGCGAGAAGTTTGAATTAGAAATGGAAGCACAAAATGTACAATATAAGTACATTAACTTGGTTGAAGCACTTGAAATTAAATATAAATAAAAAAATCGGCATTAGCCGATTTTTTTGTATCTACACCAAAATCTGTCCCAGGAAACTTTTTAATCTTTCGTCTTCAGGGTTATCAAAGAATTTTTCTGGAGGACCCTCTTCTGCAATGCGACCTTCATTAATATAAATAACACGGTCGGCCACTTCTTTTGCAAAGCCCATTTCATGTGTAACAACGATCATCGTTCTTCCTTCTTTTGCAAGGTCCTTCATAACGATCAGCACTTCTCTAACCAACTCTGGATCAAGGGCTGAAGTAGGCTCATCGAACAAAATAACCTTAGGCTCCATCGCTAGTGATCGGGCTATAGCCACTCTTTGTTGTTGTCCACCAGATAACATCGCTGGATATTCATCAGCTTTATCTTCAAGTCCTACTTTTTGAATCAGCTCCATAGCGATGGCTCTTGCCTCACTTTTTGGCATCTTTTTAATTGTAACAGGTCCTTCCATTACATTTTGAATAACCGTCATATGGGGAAATAAGTTGAATCGTTGAAAAACCATACCAACTTTTTGACGAATATGATTAATATCACTTTCCTTTTCATGAACTTTCTCACCATCAATCCATATCTCGCCTTCCGTTTTCTTTTCTAAAAAATTAATACATCGAAGCAATGTGCTCTTGCCTGACCCACTGCCGCCAATAATGCAAATTACTTCCCCATCATCGACTTTTAAATCAATCCCCTTTAACACTTCAAGATCATTAAAATATTTATGAAGATTTTTAATTTCTATTATGCTCATACAATCACCTCTCATTTACTTTTAATTTAAGTTCTAGTTTTCTAAGCAATTTTGAAAGCACCATCGTAATAGCCAGATAATAAGAACCTGCTATAAAGTAAATTGGAAAAATTTCAAAAGTTGCTGCACCATATTGCCTTGTTAATAACATAATTTCTGTAATCGTTATAACACTAGCTAGGGAAGAATCCTTAACTGCTATGATAAATTGATTTCCCAATGCAGGTATAGAACGTTTAAATGCTTGTGGCAAAATCACACGTTTCATTGATTGCCACTTCGTCATCCCAAGTGATCTTGCTGCCTCTTTCTGCCCGTAATCAATCGATTCGATGGCCCCCCTAAATATTTCACTAATATAAGCACCATTATGAAAGGCTAATCCAATAACGGCTGATGGAAACCGGTCAATCTCTATCCCTAAGCTTGGCAACCCATAAAAAATAAAGGATAGTTGTAATAACAGAGGCGTTCCTCTGACTATAGTAATATAGAAATCTGTAATTTTTATGATAACCTTCTTATTTGTTAGCTTCAACATAGCAACTATAAAACCAATTACTGTACCAAGCAATATTGAGAAAAAGGTTAACTCCATAGTCGCGATAACCCCAGGTATAAATTTCGGTGTGAATTTAAACACCGTTAGAAAAAACGCAACAATACTATCTATTAATGCCAGAATCCATTCCATATCATTCCTCCTACTTTCAAGTTTATATCCACAAAGCTATCAGCTCCTAACTTATAAAAGGGTACTGATAGCTTTGTGAAGATGAACAACTATTAAAAACTTAATTTATGGTTATTTATTTTTCTAGAATATTAATACCAAACCATTTATTGCTAATACTTTCATATGTACCATCATCGATAATTGCTTGAAGCGCATTATTTACTTCTTCCAGTAATTTTGTATCATCTTTTCTTATTGCAATACCAATATCTTCAGGATACAGTAATCCTCCAATAGGTTCTATGTCAACATCATATTTTTCTGGCGCTTGTAAACCAACAAACTTACCAGTAACCAACCCATCAGATCTACCTTGTTGAACACTCATAAAGTTCTCAACATCACTTTGGAATTGAAGAATATCAGCTATATTATCCATTTCGTTTAATGCATCATGGAATGTTGTTCCTGTTACTACACCAACTTTTCCTTCTTGTAAATCTTCAATACTCGTTAGGCCTGATCCTGTTTTAGCAAAGAATTGTGCGCCATCATAATAGTATGGATTTGTAAAATTCACTTTTTCTAAACGTAGTTGAGTAATAGCCATACTACCAATAATCATATCAAATCTTTTACCAGTAAGCCCAGCGATAATACCATCCCATTCAGTAGTGACTGGTTTTGCCTCAACCCCCATTTTATCTGCTATAGCATTCGCTATATCAATATCAAATCCAATCAATTCACCATCTTCATCAAGAAAGTTAAATGGTGGATAAGCTCCTGTCATTGCAAAAGTCATCTCTTTTTTATCCATAATTTTACCGAAAGTCGTTTTGTCTCCACCTCCACACCCACTTAACGTACTTACTAACATTGTTCCTAATACTAATAATACAATCATTCTCTTTAACATATTTTACCTCCTAATTTTTTTATTATATATAACCGCTAAGGTTATTCATAATCTAATGTGTAGTTACGAGTTACATAAATTTCTTAAAGACTTATACCATATATTCATACTTTCTATATGCCCAGAAATGTTGGTATTGTTGATCAATGTACCTGAATATGTATAACCTTGCTTTGAAAATGTAATATTCATACCAAATGATTTTGCTCTTGCGATCGTATATGCTGTATAAATTTCCATGGAATGCAGTTTTTTCTCCATTTCATCTAGTAAATATCCAGCAAAACCTTTTCCACGGTAATCTTCAATGGTCGCAAAATCCGTCATCTCAGCATTGGCATAATCTTTTGATATTTCTATTGATGACAATGCAACCAATTTCTTTTTATTCCAAATTCCAAAATACACAACATTTTCTTTCATCGTTTTCAATAAATAAGTCTTATCCTGAATAGGAAATGGATAGGATTTAAAAACTTGTTGATAGACTAAAGCCATATCTTCAACATCTTCTTCCGTTGCCATACGACAGAAAAAATGTTCTTCTAAAGGTTTTATATCCTGTATCCCTTTCTTTAACTTTGCTTTTTTTAAAACTTGAATACAATTTTCTTTAAAAGGATCAACCCGCCTATTGTTATCTAAATATTTAGAAAAGAAATGACTTGATTCTTTATCTTGATAAAAGTATGGGATGGACGCTTCTTCAATATATCCACTATTCTCAAAAATTTCTTTTGCATACGTTGGAACTTTAGCAATTATTTTCGTATAACCTTCTTCACTCGCCAACCGATCTAACTGATCAATGATAATCGGTAAATCAGAAAAATCTAAAGACATAAGATATATTCTATTGTTATTTTTCCCACAATGAATTACCGATTTACCGATTTTAGTTAATGTGTCCATGATTTTGCTCCTTTTTGTAAACTTACTCACTCGGTGTTAATGTAATAACCTCATTGTAATCAGCGATTAGCTTAGCAATACCTGTAATTTTACTCTCTTCACCTTTCTGTAACTTAAGCTGCAAATTACAAGTATTACATTTCAGATCACAGGAATCATGTCGGTAGTCATCTGGTTCTTGATAAGTCGTAATAACTCCTTCATAATTTCTAAGTATAACTTTATTTGTTGACCAGGAAATTAGATAATTCGGCATAACTGGAATCTTACCACCTCCACCTGGTGCATCTATTACATAAGTTGGCACTGCGAAGCCACTCGTATGACCTCTTAGACTTTCCATTATTTCAATACCTTTACCTACAGAAGTTCTAAAATGCTCAAGTCCTTCTGACAAATCACATTGATAGATGTAATAAGGTCTAACTCTATTTTGAACTAAATTATGAACCAAACGTTTCATAATTCTAGGACAATCATTTACATCTGCTAACAAAACAGATTGATTTCCAAGTGGTATACCTGCCATGGCTAATTTTCTCAAAGCTTCTTTTGAGGAATCGGTAATTTCTTTTGGGTGATTAAAATGAGTATTGATCCATATTACCCCATGTTTTTTTAAAATTTCTACTAAATTGTCTGTGATTCTATACGGTAAAACAACAGGTGTTCGAGTTCCAATTCTAATCACTTCAATATGTTCAATTTTATTTAATTCACCAAGAACCCAATCTATCAAATCATCAGATAACATAAATGGATCTCCGCCTGATATAAGAACATCTCTTATCATTAAATTATTCCTAATATATTCTAAGCCTTCTTGTAACTGTTCTTTTGAAGGAATACAATCGTTGTCTCCAACTTTTCTCTTTCTTGTACAATGTCTACAGTACATAGCACATAAATTGCTAACATGAAATAGAACACGATCAGGATAACGGTGTGTAATTCCTATTGCTGGGCTATCCTTATCTTCTGCTAACGGATCAACCATATCGTATTTAGTTATATGTAACTCTCTTTTATCTGGAAACGCTTGTTTGAATATGGGATCGTTCTTATAATCATCTGCATCAATTAAAGATAAATAATAAGGTGTAATTGACATTGGAAATATTTTTATTGTTTCCTCAATATTCGCTCTTTCTTCTTTCGTTAGTTTTATATTTAATATTTTTTCTACTGTATCTACATCTCTAATAACATGTTTTACTTGCCACTTCCAATCTTTCCATAATTTTGTCACATTTTCTGTAAATGACTCGTGACTCATTTTTTGCCTCATTACTTCTATCATTGTATTCATTTGTTATTTCCTCCTGCTTTTACTAACCACTTGCTGTAATAATGTCGGCTTAACTTTGTTAATACCATCATATCTAATCTCCCCTTTTCTAAGTTACTCTGTTACTGCAAAAACTTCATAGATTATAAAAAAACACCCTAAATCTATGTCTCCATAGAGTTAGAGTGTTTAAGCTTACCTGATTATCAGTTCACTTTATACCATATAATTATAGTAAAGATCATGACCATTTGATCCTAATCAAACCCCAGTTCTAAATACTTATTTTTCAAAAAAACTTTTGCTTTTAATAGTCTGTCACAAAATTGCATTAGGGCATGTCATAAAAAACTTTTATGACTACCAAACAATTTATCTATCTCGATTAACTTACTCATCCCCACATTCTTTAATACGTGAACAAGCTCACTAACCAGCTACTCATTTTATCTACTTCATATATTACTATGTAATTAATTCGAATCTTATAATTTGAACCTATTTAATTACATATTATACTATACCATAGGTCTTCATCGATGTCAAGACAGTGTTCTTGTTGCATTATGTCAACAAAGAAGATATTTTAATTTTGCCCAACCTCTAGTGCATAATTTTAGATATACAAAACTGTTTTATTATTTTCCGAGGACAAAGACAAAAAACCTTAATACATCAAAGTAATCTATCGCCCTATATTTTATTGTATATCCATCTTTATCTGCAACGCAGTCTTTATAAAACGAAGCCTTATATGCATCCATATGCTTAACAAAGGTAACTTCAACCTCGAAGCTTGGCGGTAACGGTTTTACTTGAATACTTTGTTTAAGTGCATGCTCAGTATTATTTTTGATTTCATCATTAACCACTTTTGGATTATAGTTTATAGTTGCTCCGCCGAAGCCTTCCTTAGTCACAACTGTAAAAATGTCCTTATTTATTTTGTTAACGTCTTTGCAAATACCCATGTCACCAACTACCATAATTACTGGAACCTTTTCGTAGCAGCAAGTAAGGTAATAAAGCAAAAATTCTGATGCAGGCTCTCCATTAATACGCATGCTACGTACAACTCTTGGATACGAGGTATGTGCTAATGGGCTCGTATTAGATCCAGCTCTACTATGAAATCCAACAAATATAGCTGCATCAAAAGTTGAATCAATACCTTCTACCATGCCATAAGGATGTCCACTCCACCCTCTTATCAATCGAACCTCTTTTGGGAAAGATTCAGGAAGAAGGTTTCTTGCAGTATCATGAGCATCATTTAAATAAATCTCATCATACCCTTGTTCTATAGCTACTTCAATTACTTTTTGAATTTCTTTTGTCCATGCACTAATAAAAGAAGCACTTTCTCTGTTCGTTAGCTCTGTTTCACTCCAACTAGTTACACCACATACACCTTCAATATCTGCACTAATATATAATTTCATAATTATTCTCCTACTCGATCTATAGAATATGGCGTTGCTTGATATACATAATAATTGAGCCAATTCGAATATAATAAGTGGGCATGACTACGCCAAGTTGCAGGTGGCTTCATAGAATCATCTTGATTTGGATAATAATTTTGAGGTTGTTCTATATCTACCCCTTTCTCCTTATCTCTTAAATATTCTTGGCTTAAAGTACATGCATCATACTCAGAGTGACCTGTTACAAAAATATGTTTTTGATCTTTTGAGATGACGATGTAAACGCCTGCTTCATCTGATTCTGATAATAGTTCTAGCTCCTTATGCTTTAAAATATCTTCTCTAATAACAGTAGTATGCCTTGAATGCGGAACTAAAAATTCATCATCAAAACCTCTAAGAAGCATACTATGTGGTTTTATTACATTATGCTTAAAAACACCAAACATTTTTTGTGATAATGGTTCTTTCCCAATACCATAATGATAGTAGAGCCCAGCTTGTGCTCCCCAACAAATATGAAAGGTTGAGGTTACATTATGCTTGGTCCACTCCATGATTTCAGTTAATTCATTCCAATAGGCTACTTCTTCAAAAGGCATTTGCTCAACAGGTGCTCCTGTAATAATCATTCCATCGTACTTATTTTTCTTAATTTTATCAAAAGTTGTATAAAACGCAACCAAATGGTCACTTGAAGTATTTTTTGATTGATATGATTCTGGGTTAAGTAGTGTAATTTCAAGTTGAAGTGGACTATTACTCAACATTCTTAACAATTGGGTTTCCGTTTGCTGCTTTAGTGGCATCAAATTTAAAATCACAATTTTCAATGGTCTAATATCTTGATGCATTGCTCTATCTTCATCCATAATAAAAATATTTTCACTCTGTAATATTTTCTTTGCTGGAAGGTTATTATCAATTTTTATTGGCACTGTATTCACCCTTTTCCATAAATTATTTATTAAGTATACACTGTAATTAATTTTAAGTAAAGACCTGTTTCCATTTCAAGAATTTTCGAAATACAACAACAAATTAGACATTAATTTTGTTAATTAACCAACTTTTAACCAAAAATCATCAATTAATACAATAATAATGCATCAACCGCCTAATTATATTTGAATTCCACTTCATTATAATGTATAATTTATATAAAATTGTTTCTCTTTTATTCTTCATTTAACCCGAAGGAAGGAGTCTATGATGGATTATTTATCAAAGAAAACTTATATTACGCTTCTTACAATTGGCATGATCTGCAATATGGTGATCATTCTATTGTTTTATTTTCAATCCATAGCTGTTATAGATAAGACTTCTCATGAGAACTTGAAAAGCATACTTAAATCTAACGCTATGATGATCGAGAATAATACTAAGAACACTGAGCTTCTATCACATCAACTGTCAAACATACTTACTTCAACCATTAGCTTAGAAGATGCAAAAAACAATGAAGATGCTATGAACATTTACGAAAACGAGATAACGCCACTTTTTCTAAATACAATTAAAACGTTTGAAGCAAAGTCAGGTTGGGTTATTTTTGATAATGATGTGGTGCCAAGTTCAAAAACAATATCCTTTATTAAAAATGGTTCTGAATATAGTAGACAACCTGAGTACAAAATTCGAGAAACCGAGTTTTATAAAGATACTTGGTGGATTAATGCCATTGAAAATGGTACAGCCTGGTCCTCACCTTACTATTGGGAACTTTGGGATGCAACAATTATTTCTTACAGCGAGCAAATTAAAATTGATGATATCGTAATTGGTGTTGGCGGATCTGATTTATTTTTCGAAGACATTTCAAACAAACTTAAATCTGTGAAGATATACGATACTGGGTATGTAACCTTAATAAATGCAAAATTTGATATTATTTTTGATCATGATTTTAATAACATTGGTAAAAATTTCAAAACTTATAGCAACAATGATCAATATGAGAAATATGCAACTGAAATTGAAGCAGGAAATGATTTTGATATTTTAGAGTTTAAGGACCATCAGGAAACAACAATTTTAGGATATCAAAAATTATCAAACGGTTGGACTTTATTGACGATTCCTAAAAAGCATGAAATGTATGATGACTTAAACAAATTAAACCTTATTCTTATTATAGTTATATTAATTATGATCGTTCTAGCACAAGTCTACTATAGAATACTTTGCAAGAATTATTCTAAGAAAGAAGGTATATGATGAATACTATGTCTAAAAAAATGTATGTAGCTTTACTTACAATATGTATACTTAGTGCTGTTGTTATTACTTTTCTTTTCTATGCACAGGCAATTGCAGTAATTGATAAAACTTCAGAAGAAAAGATGACTAGTATTCTTAATTCTACTTCAATGATGATTGAAGATAAAATTAAAAATACCGAACTACTTTCACATGAGTTAATAAATATCATTACTGCCACAATAGATTATGAAAATATTAAAAACGATCCGATAGCAATAGCCGAATATAAAGACGATATCTCTGATCTTTTCTTAAATACGATACAAGTTTTTAACGCCAAATCAGGATGGGTTGTTTTTGATAGCAACTCAATTGAAAGACCAGGCATTTTATCTTACGCTAAAATTAAGGAAGGATACGTACGAGAAAAAGATTATGATATTCGAAAAAACGGCTTAGATGAAAGTGACTGGTGGACGAACGCAGAAATGAATGGTTCAAGTTGGTCAGATCCATATTATTGGACACCCTGGGATGCTACAATCATCTCCTATAGCCAAAAAATAATGATTGGAGATACATTCATTGGCGTAGGTGGATCAGAATTATTTTTTGATGATATCTCTAAAGAATTACGTCAAATTAAAATATATGATACGGGTCATGTTACGTTGCTTAACGAAAAATACGAAGTGCTTTTTGATGCAGATCCAAACATGGTAGGTCTCAGTTATATAAGCTATGATAATAACCTACATGAAAATTGCGTTCGTATTATTGAAGCAGGAAGTAACTTTGGTATCATAAAATACAAGGAAGCTCAAAAAGAAAAAATAACAGCTTATCAGAAATTAAACAATGGATGGATCTTATTAGCCACTCCTAAAAAACATGAAATGTATGGAGATTTGAACAAGCTAAATTTTGTACTATTAATCGTTTTCATAATAATTATTGCTCTTGCTCAGACTTATTCAAGATTCTTAAGCAAGTAATGATGTGCATCCTCTTCTGCTAAAGGCTTGCTAAATAAATAACCTTGAATAATATCACATTGGTGTTCCTTAAGCAAATCATATTGACCTAGATTTTCAACACCTTCAGCGACAATTGCCATGCCTAATACTTTACCTAGACTAATAATTGTTTTAACTAAATCTAAATCCTTAGAATTATTTTCAATAAAATCAACAAAAGACTTATCAATTTTAATAATATTAACTGGGAGGTTTCGCAAATAACTTAAAGAGGAATACCCTGTTCCAAAATCATCAATAGAAATAACAAAACCTAACTCACTTAGCTTTTTTATATTAGTAATTGCATGTTCAAAAGATGTAATTAAAGCATTCTCAGTTATTTCGATACAGATTAGCCTTGGATCAATTCCATACTCGTTTGTTATTTCCATCATATCTTCAATAAAGAAGCGGTCTATGACTTGTATCGGAGAAACATTTATTGATACGGTAATCTGACTGTCAATAAGGTTAATTTTTTTTGAGAACATACCGGCTTCTTTAAAAACCCATTTTCCTATTTCATTTATCATGCCAATCTCTTCTGCTAGCGGAATAAAATCATTTGGATTTACTCTACCATATTTAGGCGAATTCCATCTTATTAACGCTTCAAAACCCGTTATTTTTTTCGTTTCACAATTAATTAGTGGCTGATAATTCAAGAACAATTCATTGTTGTGAATGGCCTCTTTTAATTGTATTCCCATATTTACCTTTTTAGAAAGTTCCTCTGCCATCTTAATATCAAAAAAACTGTAACGATTTTTTCCTAAAGACTTTGCATTATATAAGGCAAGCTCTGTATTTTTAAGCAACATTTCCTTATCTGTGCCATCTTTTGGAAAGATGGAGATGCCCATACTTGATGTTAACTCTATATTATGATTCACTATAGTAATTGGTTCTGCAATTAACTTAATAATTAAGTTTAATTGGTCAGTAATATTGGCTTCTTCTAGCTTTCCATAAATAAGTATGCCAAACTCATCACCACCAAGTCTAGCTACTGTTATATTGTCCCATTCCATCGATTTGAATCTGTTGGCTATTGTTAGTAAAACTTTATCTCCTACTTCATGCCCAAAAATATCATTAACAAGCTTAAAATCATCAATATCTAAAATAATAATTGCAAGTTCAGTCATATTATTTTGCTGCAATTCAATAATACGATTAATTTCTTCATATAAAAAGCTTCTATTAGGAAGAAGTGTTAACGTATCATAATAAGCTAATGTATGTATTTTAACATCTTTAAGTTTCTTTTCAGTAATGTTACATATGGATCCGCCAATACGTTTAATAAATCCTTCATGATCTCTTAGAACGATAACTTGCTCTTCTAACCAAAAGAAACGATCATTTACCTTATATTTAAATTCTATTGTGTACTTATCTCTATTCCCATTTAATATCTCTTGTCGATAAGCTTTAAGGTGCTTATAATCCTCAGGTGGAATTGCTGCGCTATGTAAATTTGTAAAATCAAGATTATAAAATCCATGAACTTTAAGTAATTCTAGCGCATGTTCGGAATAATAAATATTTCGGTTTGTCATATCATAATCCCATAAGCCATCTCTACTCGCATCAAAAACAATTCTATAGCGCTCTTCGCTTTTTACTAATTCTCTTTTTTGTTCTTCTAAAGATTCTTTTTGTTGTTCAATCAAATCAATTTGGTCATATATTTTACTCTCGTAAATTTTAAAGTAATCCATTACTTTAACGACTATGAAGTTGTAAATAAGTATAAATCCAATTTGACTCAGATAATATGCCACATCAATGTCAATGTTTTTATAGGGATAAATATAAAAAAGAATGAGATAAGCAACTACGCTAACCCCTGCAAATATACTCGCCACAATACGTTTTAGAGAAATAATGATAATTGTAATGTAACAATACACCAATGCACCATAAAAAATACCTACATAGTCTCTTAATGTAAAGAAAGAAAAAATAAAACCTATTATACCAAAACTGACGTATAGGATGTATTTAACATTTTCATTTTTCATAATTTTTTGGATAGTAAGAAGGGCAATGACTCTAATAAAATTAAATAAAATTTCAACAACAATAAACTCTCCAAGCGCTCCAAGATAAAAGCTGATAACTGATAATAGAGATGAATATAAAATAAATATAATTAAAACCTTAAACAAGAGTGTGTTCGTTTGTGCTAACAATAGCTTTCTATTTTCGTTCTTAAATGCTAAGGTCATACTTCTTTACTCCTTAGGAGAGATATTTTTAAGTATATGCTTAAACTTTCATCACTGTTAATTATTATATCATGATCGTATGTTATTAGCAATAATATGACAAATTCTGATAAATTTCTCATGGTATTTAGCATTGTCAGTTTTCACTATCTAATAGGGGTTTTAGCTAGCCATATTTTGCTAAAACCCCTTCTCTTTGCATTAAATTTATTAAATTTTTTAAATTTATTGAACGTTTTTTTGTTGTGATTATTCCCAAATCGCTTCATGAATCGCTTTACCTGGTGGAACCATTGGATATACGAATTGACTTTGTGGGACATTACAGTGAATTAAACACAGTTTATCATTAGAAAAAGCTTCCTCAATTACTGCGTCAATTTCACTAATATGATCGATTGTATAGCCTTCTCCTCCAAGAGAACGTGCAAATTGAACATAGTCAATGTCGTCTTCTAGCGTTGTTGCCGCGAACCTTTGGTCGTAAAATAAATCTTGCCATTGTCGTACCATTCCTAATGTGTGATTGTTCATTAAGAATATTTTTATTGGCAATTTATGCCGTACTGAAGTCACAATCTCATTAAAATTCATTTTAAAAGAGCCATCTCCAGTAATCATAATAATTCGGTTGTCTTTGTTTGCGAACTGGGCACCCATTGCTGCTCCAAGACCGTAACCCATCGTACCTAATCCACCAGAGGTTAGCAATTTATAAGGTTTTTTAAATGGATAGTGTTGTGCTGTCCACATTTGATGCTGTCCTACATCAGTTGAAACAATATCTTCCTCTCCAGCATGCTCCCCAATTTTTTTTAACAAATAAGGTACGTTAATTTGATTCCTATCATAAGTAATTTTGAATTGGGTTTTAAGTTTGTTGATTTCTTCAAGCCAATCAGTATGTTGCTGTTTAGTTAAACATTCAAGTAACATCGCTAACGTATTTTTAACATCTCCAATAATACAATCGTCAACAAGAATATTTTTATTAATTTCTGCCGGATCTATATCAAAATGAATAATTTTACCTGCTTCAACAAAATGATTTTCATTACCTACTACTCTATCGCTAAATCTTGCACCAATACAGATTAAAAGATCACACCTATTGAAAGCGGTGTTTGAGACCATCGTTCCGTGCATACCAACCATACCTGTGTAAAGCTTGTGGTCTGTTGGAATGCTACCTATACTCATTAAGCTACAGGCAACTGGTGCACTTATCATTTCTGCAAATGCAATTAATTCCTCTGAAGCTCTTGCAAGCTTAACACCTCCGCCTGCATAGATCATAGGGCGCTTGGCATTCTTAATTAATTCTAGTACCTTCTCATTCATTTTACTTTCTACTCTTACTATTTCTTTAGGCTCTTCCCTTTCAAATTCTGCTAATTCTGCGGTTATATTTTTAGGAATATCTATTAGTACCGGTCCTGGTCTTCCTGATTTAGCAATTAAAAAGGCCTCTCTAATGGCAGGTGCAAGATCATTTACGTCCTTGATCATATAATTATGTTTCGTTATTGGCATAGTAATTCCAAATATATCTACCTCCTGGAAGCTATCCTTACCCAATTTATTGATGTCAACGTTTCCAGTAATTGCTACCATTGGAATAGAATCCATATAGGCGGTAGCAATTCCAGTAACTAGATTTGTAGCACCTGGTCCTGAGGTTGCAATACAAACACCTATCCTGTCACTTGAACGAGAATAACCGTCTGCTGCATGAGCAGCTCCTTGCTCATGGGAGGTTAAAATATGTTGAATGTATTTGGCATTTTTATATAGCTCGTCATAAATATTTATTGTTGCTGCGCCTGGATATCCAAATATCGTATCAACACCTTGTTCCTTCAAACATTCTATTACGATTTGAGCTCCTGTTAATTTCATAATATACGTCTCCTTTCAATAGGCTATGCCTTTGTTTACAATTAATAGTAAAATGCTTATACAGAACTTTTTGATAATTAAAAAAGCCTCCATCCTATAAACTATAGGACGAAGGTCTTAGCTTCCGCGGTACCACCTAATTTTGCTAAATATATTAGCACACTCATATAACACAGGATTTCTCCGATATTATTGCTTCCATAACGGTAAGCTTCCGTTGAAGTCTACTCTCTTGTAAATAATCTAACAAGATTTCGGTTCACAGCTCCAAGGCTACCTTCCTTCACATCATCATGGAGAATTCTCACCAACATCTCCTCTCTTTATTTCACTATGCAAAGTACTCTTCCTTTTCATTGCCTTTATCTTATTTCATATATTAATGGAATAATGGGTTCTTGTCAAGCCAAAAATTTTAATTGATCGTTTTTTCTAGATTTAACGCTATATTTTAGATTCGTTCTCGTTCTTCATAATGCGTATGGAGAAGTTCATGTGCAAGTTTTCCATATGGTTCACCTAAGTACTGTCTATATAATTCTAATACTTCAGCATTTTCATGAGACTTTCTTATCTTTTTATTTCGATCTTCTTGATAAATGGCTTCTTGTCGTTTTTTCACTATTTCTTCATTTCCATGATGATATGGTTGCCCGCCACCGCCAACACAACCACCAGGACAAGCCATAATTTCAATAGCGTCATAATGTGACGTACCTTCTCTTATCCCTTCCAGAAGAATGCGTGCATTTCCAAGACCATGAGCAATACCAATTTTAAGCTCTTTACCCCCAATATTTACAACTGCTTCGCGTACACCTTCCATACCTCTAAGTTGTGTAAATTCAACATCAACTAATTCTTCTCCTGTTAACCATTCATACGTTGTACGAATGGCAGCTTCTATTACGCCCCCTGTTGTTCCAAATATTACAGAAGCGCCCGTTGTCTCACCTAGTGGCTTGTCGTACTCACTATCTGGTAGCTTATCAAAGTCAATTCCAGCTTCTTTAATCATTGCACCTAATTCCCTAGTTGTAACAACAATATCAACATTATTATGTGCATCTTTTGTAAGCTCTGGTCTTTTGGCTTCTGCTTTTTTAGCAATACAAGGCATTATAGAAACAACTACGATATTATCTGGATCAAGTCCATGTTTTTTTGCATAAAAAGTTTTAACAATTGTACCGAACATAATATGTGGCGACTTACAAGTAGATGGTATTTCTAGAAGTTCTGGAAATTGATGTTCTATAAATTTAACCCATGCTGGGCAACAGCTAGTAAGTATAGGCAACGTTTTATTATTTTTAATTCGATAAATTAATTCTGATGCTTCTTCCATAATTGTTAGATCAGCTCCAAAATCCGTATCAAAAACAGCGTCAAAGCCCATTCGCTTTAATGATGTTACAAGCTTTCCTGTTACAATTGTACCAGGTTCCATATCAAATAATTCCCCTATGGCTACTCGAATGGCTGGAGCGGTTTGTACAATAACATGCTTATCTGGATCATTAAGTGCTTCCCATACTTTTGCTGTATGATTTACTTCTGTTAATGCGGCTGTTGGACATACTGCAACACATTGCCCACAATAGGTACAAGAAGATTCTACCATTGGAATATTCGCAAAGGGTCCAACAAATACATCAAATCCACGTCCAATACCCGACAATATTCCACAAGTTTGTACGATATTGCAAGCTGTTTCACATCTTCTACAATAAATACATTTATTCGCATCCTTTACAATGGCATCAGAGGTCAAATCTTTAGGGTAGTCCATTCGCTCCCCTTCCCAACGAATTTCTCTTACCCCAAGCTCTGCGGCAAGGGCTTGAAGTTCACATTGAAGATTCTTTGGACACGTAAAACATTCGTTTGGATGATTAGATAGAAGTAATTCAACAGCCATTCTCCTAGCTGTAATTGCTCTAGTAGTATGCGTATTGACTTCCATACCTTCCGATACTTTTGTAACACAAGCTGGAACTAGACTGTTTCTACCAGGTGCTTCAACCATACATACTCTACAAGATGCTGTCTGATTGACCATTTTAAGATCATGTAAGTCCAAGTGACATAACGTTGGAATTTTAACACCAACTTGATGTGCTGCTTCTAATATTGTGATTCCCTCAGGTACTGAGAGCTCTTGATCATTAATAATGATTTTAATCATTTTTTTAGTTTCTACCATGCGATCCCCCCCCTTTAGGATTTAATCCCAATTTTATTTTTTGGTACATATTTACCCTCACCTTGTGGATGATCAACATCTTTTATAAATGCTAAATATTCATGCCAAAAATGTTTCATAGTGCTAATTACTGGATTTGGTGCTGTTTGCCCAAGACCACAAAGAGAGCTATCCTTAATCATATAACACAATTGTTTTAACGCATCCAAGTCGGCCATTGTTCCTTTTTTACTTGTTATTTTATTGAGTATTTCATACATCCTTTTTGTCCCAATACGACAAGGGGTACATCTACCACAGGATTCATCCATCGTAAACTCTAAATAAAACTTTGCTATGTTGACCATATTATCTTTCTCATCCATAACAATCATTCCTCCAGACCCCATCATCGAACCTATCTCAATAAGACTATCATAATCAATTTTAGTATCTAAGTTATCTTCAGTTAAAACGCCACCAGAAGGGCCTCCAGTCTGTAATGCTTTAAATTTTCTTCCACCTTGAATACCTCCACCTATATCATAAATAATTTCCCGGAGGGTAATGCCCATAGGTACTTCTACAAGACCCACATTGTTAATCTTACCTGCTAGGGCAAATACTTTCGTACCTTTGCTTTTTTCTGTTCCAATAGATGCAAACCACTGTGCCCCTCTATTAATTATGGCCGTAATATTGGCAAAGGTTTCCACATTGTTAACACAAGTCGGATGCCCCCAATATCCTTTTTCTGCTGGATAAGGTGGCTTATAGTTAGGTTCTCCCCGTTTGCCTTCACAGGAATTAATTAATGCAGTTTCTTCTCCACATACAAAGGCACCTGCTCCAAACTTGATATCAATATCAAAATTAAAATTGGTTCCAAATATATTTTTCCCTAGCAACCCAACATCTCTTGCCTGTTTTAATGCAATGTTAAGTCGTTCAATGGCTAGAGGATATTCAGCTCGAATATAAATAATTCCCTTATCAGCTCCAATAACGTAGGCCCCGATTGCCATTGCCTCTAAAACGGCGTGTGGATCTCCTTCTAATATACTCCTATCCATAAAAGCGCCCGGATCTCCTTCGTCTGCATTACAAATAATAAACTTCACATCACTTTCTTGTTTTTTTGTAATTTCCCATTTTAATCCTGTAGGAAATCCTCCTCCTCCACGACCTCTCAATCCTGATTTTTTAACCTCATCAAGCACCGCGTCCTTTGTCATTTCAGTAAGCGCTTTTCCTAATGCCTCATAACCACCTAGTGCAATATATTCATAAATATCTTCTGGGTTAATAAGACCACAATTTCGAAGCGCAATTCGAAGCTGTTTTTTATAAAAAGGTATATCTTCCTGTTTGTTAATTGTATTTTCGTTACTCGGTTCTTTATAGAGCAATCTTTCAACAATTCTTCCTTTTATAACGTGCTCATCAATGATATCTTTTGCATCTTTTGGAGATACACGTACATAAAATACATCATCAGGTTCAATTTTTACAATAGGCCCTTGCTCACAAAAACCAAAACATCCTGTTTGAACAATTTTCACTTCTTCTTTATACTCTCTGGCCTTTAAAATGAGTCCCAAGTTTTTTATAACCTTTTCACTTTCACTTGCCATACAGCCTGTACCACCACAGACTAAAATATGTGTTCGTATACCTTCCATATTTAACCTCCAAATACTATTTCTTATGCCCTTTCAAAATCAACCTGCAAAACAAGATCCTCTACAGGTTTTCCACCTTTTATGTGCTGTTCTATAATCTTTGAAACATTTGCTTCTGTTACATTGCCATACAGTATTGGCTTTTGACCTTTAATATTGATCTGCACTGTTGGCTCTGCGTGGCAATATCCAATACATCCAACAGATATAACCTTTGCACCAACAATTTTTTCTTTTGCTAATTGTGTTACAAATGCGTTAAGAGTTTCTCTTGCTCCAGAGGAAATACCACAAGTTGCCATACCTACTAAAACCTCTACATGCTCAGAATTTCCTTCCCCTTGCTTACGAAGTTGCACAAAGTCTTGATATTGTTCTTTAATTTTTCTCAACTCATCTATTGATTTAATTTTCATTTCTTCCCCTCCAAAAGCCGATAGGTATTTATTATATCTTCTAGCTCTTCTTCCTTCACACGCCCATATACTTTTTCATCTACCTTTACAATTGGCGCAAGACCGCACGCGCCAATACATCTTACATCTATTAGCGTAAAAAGACCGTCTTCTGTAATTTCATTAGATT
The DNA here is from genome assembly GCA_002841375.1 of Firmicutes bacterium HGW-Firmicutes-7. Classification (GTDB taxonomy): domain Bacteria; phylum Bacillota; class Clostridia; order Lachnospirales; family Vallitaleaceae; genus HGW-1. The sequence continues at coordinate 60,044 of PGZO01000015.1, read as the reverse complement.
CTATACCAAGAATTTCCTTTAGGCGTTCAATAATTTTATCTGCACCTCTAACAAAGCAGGCTGTCCCCATACAACAGCTGATGGTATACTTACCTCTTGGTTTAGTTGTGAAGTAAGAATAAAAGCTAACGACACCGTAAACTTCTGCACCGGGAATACCTAGTTTACGAGCAACAAATAACTGTACATCTCGTGGTAAATATCCAAATAAGTTCTGTGCTTTATGCAGGATCTCAATTAAAGCACCTTTTGTTGTTTCCATCTGATCGATAAAAGTTTCAAGCTCGTCAAATTTTTCTTTTGGTAGGTCTTGTGTCATTGGCGTTGTAACGCTAATTGCTTGCTGTTTTGTCATTGCATCCTCATCCTTTCCATTCTCATGGTAATTCATCACATCGCTTTATTATTGGCTAATATCATCCGTATTATTACATGATTTTTCCATTTTTAATCAACTTTCTTTTTGAAAGATAAAAAAGACCTTCATCCTTATTTTCTTTAGGATGAAGATCTTTACTTATAATACTATTTGATTTTGTTATTTATCTAATTTAAATCGTTGAACAATTTTATCCATTTCAGAAGCTAAGTCGCTTAGAAGCAATGATTCAGATGTTAATTCCTCTAAGCTTGCGAGTTGTTGCTGTACAGCTGCTGAAATATTTTCACTTGCAAATTCATTTTCTTTTACAATATCAGTATTCTTTTGGATACTACCATCCATAGCTTCTAATCTTTTTGTTAAATGTTGTAATTCCTTTGAATTTGTTCTAATTTCATTATCTACATTACTATTGCCTTCTTTAATAGAAACAAAATATTCCTGAGTTGTATGTACAATTTTATTTCCTTCTTCTATCTGAGTGGCATTTTCTGTCATTTGAACACTCATTTCTTTCAGTGATGATTCAAATGCTTTAATGATATCACCAATTTTTCTTGCAAACTCGCTAGAATTCGTCGCTAATTTTCTTATCTCCTCAGCTACAACGGCAAATCCCTTACCTGCATCTCCTGCTCTTGCAGCTTCAATAGAAGCATTTAAAGATAGTAAATTTGTTTGTGAGGATATATCTGAAATCGAACCTAATATTAGATACATTTCTTCAGAATGTTTATTTAATTTCTCCGTTTTTTCAACTAAGGATCCCATCTTCTTTGTAATCGTATCCATTTGAACTACAAAATCATTTATATAGTTCGTACCTTTAGAAGCCAATTCAACAGACTTATTCGTACTTGCTAACACGTTTTCATTGTTCGTATCAATTTGATTCGCTATATTATAAATATTTTTAATGTTATTGCTTATTTCATAAGATTCATTACTTTGAAGCTTAATACCGTCTACCATACTAATAACTGATACGGAAATATCTTCACCCGCTTTGGTGTTTTGTTCTGCAATGATAGATAGTTGGGAAGATGTCGTATGTACTTTACCACTCAATTGTCTTATATTGTCAATACTGTTACGTATATTATCAACCATCGTATTAAAAGAAGTAGCCAAATCTTTCAATTCATCCTTTGTCTTAACTTGCAAAGAATCAATGGTTAGGTCACCATCCGCAACAGTGTTGGCGCTTACACATAAATCGTTTAAAGGTTTTGTTATGTCTTTTGTTATTTTTAAAATAATCGTGATAGATCCTATAAAAGCAACTACAAGTAAAAAAAGTGAAATACCTACTAATGCACGATTACTGGCACCAATATCGGATTTTATTTGCTCGATATGGTCAAGTTGCATGAATGTAAATTGTTGCATACTTTCCACTGCAAATCCCGTTACCTTTTTAACTTTATCCTTCTCTTGAACAGCATTACCTAACTCAGATTTACTTATGAATCCCTCCGTATTGGCAATAGATTCTTCTATTGAAACAATTATGCGTAAAGCAGAATCTAATGTACTTATTTCTTCTTTTATATTTGTTGTTTGCATTAACTCTTGTATAATACTTTTTGCTTTTTCGGTAGATTGTACATATTGAAGTTCACCACCACTTTTGTCATTTAGTACAAATTTCGTTAAGTCAGGTTCTATTGAATTAATTAATAAAATTGTATCATAGGACATACTGATATTCGTCAAAACCTCATTGTACTGCTTGTTCGTATTAAAACTATTATAGATTGCAAAAACATTTGTCATTCCTAAAACTAGTATGATTAAAACGACAGTTGTTAGGATCTTTTTCTGAACCCCGACTTTTCTTTGCGTTGATCTGGATCTGATAGATTTAGGGAGCTTGATTTTTTTATGCATATTGACCTCCATCATGTTATTATGTAACATTATATCACAATTTGGCCAAAACTCCATAGGCTTTTTATTTTTTTTTGTAGATAATTACTTGAAAAATTTGGTTGATCCTAATAATATTTCAAAATATGAACACCTCTTTAAAATGCTTATGTTTATTTTTTATGTTATTGGATAAAATAATGCTACATAGGAGGTATTATCATATGGATATCAACTGTACACATGACTGTATTTATCAAGAAGAAGGTAAATGTAATCTTTTATTTTCCATAACTTTAACAAATTCAAGAAATAATGATACCGATTGTCCTTATTTTATGAATAAAATGGAAGATGTCAAAGATAAAAAGCTTAATTAAATATGAAAAGCCTTCCTACTGCAAGAAACCGTGTGCTACGTTAAAAGCCTCATTAACCGTCGACATTTTCATTCTTGCAGAATTTCCTATCAAAAAAAGTGACAAAGATGTCACTTTTTTAGATTACTTTTTAACTAAATAAATGTTTTGTTTCACCAAATAGTTCTTTAAATTCTTCAACTTTTTTCTCATTACCTAAAACACAAATATTCCCTTGTTTTAAAGTATCTTTAATAATTGGTGCAAGCGCTCTTATTTGTTCTGGTGTTGTACTTAACACTTCATCTCGCTCTTTTTGCAAATGTTCTTGAGAAATATTTCCAAAATAAAGAGAAATCATCTTATCATTTTTCATCGAAGGCGTCAACGGTTGGTCTAGCTTACTTATCGTACCAATAATATATTTTCTCATTTCCCTTTCATCACTGCTTAATGTTGAAATATAGCTATACATATTATCATAAACATTTATTGTTTCCTTTAAATTAGGATCCCTATATGATACAAAATACATACTACCACTTCGTTTAAAGCTTGCCATGCAGCCATATGCTCCACCTTTTACTCTAACATTATGCCACAAATAATCTAGGCTGAGAATCGTTTGTAGCACTCTCAAATAACCAGAATACTTATACCCTTCTAACATGAAATTTCCTGCCTTTGCCACATATTGAACTTTACCTGAAGTCATAAAACCTTCATTTCTTTGTTCTAATTCAAATGAAATATCATCAAAACTTAAAACATTATGATCAAGGGCTTCAACAAATAAATTCATTTCATGGTCGAGTACATTAAGTGCTTCTTTTTCACAAGTCACGCCAACAATTAAATTCTCAGGTCTAAAAATAATATGAACCAATTGTTTCAGACTTTTAATCATTTCATCTGCTAACTCATCAAACTTATTATCGTGTTTTTCTAAAAATTCATAATATGAAATTCCGCTAACCCTTTCTCTATAGTAAGAGGATTTCAAGAAATAGGATTCTGCTCTATTTGCTGCTGTCATATGCCCGTTGCTACTTAAATGCATTTGCATACGAGATTTTAATTCAGAAACGATTTCAGATAATCTTTTTTTATCATCAAATAATGTGTTAAACAGCATTTCATGAGATAACTCAAACAACTTTGGTACTTTATCAGAAAAGCATTTTCCACTAAGTTCAATTTTAGGCCTATATACTTCTACTTCATCGTTTACACCATAAACATTCACATCAAATTTAATACCACCGGTATTGATGTTAATTTCTGTAGATAAGTCGCCATAATCGTAATTTTTAGTATTCATTTTCCCAAATATGCCTGTTAATAAACCAATATATGGTACTAAGTGCATTGGAACCTTTGTAGTATCAAAATCAAATTGTACATATACAATGTTATTCGTAAAATTTATATGTCTTAACCATCTTACATTGTTAATAACCTTTTCATCAATAATCATTGGATCAATTTCCTTTTTAATATCATCAATAGATAATAATGGAATTGATTCAACATCTTCCTTATCTTCTTTTTCATTTTGAAAATTTTCAAGATCCTTCGTTTCACTAACTAACTTCTTGAGCTGATCAGATGATAAACTTTCCTTATATGCCTTAAGCTTATTCTTAAGCTCCATTTCTTTGTTTGCAGGCATCTCTTGATCTGGCTTTAAAATTAAAACACTCGAATGGTTGTTGTTTAAGAAATATTTTCTAATTAAATTATCAAAACAACCATTACTTATACCTTCCTTAAGTTCTTCAAAGGTTTTATTAAATGCAAGATGTTCATAAGGACTTGCATCATATAACCAACTATCCATTGCTTTCATAGCATAAATTACACCTTTTGGATATCTACCATAATCAGCCTCTTTTGTTTTAAATTCAAAATGATTTATAGCAGCCTCAATTTTCTTTTTATCTATTCCCTCTTCTGATAACTTCTGAAGAGTTTTATATACAACCTCTAAAAATTGACTTTTCTTTGTTTCATCTGAGTTCTTCACAACTATACTAAAGGTAGGTTGTAAAATACTATTATCATAGGATCCAAAAACATCTTTGCCAATTCCGGCCTCTAGTAAAGCCATTTTAAGCGGCGCACCCGGCGCTTCTAATAAAATATATTCCAATATTTCTAGACCGACATATTCACACTTATTCGTAATCTCTCCCGCAACAAAATTAAGGGAAAGATATGTTTTATTATCCTTTGATTCATTACTAGAAATCGGATAATATTCAATAATTTCTTTTTGTTGCCCAAAGGCATTTTGCATAGGAATTCTTGAATCTACCTCTATCGCATCAAAATCTTTTAAATAGTTTTCATGCAACCAATGAAGCTTCTCTTCTACATTGGCATCTCCATAAATAAAAATATAACTATTTGATGGATGATAATATTTTTTATGAAATTCAATAAAATCCTCTTGCGTCAAATCAGGTATAAAATCCGGATCTCCACCCGACTCAAAATGATAAGCATTATCTGGAAATAATGACTGCTGTATTTTCCTAAATAAGGTTTGTTCTGGAGAAGAAAAAACTCCTTTCATTTCATTATAAACAACACCCTTAATATTGAGTTCTTCTCCTTCTTCATATAATTCATAATGCCAACCCTCTTGCTTAAGAATTTTATCTTCTCTATTGATATTAGGGTAAAGAACTGCATCTAAATAAACATCCATGAGGTTTTCAAAATCTTTATCGTTACAACTCGCTACCGGATACATGGTTTTATCAGAGAAGGTCATTGCGTTTAAAAATGTGTTAAGGGATCCTTTTGCAAGTTCAACAAAAGGGTCTTTGATCGGAAATTTTCTAGATCCACATAAAACCGAATGTTCAAGTATATGTGGCAATCCTGTATCATCAACTGGCGGTGTTCTAAATGATATTGAAAATGCTTTATTGTTGTCATCATTCGTAACAAAAAATAATTTAGCGCCACTTTTACTATGAATGAACAATTGTCCAACAGCATTAAGCTCTTCTATGTTTCTTTTTTCTAATAATTTATAATCTTTATGCATTTTACAGCTCCTTTTCAATTTAAGATGCAAATCTGTATGTTTATTTTGCCCATACACAACTATATAATACAAGGTATGCAGCAAAGTCATAAAAATATTATACCATATTATTCCATAAATTCCATAGCCAAATGGTAGACAAAGGGGACAGGTACTTTTGACTTAATTATCACAAAGTTAAATTACAAACAAAACGAAAAGACAAAAGGAACAAGTCCATTTAACTCCATGAGTCAAAAGTGCCTGTCCCCTTTGTCTTTTTTTATTTTGTTTTATATTTATTATCTATCTCATTAATCAAGTCAACTTTGGGTTGGGAACCACCACCCTGAAACTCTGAATCTAGCCAAGCATCTACCAATTCTCTCGCTAAGGCTGGGCCAACAATTTCTGCTCCAAGGGTCATGATCTGAGCATCATTACTTTTTCTTGCACGTTGAGCGGAATAAACATCATGGCATACTGCTGCTCTTACACCTGGTACCTTGTTAGCTACAATTGCCATACCAATACCTGTGCCACAAACCAATATACCTCTTTCAAAACTTCCCTTTGCTGCCTCTTCAGATACTTTTAGTGCAACATCGGGATATAATACGCACTCTCCTTCAGCACTTCCAAAATCAACACATTCATAACCTTTTGCTTCAAGATGTTTTATAATTATCATTTTTAAAGCATAGGCATTTTGATCACTACCAATTCCGATCTTCATATATTATCCCTCTTTTCTATAAGTTTATTGTTATGTACTGTCTTTATTATTCCTTCCTTAATGCTGTAGCGGCTATTGCAGCAAACTTATCTGGCCATAAAGCAAATCTACCTGCAAACAGACCATCAATGTTTTCTTTTTTCATAAGCTTTTGTGCACTTTCAAGTTTTACTGAGCCTCCATATATAATTCGAACAGCTTTAGCAGCTTCACTGCCATGTTCCTGAGCAACAACGCCACGGATGAAGCTATGGATCTCTTCTACATATTCTGCACTTGCGCCTTCTTGCTTTCCTATCGCCCATACAGGCTCATAAACAAGTATTACTTTTTTTATTTCTTCTTCACTTAATCCTTCTAGTGCCCATAGAACTTGGGTTCTAATTTTAACATACCCATTTCCTTCCTCTTTTTCGCTTTCTGTTTCACCCACACAAGCTAATGGTGTCATTCCAAACTTTAAGCAAAGCTTAACCTTCTTATTCACATCCTGATCACTTTCATTAAAATACATTCTACGTTCTGCATGCCCAATTTCAACATACTTGCACCCTAAATCTATTAGTGTTATAGGTGGAACTTCACCTGTATAAGCACCGTAATCAGCAAATGCCATATTTTGAGCACCCCAACCGATATGACTGCCTTCTAAAATTTGTGATAAATGAGGAATTAATGGAAACGTAGGCAGCAAAAATATTTCAAGCTCTGTCATAGCTTTGGTTAAATCTCTTATACCTGTAGCTAAAGTATCAACCTCTTGCCGCGTATTGATATGCATTTTCCAGCTAAAGCATACAATTTTCTTTCTCATTTTAAAAATCTCCCTTTTTTATATCCTTTTGATGTGAATCCTTAAGATCTTTATTCATTGCCCTATTGTTTGACCCAAATAATCTTATTTTAGATCTAATCACTTTTTTCATATTTTCCACTGGCTCTTTATTTACTACACTTGGCCAAAGAGACATATTGGTTGAAGCATTTAACGCTCTTTTTAATTCCGAGTAATAAGCATTTAGAACTTCTGAATAAATATTGATTTTTGAAATCCCAAGCTCAATTGATTTTCTAATATCGTTGTCAGGTGTTCCTGAACCACCATGCAGTACAAGTGGAACCGTAGAAATTTTATTTAGAATTTCAAGTCTTTTAAAATCAAGCTTAGGTTCTGATACATACACACCATGTGCTGTTCCAATGGATACAGCTAATGCATCTACTTCTGTTTCATTAATAAACCTTGCCATTTCTTCTGGTAATGTAAGCTTTTCTTTCACTATTTCATCTGAAGCTGTTTCCGAATTTCCAGTTATACCATCACCTACATGGCCAAGTTCCGCTTCAACATTAACACCATATTTATGTGCAAGCTCGCAAACTCTCTTTGTATTAATAATATTTTCTTCTAATGAAAGTATTGAGCCATCATACATTACTGAAGTAAAGCCATGGTCAATTGCTCTTTTAATCAAATCATATTCTGTGGCATGATCTAGATGAATACATACAGGTACTGAAGCTCCTTCAGCAGCTAACTTCATCATTGACATAAGGTACTCAATCCCTATTCCTTCTAAATCTAATTTTAATCCCATTAAAATAACTGGTGATTTTTCTTCCTCTGCAACCTCAATTACAGCTCTAATCATCTCATAATTGCTTACATCAAATGCTCCAACCGCATATTTCTTTTCCCTTGCATCTTTTAATATTTCTTGCAAATTAACTAATGCCATTTCATTCCTCCTAATAACAAATTTACTAATCTTCTATTCTTTATATTACCTTTCTCATACTCCTAGAAGCAATGATATCCACACCAAGGTTTGATACATTTTTTACAATGATATCCCCAATTTTAACTGGCGCTACTACTTCTGTTTTATCAATAACTTCCATCACCTTTATTAGACTATCCTTTGGAAGCGCTTTACTTGAACGAACTGGTAAAAGTGGAAGCACCCCTCCCTTAATGAGCACAGTACTAGAAAGCGCTCGTTCAGGATTGGTTAACTCTTTTTCTGCGTAGTCTACCCCTCTTTTGCACTTATTTCCTAATATACTGATTATTTTTTCATTTTCCATTTCAATATTCAAAATACATGCTTTTGGACAAATGATGCAAACTAATATTTCACTATTCATTTATTTTTCCTCCTTTATAGCAACTGTTAAATCAGAAAGATTTTCTGCTACTACTTTAGGTGTTAAATAAAAGATCATCATTTCACTAGGTTTAAATGCATCTTCTTTTCCAGTAAAAATTGTTTTTCCATTGGCTTTTACAACAATTCTGCCTGATTCAATTGGTTTTGTTACCCTAAAATAGAGCTTGATTGCTCCATCAATATGAGTAGGTATATAATTAGGCACTGTATATCTCACATTTTCACCTGGAGTTACTTCAATATTTTCAGATAATGATGTTTTTCCTCTAACAAAATCCGCTGCTTTTTGTCCAGCAAGTTCAGCTTCTTTTGTAACATAATCTACAAGATCATGCACATGAAGTGCATTACCACAAGCAAATATTCCTCTAATATTTGTCTCAAGATTTGCATTTACAAGCGGACCATTCGTTAATTTATTAAGTATGATACCCGTTTTAACAGAAAGTTCATTTTCAGGTATTAAACCAGTGGATAAAAGAAGCGTATCGCATTCTATCTTTTCTTCAGTTCCTTCAATAGGATTTCCCTTCTCATCTACCTGAGCTACTATTACTGCTTCAAGCCTATTCTTACCAATAATATCTATAACTGTAGTTGAGAGATGAAGAGGAATCTTAAAATCATCTAAACATTGTTTGATATTTCTTTGAAGGCCATTGGCATATGGCATAAGTTCATAAACGCCAAGAACCTTTATACCCTCAAGCGTCATTCTTCTTGCCATAATAAGTCCAATGTCTCCAGATCCAAGTATAACAACTTTTTTACCTGGCTTGAGGTTTTCTAAATTCATATAGCGTTGGGCCTGCCCTGCTGTAAAAACACCTGATGGCCTTGAACCTGGTATCTTTATTGCACCTCTTGTTCGTTCACGACAACCCATAGCTAATATAATTGCACCCGCTTTAATTTTTAATAAACCATTTTTATTTACCGCAGTTATTTCTCTATCCGATGTTATTTCTATAACCATTGTGTTTAATAAGATTTCAATATCTTGTTCATTGATAAGATCAATAAATCTTTCCGAATATTCTGGACCCGTTAAATCTTCTCCAAAGTAACCTAATCCAAAGCCACTATGAATGCACTGATTTAATATACCTCCTAGTTCAAAGTTTCTTTCTAAAATGGCAACCTTCAATCCACTTTCCTTTGCTTTCGCTGCCGCACCTAAACCTGCAGGACCACCTCCAACAACCACTACATCATAATTGAATTCCATTATCCCTTCACCTCCTGATGCTTTAACTTTCCAATAACAATGTTTGAATTTTTATTCTCTAACAACACTGCTTCAAGCGGTATTCTTAATTCTCTAGCAAGAATCGATACTACCTTAGGTTGGCAAAATCCACCTTGACAACGTCCCATACCAGCTCTAACTCTCCGCTTAACACCATCCACCGTTGTAGCCCCAACTGGTCTATGAATTGCCTGCACTATTTCTGCCTCAGTCACACATTCACATCTACAAATTACATTGCCATACATTAGATTCTCTTTTATCAGCTTTGATTTCTCTTGATCATTCGCTTCACTAAAATCAACGATCGCTGTTCTGTATGGATTAAAATCTTCTTTTTCTTTCAATTCAAGTCCTTCATTAGATAAAATATCCATTACATATTCTGCAATTGCGGGTGCTGCACCCACTCCAGGGGATTGGATACCTATCGCATTAATAAAACCCTTTACTTCTTTTGAAGCTGCTATCACAAAATCGTCATTATTATTTATTGCAACAGGACGTAATCCTGCAAATTCCCTAATAAGATATCTTTCATCAATATCAGGTACCAACAGCTTAGCACCTTTTAATAGCTCTGATATACCTTCCCTAGTAACGGACACATCTTCCTTATCCTCCGTCATTCTTGCTGTAGATCCAACAATAATATTTCCATCTGGTGTAGGTATCACTGCAACACCCTTCGTATGATTACCTGGGACTGGAAAGAAAACGCTGCTTAATTGAAAACCAATAGCCTTATCAATCACTAAAATTTCTCCATATCTTGGTTTAACCTCATAATCATAAATACCTACCATATTTGCCACTTCACTTCCATAAACACCTGCTGCATTTACTATGTAGTTCGTTTTATAAGAATTATTTTGTGTTTTAACTACAAAATGATTTTTCTCTTTTTCAATACCTATTACCTTTTGGCTTCTAAAGAATTCAACACCGTTTTCACTCGCATTCTCAGCAAGCGCAATTGCAAACTCAAATGGATCAACAACGCCTGCTGTCGGAGCATGTAACGCCATTGTTGCTTTTGGGTTAGCTTTTTTATCAATTTTTAATATTTCATCTCTTCCTATTAATTTAATACCAGGTACTCCATTTGCTAAACCATTTTTATATAATTTTTGCAAAACAGACAAATCACTGTCTTCAAAGCCAAGCGTCATTGTACCTGAATTAATGAATTTAAATCCAAGCTCTTTAGAAAGCTTTGGAATCATCAAAGTGCCTTTAACATTTATTTTAGATTTTAATGTTCCTTGTTTAGGATCATAACCAGAATGTGTAACCCCGCCATTCCCTTTAGTAGAAGCAGCTCCGATATCAACATTGGCTTCAAGTAGCGCCGTTCTCAACTTAAATCTAGATAATTCTCTTGCTATTGCCGTACCAACGATACCACCGCCAATAACTATAACATCAAATTCTTGCATTTTTCCCATTCCTTTCCTAGTGCTTCATGCACAAATTCAATCCAATTTTCCTAAAATAAATGGGGTAAAGGAATACTTTTCAGACTTATATCACTTTTGATAAGCATCCTATCCCCTATTTAATGAACTATCTTTCTATCCAGCCTTTAGAGAATTCGACCGCTCTCTTCCATCCAGCATATAATTCTTCTCTTTTCTCTTCATCCATGGTAGGATAAAAAGTTTTTTCTGCTTTCCAAAGTTCTTTTAATTCACTTTGATCTTTCCAAATACCTACGCCAAGCCCAGCAAGATATGCAGTGCCCAATGATGTTGTTTCCACGTCAGCAGGTCTAATTACTGGAACATTTAATATATCTGCTTGGAATTGCATTAAATAATCATTATTTGCTGCACCACCATCTACCTTAAGTGATTTAAGCTTTGTTCCTGATTCTTTTTCCATTTGATCAAGAAGGTCTCTCGTTTGATAAGCCATAGAATCAAGCGTAGCTCTGGCAATATGAGCACCCGTAACACCCGCAGTGATTCCGATAATCATACCTCTTGCATACATATCCCAATGGGGAGCTGCTAGACCTTGAAAAGCTGGAACAAAATATACACCAGCTGTATCTTCAACACTTCTTGCAAGCGCCTCAGATTCAGGTGTAGTTTTGATAATTTTAAGTCCATCTCTTAGCCACTGAACTGCTGCTCCACCAGTAAGAATACTTGCGCCTGTTGAATATTGAGCCTTTCCATTTATACCCCAAGCTAAGGTTAAAAGCCCTTTTTCACTATATACTGGTTTATCGCCAATAAACATGAGTGGTACACAGCTCGTTCCATATGTATTTTTAGCATCTCCAGGTTCATTACATGCTTGACCAAAAAGAGCAGCTTGTTGATCCCCTGCGATACCTGAAATTGGAATTTCATGACCAAACCATTCTTTGTCAGCATATCCAAAGATGCCAATTGAATCCTTGACTTCTGGAAATATATTTTTAGGAATATTAAGAATATCAAGCAATTCTTCATCCCACTTTAAATCATAAACATTGTAAAGCATTGTTCGTGAAGCATTCGATGGATCTGTCGCATGTACTTTACCTTTTGTCAAATTCCAAAGCAGCCAGGTATCAATTGTTCCAAATAATAATTTACCTTCAGCGGCTTTTTCTTTTGTTCCAGGAACATTGTCAAATATCCATTTAATTTTTGAAGCTGAATAGGTTGCGTCTATGACTAAACCAGTTTTTTTATTAAAGGTATTATCATATCCCTTGTCAATTAAATCTGAACAGATTTCGCTACCTCTTCTACATGCCCAAACAATAGAATTGTAAACAGGTGTACCTGTTTCCTTATCCCACATAGTGGTAGTTTCACGTTGATTTGTAATTCCTATTGCTGAAATATCTTTTCCTGTTAAATTTGCTTTTTTAAGCGCATTTTTAGATACTTCAAGTGTTACATTCCAAATAGCTGTACCATCGTGTTCAAACCAACCTGGCTTTGGATATATTTGGTTGAACTCCTTGTTATCCATTGCTATTCTTTCTCCTCTTTCATTAAAAATAGCAGCCCTTGAACTTGTTGTACCCTGATCCATTACTAATACATAGTTTCCCATTTGCCTTTTCCCTCCAATTCAAAATGAGTTTTACTGGTTCCTTGTGCATATTTCTACACAAATGTTCATAATAAATCAACAAAGCTCTACTATGACCCTATATAAGAATTTATAAAAGTACGTATGATGAATTTATTGAATCCTACCCCATAAGTAATTCAATATTTCATTATAGCCTTTACAAAATACCTATCTAGTATGTTCTACTTTATAGCTTAAACAACTATAATTAATAATCTAAGATTCGATGCAATCTTGTACGGTTGTACGTATAAGTTTTGACATATAATAATTTTATTATTTATGAAATCACTACCCGTTCGGGCAGTGATTTCTATTTCAGAATCTTTTCTTCATATTTTCGTAAAATATGTTCAGAATCATATACGAAGATGCAGAACCCGGATCCATATGACCAATTGCTCTTTCTCCTAGGCGGAGCGCTCTTCCTTTTTTTGCAATAAGTGGTATTGTAGAATCTCTTCCAATTTCTCCAGCCTTAACACATTTGTCAAATGCATCTAGTGGTTGTTGACCTGCTTCTACTGCTGCCATAAGTGCATCTAGTGCCGGTCTAAAAGTATCCACCATGGTTTTATCAGCAATAATAGCTTTTCCGCGACTCTCAACTGCCTCCACTCCATTCTTAATCATGTTACAAAATTCTCCAAAATCAACTTCCTCTTTGTTATTTGCAGGTTCTCCTAATTTCATAAAAAAACCACCGTATAAAGGACCAGCAGCTCCTCCAACTTTACCTAGAAGTGTCATACCTACTTTTTTAAAGAAGGCTGTAATATTTTCATTTTCCCATTCAGGTAATTTTTTAGTAACTTCTCTGAAGCCTATTGAAAGATTTATACCGTGATCACTGTCTCCAATTAATGAGTCCAATTTAGTAAGATAATCCCTCTCCACTTCAGCCATTACTGCCAAATCTTTTACGACTTGAATAAAATAATCTTTATCTAATATATAATTTTTATACATAATCAGGTCCCCTATAATTTATTTTCATATAAACCTAATGTCAAAGGTTATTTTTGAATAAAGTAAGGTGCGTTTGTAGGATAATCAATTAATTTCTTAAGTTCATCATCAACTTTTAATAATGTAACTGAAGTTCCTGGCATATTCATTGTAGAAGCATATGTACCGATAAATGTTTTATGGACAGTTACCCCTTTTTCTTCAAGAATCATAGATACTTTTCTAAAAGCAACAAAGAGATCCATCATTGGTGTGGCACCAAGGCTATTAACAAGTACACACACCTCATCGCCTTTTGCTAACTTAAGTTCAGGCACTAATACATCCATAATTTCTGTAACTACTGCATCAGCTGGTTCAGTTTTCCCTCTTCTTACGCCCGGCTCGCCGTGAATACCCATACCGATTTCCATATCTCCAGATTCCATTTCAAACATTTCACTGCCTGTTGTTGGATGTTCTGCAGCGCCTAAAGCAACGCCCATAGTTGCGCAGTTTTCATTCGCTTTCTTAGCTGCAGCTACTACTCCGTCAAGATCTGAACCTTCTTCTGCTTTTGCTGCTGCTGCTTTAAATACAAAGAAATCTCCAGCAATACCTCTTCTGTCTGCAACGTTTTTAGATGAGATTACATCATCAGTAATTAAAACTGTTTCTACTCTGATACCCTCTTCTGCAGCCATTTCTGCACCAATATCAAAGTTCATTACATCCCCTGCATAATTTCCATATAGATAAATACAACCTTTACCTGCATCAACTGCTTTTACTGAGTTATAACATGGTTCAGGTGATGGAGATGTATTAATATTGCCAATAACCGCTGCATCTGCAAATCCCTCTCCAACATACCCTAAGAATAAAGGCTCATGTCCAGACCCACCACCAACAATAACGCCTACTTTGTCTTTCTTTGGTGCATTTTTACTTACAACAACTCTACCATCATGTTCAAGTAATTTCACATGGTCACCAAATGCTCTACAGTAACCGTCTAACATTTCTTCAACAATTTCGTACGGATCATTGATTAATCTTCTCATAAAACTAAACCCTCCATTTCAAAATATTGTTTGTGGTTTCTGATTGCCTGTTTCTTTGATATATTTCATATATCATTTATCAGTTAAAAAGGTGCTTATGCCCTTTTGCTGATCCATCATTAACTTACTCATTAAAGCTGTTTTGATATTTGCCTAGCGAGTTCTGCCGCTGCTACAACCTCCTCTATAGTTCCACCTATAAATGCTTGAACTGCAGCACTTACACTTCCTTCTAAAACTGGTGCATCAGCAAGTCTAACATCAATGATGATACCCTCTTCAGTTAATAAATCCATTGCTGCTGTAGTACTTAATACTGCACTTCCTAGATCTACTAAAACGACAACACCCTTTCCACAATCAGCATTTTGGATAGCTTCATATATTTTAAGTGCATCGGTACCTATGCGACCATCGTCTGTGCCCCCTACAGCTATAATCTTTTGCTCATGACCTGCCATTTGCATGGATAATTCTCTAATACCCTCTGCCGCTTGTTTGCTGTGAGATACGATGACAATTCCAACCATGTTTATACCTCCAATCTTGTGTTTTATTATGCCACCCTCAGGCAAAACTACTAAAATAAACCAAATTTCGTCCTAATTCCTTGGGTCGTACGGTCGTACGTATAAGTTATGACAAAAAATATATTTGACCGACTTTATAGTATGATTTTTTAATATTGCGTCCTATCACCAACACTACTTACAATGTTAAAGTTAATATTAGGACTATAGGTTAAACTAATCTTTTCAAGCTCAATACTATCTTTTGAATAGAGTGTTCCTTCAACTCTGAGTATAGGCGTCGTTTCATTAATTTTAAATAATTCTTGAGCAAGTCCACTTGCAATAACAGGAAAAATTCTAATATTTACATGATCAGGCTTAATATTATATACCGTCTTCATTATGTTGTAAAAGGATTCTACTGAAAAATCATATTTTTCTATACCCGGAAACAAATCATATGGAATAAGCGAATTATCTAAAGTTAAATAAACTATTTCGCCATTTTTATTTATGCCTCTGCCTCTTAAAAGCTTGAAATATTTTTTTTCATCATGCACTACTACTTTATTTTCAATCACCAATGATTTAGGTGTTTCATTATACATTCTTAAATAATCTGTAAAACTACCAAAATTCCATACATTGTAATCCAACTCTCTTAAAGATACTACGGTACCTTTACCATGAATTGTTTCTACCAAACCTTCTTGTGCTAACGTTGATACAGCTTTTCTAATAGTTGTACGCGTAACATTATATTGTTTAATTAGTTGAGCCTCAGATGGAATCATACTACCATTGGAATAAGTACCTTTAATAATATCTTGTTTTAATCTACGATATAATTGGACATATAATGGTATTGGATCCTTTCTGTTTAGCATGTTATTCTCCTGAATATAGTGTCATATTAGTTTTCATACTATCACACAAAAAATAAATAGTCAATAGGACTTATTGTGTTGATTGTGTCAAGCAGTCAAAGGGCAGTCCACAGTCAAAGGGGACAGGTACTTTTGACTTAATAGCCACAAAAGCAAAACACAATCAAAAAGCAAAGATAAAGGGAATACAAAGGGAACTAGTACTTTAAGCTCCATGAGCCAAAAGTGCCTGTCCCCTTTGTCTTACCATCCTCTAGAGCTTCCACCGCCACCGCCGCTTCCGCCACCGCCTGAGCGACCTGAACCGCCACCGCCGCCACGGCCTATACCTCTTAGTATCATAAAAGTAAACATTCCGCCTGTGAATCTAAAATCTAAAATTATTAGACCAATAGCAAATATAATACCAATAACCATTAATAAGGGATTGGTTGGTTTTGAGTCTGTACTATAATCTCCTTCAATGGGTGCATCATAGCCATATTCTAAGTAAACCTCATTTATAATTGCATTAAAGCCTTCTGTTATTCCAGTGTTATAATCCCCTTCCTTAAAGTAAGGAACCATAAATTTATCTTGAATCCTACCAGTTTTTCCATCGGGCAAAGCGCCTTCAAGACCGTATCCAACCTCTATACGAGACATTTTTCCTGCAACATCAAGAAGTATTAAGACACCATTATTTTTCTGAGCATCTCCTATTCCCCATTCTCGAAACAAACCAAGAGAAAACTCCTCTAACGCTTGTTCTTGAATATCATTTACAGTCACCACAACAACTTGTGCGTCAGTAGCTTTTTCTAAGGCATTGTTCATCGAATAAATATAGCTTTCAGTACGATCATCTAATACATTTGCAAAGTCATTAACATAAAATTCATTTGTAGGAGCTGGATATTCTTTTGCAAATACGATGGTAGAAAAAACCAGTACTAAAATACCTATAATAGAAAAAAGTCTAATGCCTCTTTTGGACCTATTACTCAAAAAGATCACCTACATCCGGATTAGTTCTAGCTCCTTCAGATGCTTCAAAATAATCTGCTTTGTCAAAACCTAACATGCCCGCATAGATAACTGTTGGAAATCTACGAATTCTTTCGTTAAAAGCTTTCACTACATTATTGTAATCCATTCTTGCTGTAGCGATTCTATTCTCGGTTCCTGCTAATTCATCTTGAAGCTGTAAAAAGTTTTGGTTCGATTTTAATTCAGGATATGCTTCTGAAATAGCCAATAGTCTAGACAATGCTGAAGTAACAGCAGCATCACCTTCTGCTTGCTCTGCAACAGTAGTTGCACCAGCTAACTTGGCTCTTGCTTCTGAGACACCTAAAAATACCTCTTCTTCTTGAGCTGCAAATTGTTTTACTGTTTCTACTAGATTAGGAATTAAATCGTTTCTTCTTTGTAATTGATTATCAATTTGCCCAAGCGCAGCTTGAATACCTTCGCTTTTTGAAACCAAATTATTATAGCCACCAATAAAACTTAATATAAATAGAAAGGCTATAACACCTATCCCAATTAATACCTTGATTGAATTTTTCATCTTTATTCCTCCATTTTTTAATTATGAAACTTAAGTATATAATATTAGCCTCAAAAAATCAAGGTGCAGGAAATAAAAAGGCAGAGAAGGCAAGGGGGACAGGCACTTAAAAAGTGCCTGTCCCCCTTGTTCTGTCTGCCTTTTTCCCCGCCAAAAAATCCCCAACGTAAGTTGGGGATCTATTAGTATGTTTAAATTATAATTTAGTAACGCTAGCTGCTTGAGGTCCTTTTGAACCGTCAACAACTTCAAATTCTACTGCGTCGCCTTCTTCTAAAGCTTTGAATCCATCGCCTTGGATAGCTGAAAAATGAACAAATACATCATTTTCTCCATCTACAGAAATAAAACCAAAACCTTTCTTTGCATCAAACCATTTCACTGTTCCTTGTTTCATTCTTTTTCCTCCTAAAATTAACTAAAAATATTTTGTAGCAATTAATCCTAGGTCTCAACATGAAACGTAATATAAATAATTACACACATTTATGCTTGTTATAACCTTATAGACTGTTTAAAACAATCAACCTATTTTGTTCCTTAGGCCAATTACCACTAGAGACATTGTAGCACATTAACCATTCAAAGTCAACATAATTAAATTTTTTTATGCATATTTTACTAAAAAGTGAGCAAATATTGACTAATGCTTAAAGTGTCTCATTCCAGTAAATACCATTGCAATTCCATGTTGGTCACACAAATCTATAGAATCTTGATCTTTCATAGAACCACCTGGCTGAATAATGCATGTGATCCCTTCCTTTGCTGCTTCTTCAACGCAATCAGCAAATGGGAAGAAAGCATCTGAAGCAAGAGAAGCACCTTTAAGGATTTCTGCTCCAAGCGCTTCCTTTGCATGATCAATCGCTTGCGTACATGCCCAAATACGGTTAACCTGTCCAGGACCTACGCCAAGTGATTGCTTGTCTTTACCTATTGCAATACCATTTGATTTAGCATACTTCACTATTTTCCAAGTAAAAATTAAATCGTCCATTTCCTTCGCTGTAGGTTTTCTTTTCGTTACAACCTTTAACTCTGATTGTTCAAAAAGTGCATTGTCTACTGTTTGCACCAATAGTCCACCACTTACTTTTTTCAAATCATATGCAGTATTTGGTTGTTTATTTTCAATGTTTTCTAATTGTAATAATCTAATATTTTTCTTGCTTTTTAAAACTGTTAACGCTTCTTCACTAAAACTTGGTGCAACAACAATTTCAATGAAAATTTTGTTGATTTCTTCAGCAACTTTTAAATCTATTTCTCTATTTGCAACGACGATACCACCAAAAATCGATTTAGGGTCTGAAGTGTAGGCTCTCATGTATGCTTCATAAATTGTATCACCGCTACCAACACCACATGGATTTGCATGCTTACATGCAACAACCGTTGCTTCTTCGTATTCCTTTAACAGTTCAAGTGCACCATTCGTATCATTGATGTTATTAAATGAAAGTTCTTTTCCATGAAGCTGAACAGCATTTGTTAAGAACCCTTTTGTATTGCCAATTTCTTTATAAAAAGCTGCCTTTTGATGAGGATTTTCTCCGTAACGCATTTCTTGAACCTTTTCAAAAGTCATCGTCATAATATCAGGTAATACCTGCGCACTTCTTTGTTGTCTCATATAATTAGCAATCAGCGTATCATAATGAGATGTATGCTCAAAAACCTTTGAGGCAAGATAGAAATTCGTTGCTTTGCAAACTTTTTTATTTTCCTTAAGCTCGGATAACACTTTTTCATAATCAGCTGGATCAATTATAACTGAAACATCTTGATAGTTTTTTGCCGCTGATCGCAACATTGTTGGGCCGCCAATATCAATGTTTTCTATCGCTTCCTCTAGGCGTACGCCTTCCTTTAAAATCGTTTGTTTAAAAGGATATAAATTTACTACTACAATATCAATAGGACTTACCCCTAAGCTTTTAATTTGCTTCATGTGCTCTTCATTGCTTCTTATTGCTAATAAACCAGCGTGAATATGGGGATCAAGGGTTTTTACGCGTCCATCTAAACATTCTGGAAAGCCAGTAATTTCAGATATTCCAATCACTTTAATTCCTGCCTTTTCAAGCGCTGCTGCTGTTCCCCCTGTTGAAATAATCTCTACGCCTAACCCTGTTAACTCTCTTGCAAATTCTACAATACCTGTTTTGTCTGATACGCTAATTAAAGCTCTCATTTGTTACGCCTCCTTCATTAGGTTAAATTTATTTTTACTAGTTGTTATAACCACTAGTTTGATAATAAAAAACATTCATTCAAACGATATGCATTTGCTACAGTTACAACTAAATCTTTTCATGAAACGTTCTTGAAATAACCTCAAGTTGTTGCTTCTTACTCAATTTAATAAAGTTTACCGCATAACCCGACACCCTAATCGTTAAATTAGGATAATTTTCTGGGTGATCCATTGCATCAACTAAAGTCTCTTTATTCAATACGTTCACATTAAGATGATGCGCTTTTTTGCTAAAATAGCCATCTAGTATACCTGCCAAATTAACTTTTTTATCTTCTTCAGTTTTGCCTAAAGTTTTTGGTTGTATGGTAAAGGTACAAGATATACCGTCCCTGCATGCTTCGTAAGGAATTTTTGCTACTGATTCTAATGATGCCAAGGCACCCATTTCATCTCTATTATGCATAGGATTTGCACCTGGTGCATAGGCTTCACCTGCTTTTCGACCATCTGGTGTTGCGCCTGTTTTTTTACCATATACAACATTTGATGTAATCGTCAATATTGATAGCGTATGAATTGCTTCACGATAAGTAGGATACTTACGCAATTCATTAATGAAGTCATTTGTTAAATCAACAGAGAGTTGATCCACTTGGTCATTGTTATTACCAAACTTAGGAAACTCCCCTTGAATTTCAAAATCAACAATTAGGCCATTTTCATTCTTAATGGGCTTTACTTTCGCATACTTAATAGCACTTAAAGAGTCTGCCATTACGGATAAACCTGCCATTCCAAATGCCATAAATCGTTCTACCTCAGTATTATGAAGTGCCATTTGTATTTTTTCATACGCGTATTTATCATGCATATAATGAATAACATTCATTGTATTTACATATAGTTTACACAACCAACTTTGATAATGCTTGAATCTAAGCATTACTTCTTCGAAATCTAACGTACCGTCACCAATAGGCGCCATTTGCGGGCCAATCTTCATCCCACTTAATTCATCAATGCCCCCATTGAGTGCCAATAAAAAGACTTTAGGTAAGTTACATCTTGCGCCAAAATACTGCATTTGTTCCCCAAGCTTCATCGCAGATACACAGCAAGCAATACCATAATCATCCCCATAACGCGCCCTCATAATATCATCATTTTCATATTGAATAGAATCCGTATCCATTGATACTTTTGCACAATATTTCTTGAAGGAATCTGGTAAATCATTTGACCATAGAACGGTCAAATTAGGTTCTGGTGATGGCTTAAGCGTATATAGGGTGTTAAGAAATCTATAAGAGCTCTTGCTTACAAGCATTCGCCCATCTTCACTAATTCCTCCAATTGATTCAGTTACCCAGGTTGGATCTCCTGCAAAAAGCTCATTATAATCAGGCGTTCTTAGTTGTCTAGCCATTCTAAGTTTAATAACGAAATCATCTATTAGTTCTTGCGCATCTTCTTCATTTAGAATACCATTTTTTATATCTCTTTCAATGAAGATATCAAAAAATGTACTTACTCTTCCAAGAGACATTGCTGCACCATTTTGTTCCTTAATCGCAGCAAGATATCCATAATATGTCCATTGTATTGCTTCTTTAGCATTTGTTGCTGGTAGTGAAATATCATGTCCGTACATTTTCGCCATAGCTTTTAGCTTATCCAAAAAGTCTATTTGTCGGAACACTTCTTCCATGAGTCGGATATTTTTTTCTGTCATTTGACCGTTACCCAGTGATGCTTGGTCTTTTTCTTTATGTTCAATTAAAGTATTTACGCCGTATAATGCTACTCTTCGATAGTCGCCAATAATTCTTCCTCTTCCATATGCATCTGGTAGACCGGTAATAATACCATTTTTTCTAACTGCGCGCATTTCTTCCGTATATACTCTAAATACACCATCATTGTGTGTGGTTTTATACGCAAATTCCTGCTCTACTTTATCATCTAGTTCATAGCCATATGCTTTACAGGCACTTCTTGTCATTTTAATGCCACCGAAGGGATTAATTGCTCTTTTAAGTGGCTTATCTGTTTGTAAACCTACTATGATTTCCTGATCCTTGTCAATATAACCCGGTTCAAAGGTTAATAATGAAGATACAGTTTTCGTGTCAATTTCTAATACACCATCTTTTGCCGCTTCCGCTTCTAGCAATTGCTCTAATTTTGCAAGCACTTCTTTTGTTCGCTTGGTTGCGCCTGCTAAAAAACTTTCATCACCGTAATAAGGGGTTATATTTTTTAAAATAAAATCCCTCACATCAATTGTCTTTGTCCAATTACCTTCTTTAAAGTCTTGCCACGCTAAATATTCCATAATGCCTACACTCCTTTTCTAAAATCAGAAATGAAAAGACCGCCTGGGAAAAAGATGTATAGACGATCTTTTGCCCAGGCGGTCGGCATTTTACAAATCTGTACTCCCTGTGGGTACTCCCACTTTCCGCCAGTCATACAGATAATATTTAATTGTTATGCTATAATATTACACCATGAACCTACTAATTTCAAGATATTTATTCTACAAAAAGTTATTAATAAAATAAGATGTAGTTGGTACAAAGTCACCACAACCTACAGCAAAACCACATATTGGGCTATATTTCGCACCTGATGATGTCTTTATCTGCGACAAACTTCCAGCTGATGAAATTTTTTTACCTGTCCCCAATTTCTTAGTGCGTACCTTCTGTTGTATAGTCCTCTGTTGCTTGATGATCTGTATCATAAAAGATTATATCTCCATCTAACAAATGAAAAGGCACGCCCTTGTAATCGTTTTTAATATTTTGATACCCTTCTATTTTCCACATATTACTTCTTGGTGAATCATAGTAACTCAGCACGGGATTATCAAACGCTCCATTCTTTACAGTAACCAAATCAAAATTTACAACAACATACCCTTTATTAAGCCAGAAGCGCTCTTTTCCATCAAGACCATTGTTGGCTTTTGAATAAGAAAGTACATCAAACCCTTTTGGTGCTATATAAAGCGAATTTGGCAAATAATATTCCCCATACCAATGCTGAACTGATTTTTTAACGAAGGAAGTTGTTAAATTGCTTGGCAAACTATCCGTATTCCCAACAAAGGTTCTTAAAGGTTTAGCTAATATTATTCTATCAAACCAGCCCAATTTTGCTTTTTGCGTCTTAAATACGCTTTCTGTAATACCTAAAATTTTGCTGGTATCCTTAATTTCTTGTTCGGAAACACTTCTATCGGGATCACCTATTTTTATATATTTCACATTTTCTTCATCTGCTTTACTACCGATTTGAATAAAATAGTTGTTCTTCCCATTAAAATATTCACTATACCATAAGTCTACTTCTTTCTTGGTTTTTCCATCTGCACTTATATAATAGAAATGAGGTGTTATTTCAATACAGTCCTTATCGCCTGAGTAATTACCAATTGTCTCACATTCAAATTTAAAAGTGTATCCGGTTGGCAATGCACCTTGATTAATAACTGTTGGATGACTTCCTTGTAAAATGGGTAGCGTTAAAATGGGTTTGTTTCCATTAGGTATGCCGTTTTCATCCAATAATCCAACACTATAATAATTATTAGTGTGTACTAATGACTTGTTTTCTACTCTAAAGACCTCTTCCCACAGCGGATAATTTTCAATGTCATAAATTCTAAATCCGTATAGTCGTCCAATGACCTTCACATGGCTAAGATCTGTTGCAACATAATTTACTAAATTAAGATTAGCATCTTTTTCAGCTGGATCATGATTAGGTGCGTTAATCGCAATTGTACGATATTCAATTGTATATTCCCCTTCTGTTACCCAAGTTGGCACGTAAATATCAAGTGTGTCTTGATCTAGTGGAACACTGTACCAAGTGTTTGATTTTAAATAACTACTATTGTTCTGAACTTTCGTATCTGTATATACATCAAAAGGAAATTTCACTTGCTTATCTGTTGTATATTTTGCATAGTCTTTATTTCCATACCCCTCAATATTTATATGTTGTCCTTTCGTTTTAAGTTGAATTATAGAAGGTCGTCCAAGAATAACCGCCGCTCTTGATGCATCAGGTTCTAAAGATTGGTCAAAGGGGTTGTCACTCAAAATTCCTCCATCACATACTACTGGCGTATGTACTGTAACATTATTCGTTGGTATAATCCTTGTCTTTATTCCACCCGTACCAATACCTGCTATATAATGATAATTAATCGTTGTGGTACTAGGTGTTGCTGACTTATTTAAAAGCCTAGATTCAATTAATAGATCTTTCAAATATAACGCATTTTCATGGGTTAAAGGTATTCTTACAGGCTTAGGTTCAGGTGCAAATTGACTTACTGAAATACTATCTAATATTACTTGTCCATCAATGATTAATTTGTCATTCCATACCGTTACATGTGATTTATTTGTTGACATACCACCTAATTGGTTATATGCAACCATAGGACCTGCGTAGTAATTGCTATTAGGTTCAATACGAACACTTCCATTAGGAAGGGCATAGTTGTTTACGATTGCATCCGCTAATCCATACAATTTAAAATTATCGATCTTGTAATATGTATACGGTGTATGGGTTGTTATGTAAGTGTAGGTTGGATTTCCATTACTATCGTTTCCTGCAAAGATTTTTTCTGTATACTTATGAACGCCTTGTATTTTATTAATGCTTAGCTCGACCAAATATTCATTTGCTAATACATTTACATAGAGCTGTTCGCTGGTTGGTATTCCCTTTACTACATCAAAGGTTGATGCGCCCTTTTCATTATGCGCGATTACTGCACCTTCCGAAGAAAGCTCCACTTCTACAATCACCGACTCTTCTTCTTCTAAAACATGAAGAGGGGGTAACCAAGCACTTGTATACCATACACTCCCATCACTTTCTTTATGAAATAGCCATGCAACACCACGTGTATTTTGTGTTGGTGCTATCGGAATATGATAATAGGTTTCCCAAGGTAAATCCTTCCAGTTCGGGCCAAGGTGGTTTCCGTATATTCCATTCGTTCCGTGATAGTAGTTGAAACCGTAGAGAAAGATTTCCAGGAAATCGGAGGAATAGTGATCAAAGTGAGATTTATTAATTGCATACATATCCTTGACTGCTTTCTTGTCCCATGGATAATCAAACCAGTCAAACGTATCAAAGTCAGTACCATCTAATGCATCATAGTAATAATCAGGATTTTCTATACTTTCGCCATATGGATCATATCCCAAAAACCTATATTCACCATTTAAATCTTTATTTCCATGTCTCGTCACTCCATTTTTTGAACATACTAGAATGTTATAATTATCATAAATCTCTTTACTAACTGGATATGTACCATTATAGAAATCGCTTGGAAAATCATATTTATCTTTAAATTCATCATTTACTATATCAATAACTTGTTCTAATGTTGGATCTATCAATTGAGCAGAACTTATTATACTACTTTTAGTAATAATACAAATAGTTATAGCTATCATTATTAATCTTTTAAGCATAATATTATCCTCCTACCATCCACTTATCGATATGTCCGTATATCCTCCTGGAGAGGCTACTTCAATTTTTTTGTCACCTTTCCACTCAAAGAACTTTGACGGTATAATGTCTTGAAAATCAGTTTTAGTCTTTACTAATATCATTATCTCATTAGTAAGCTTTTCACCAACAGCATCTAACAAGAACGTCTTTGTCTTATCATATTGTGCTTCAAGCGGTGATAAAACGTTTATTCTAATAACAAAATCCACCAAATCCGGATCATGACCATCTAAGTTATCTATTATCTCAATACCATAAAAAACAAATCGATCTCTCATTTTTTCATCTATAACTCTTCTAATAACTGTACACGCCTCACTTCTCT
This sequence comes from Firmicutes bacterium HGW-Firmicutes-7, assembly GCA_002841375.1. GTDB lineage: Bacteria > Bacillota > Clostridia > Lachnospirales > Vallitaleaceae > HGW-1. The sequence continues at coordinate 34,116 of PGZO01000015.1, read as the reverse complement.
TTAGAGAATCCCTTGGTTTGAATTTCCCATCGGGATATCCGGTAATCGTACCAAGCTCGTAGGCCTTTATAATATAAGGCTTTAGACTAGCACTGGCGCTACTATAATCCGAAATAGTACTTGTAATTTTTTCTTCTTCTGAACCAACATATGTATAGGTCTTTACTCCTTCCAGCATTTCAACCACTCGAACTGTTAACATTGCCATTTCAGCTCGTGTGATAGTGTTATTATAGGATGTAAAATCTCCATTCTTTACGATACCCAGATCTAGCGCTTTCTCTATATAAGGCTCTGCCCAATATTCCCTACCATTTTCAAGCTTATGTCCAAGGGCTACCACCATGGTTTTAATAAATTGATCTGTTGTCATTGCGATAGTAGGCTTGAATTCACCATCTGTATAACCTTCAATGATTCCTTTGCCCACCAGTACCACCACATTCTCATAAAACCAGTCTGATTCTTTTAAATCCTTAAATATACCTAACCCTTTTCCTGTATTAAAAGTAAATACCAAAATTAATGCAATCATAATAACTGAAATTCCGACTTTTTTCACTATAATTCTCCCCCTAATTCATTTTTTATCATTTTTTAATAGTATCATTATATTATTATATCAAAAAAGCGCAAAAAGTAAAGAGTCAATGATATAAAACCTCCACGTTCGTTAGACTAAAAAGTTAAATTCTTTGGTTCAAGCACCTTTAACCCTATTAATCCTAATACTTCTGTAAAAAATAAACTGTAAATATGCCATACATGTAATGGCCTTCTTTCTCCAAAAATCACGTATCTAATGCCAGCCACAAACCAAATAATTAAAGGACTAAAAATAAAAAACCAAATAAATGCGAAAGTCAAACATACTTGCCCATGTAGGTTAAAGCCCATATTACTATAATCCCATATATTCAATTGATAATATATATTAAGAATATAACCTGAAACATATTCAAGTACTAAAATTACTGATGTAATAAAAAAGGCCTTTTTAATATAATTCATTCTTGCATGAAACTTGTGAAGGTAATCTGCTACATTTCCAGTAAGGCCAGCACAGACAAACATCGCCCAATGACTAGTCCCATCATAAAGTATTTCTATCAAGTAATAAATTGAACCAAAGGCAATAAAGATAATTATTTGTTGTAATACAAAATAAATTTTACTCATAATTATGCACCATCCTATGTTGTTGATTGATATTTCTATTATTTGTGAGTCCACCCAAATAGATACATGGTACTTGTTAACAACTAGCTTTACCATAGTATGAAAATATCGATCATATGAAACATTTTTTCTGCATAGGATCAAACGGTTGTACAAGCACAAAAAAAGCACTTCTCTTTAAAGAAATGCTGACAGTACTTTGTTTTCTCAATTTATAATTTAAAAACGCTTACTAATTTGTTAAGATTATTTGCAAGTAGATCTAAATTGTAACTTGCAGTTGAAATCTCCTCTATGGTCGTCACTTGCTCTTCTACTGCTGCAGATACATTTTGTGTGCTTGCAGAGTTTTGCTCACTTACTGTAGCCAATATTTGAATTCCCTCTTCAACCTCTCGTCTCATTTTATCTATTAAAATACGAGATTCATTTAAAATACCTACTTTAGCTTCTGCCACGCTAATCGCTTCAGCAATTTCAATATATTTGTCTTTGGTTAAGCTTACGCTATTCATTTGCTCCTCTGATATTTGGATTAGATTATCTACGCGTTCTTCAACTTCTATCGTGTCATGACGTAATTCATCAATAATCATGTTAATTGTTCCACTATACGCTTGTGATTGGGCTGCCAGAATTCTTATTTCACTTGCTACTACTGCAAATCCTCTGCCATGTTCCCCAGCCCTTGCTGCCTCAATAGAAGCATTTAAAGAAAGTAAATTTGTTTTATTCGCAATATCCATAATTAGTTTGCTTGCATCTTCAATTTTTCTAGAACTTTCATGAGACTTCGTTATACTACGTCGGAGTTCCCTGTTTGTTTCACTGGATTGATCATTCACTTCAGATAATACCGCTATTACTGCTAAGCCAGAATCTGCTAATTTACCCACTTGTTTCGTAGCCATCGTCATTTGTTCCAAATTTTCATAATCAGTTGATAATATATGACTTAACGCTGTTGTTTTATTAAAACTACCTTCTGCACTTTGTGCCTGTGCTAGTGACCCCTTTGATATTTCATTTATTTCTTTAGCAACCTCATCTCCAGCTCTAGATGAATGTATGGAACTTAATTTCAGATCATTTGAAGAAGCAACAACTTCCCTTGCAGATTTTTCAACTTCTACAATAACACGCTTTAAATTATTAACGATTTTAACGATTGCTCTCTCTAAATCACCAATTTCATCTTTTCTTACTACCTCTTCTATATGAATTGGTATGTTCAAATTATAATCTGCTATTTTATTGATAATCGTTATAACCTTGCCGATTGGTTTACTTATAGAAAACGCAATGCGAATAGCAAGTAATGATGCTACGACAAGTATAATGGCAGCGATAATTAATAAGTTTCTACGAAGATCCTCTATTGCGCCAAGTGCCTCTTCTTCTTCAACTTCAGTAACAAGTCCCACTAATGTATCCCCAACTTTTGAAACGGACAATGTTCCTATTACCTTCTTGCCCATATATCCTTCGTAACTTGTTGTTTGATTAAAATCCATATCTCCATTAATTATAGGTTCCGATAAGATATTTACGTTCTCAGTTTCAAGAACTTCATTTAAAGCAGCTCCATGAATATATGGTTCTTTCATAGTATTTGTAAGAAATAAGCCTTCGGAATCTATCAAATATGAATCCCCTGTTATACCAAGTCTATCTACTGAATTTTGAACAATAGCACTGATTTCTCTTTGGTTTAAAACGATATTCAAAGTGCCGATAGGTGTAGGCTCATTCATATCAGCATAGGAATAAACTGGTGTAGCTAATACCATTATATTATCATCTATAAAACTATTTCGAAACACTTCTGACCAATTTTGCTCTCCTGCCATAGCCTTATTTGTAAAGTCACCCGAAATCACTAATGGTGCTAAATCAAGCTTGTTGTAATTCATACTAAAAGCAACTTCTCCATATTTATTCGTTAGAAAAACGTCTGTATAATTATACTTATTCAGCGGAATAGTTAATATTTTTCCAAACTCATCCATAATTTTTTCATTCTCTTCATCCCCAATATTAAAACTGTTTATTTTCTCAATCCCCTCTTTTATAATTTTTGTCTCAGCTAATAATTCAGCATCACCCTCTCTTGTGAAAAAGTATTGATGAAGTCTATCCTTTGTTAATGTAGTATATAACTGATTCCCTTTGTATATTTCGTTTTTTATTTCATTACTAGAATTACTTATATTTAACCAGCTCAATATAATGATCGGCAATAAACTGGTTAGAATAACCATACATAATAATTTTGTACGGATTCTAAAATCATCTAAATGAATAACCTTCTTGATATACTTTGTTAACGTAAACTTTCTTATTGGATATAATTCATTCTTATGCTTATTCTTTTTGAACAAACTATTTTTCATTCACTGATTCCTCCTAGATGTGTTACATCTTATGAAGGAAGTTTATCATAACAATGAAAACAACTGGTTGATTTTATGTTAATTCTATGTAAGTTGTAATGTTATGAAAGAGAATCATTCGTATGAATTTTGAGGAATACACCTGTTATCTTAATACCTCGTTTGAAACTTATTTCGTATAACTATTGCTACAGAATTCATAATAAATAGTAGTACCAGTAATACGACAATCGTTGCTGCAGCAAGATTTGCATATTCCTTTGTGAGCACAGTATCTAATGTCCAATAATATATTTGAATTGGAAGAGATGTAAAATCATCCATTATATTTGATGGCGTTCTTAAAATTAACGTTGGTATTCCAAGCACAACCAAAGGTGCTGTTTCTCCGATGGCCCTGGATAAAGATAAAATTGCACCCGTCATAATACCTGGTAGCGCCGTAGGCAAAACAATTTTCCATACCGTTGTCCACTTCGTCGCACCTAAAGCATAGGACGCCTCTCTTAGAAAATTTGGTACTGATCGTAACGCTTCCTGACTGGATACAACGATAATTGGAAGAACGAGTAACGATAAGGTTAACCCACCTGCAAGGACACTAGAACCCAATTGAAATAACCTCCCAAAAACGGTTAACCCTAGCAGACCAAATATTACCGAAGGGACGCCTGACAAATTAGATATGTTCATATTTATGAGGGATTGAAGAGCGCCTTTTTTAGAATACTCTTCCATATAAACTGCCGTCCCTACCCCTAAAAACAACGTTACTGGTGCTACAACCACCATTAATAAAATAGAGCCAATAATAACACCTTTTATTCCTGCCTTCTCTGCAGAAATGGATAATCTGCTTGTTAGAAATTGAATATCTAACCATCCAAGACTTTGACTAACCACTTGATATAGTAATAGCCCTAATACCAATAATGCAAATACAATTGTAAATGAAAACAGCCTTCTCATTACTTTATCTAGTAAAATTCTTCGTTTCATTCTCTTATGAGCCACTTCCATATCAATGTATGCTTTCATTCCTTTCCCACTACATTGTTGGTTCTTAAACTGTTGATCAAGAATATATGAATTATTATTCATTCTCTAATATTCCTTTCTATATTTTTTCGTAATATATTTTGCAAGTAGGTTCATTAAAAGCGTGAAGATAAAAAGAATCAGGCCGACTGCATATAAACTATAGTATCCAGTTGTCCCACTACCAGCATCCCCACTTGTAAACTCAACGATATACGCTGTCATGGTTTGCATTGGCTTTGTAACGTCAAGTGTAAAATTCTTTGCACTCCCACTTGCAATTGTAACAATCATGGTCTCTCCGATGGCTCTTGAAATTGCTAATACAAAAGAAGTAATAATCCCGGAAATAGCAGCTGGGACAATCACTTTAAACGCAACTTCTAATTTTGTTGCACCAAGTGCTAAAGCGCCCTCTCTAATTGAGCTAGGTACAGCATTCATAGCATCTTCCGAAAGAGAAGTAACAATTGGAATAATCATGATCCCCATAACGATACCAGGGCTGAGCGCATTCTTTGCTTCTAAGCTTGGAATAAGCTTCATTAACAACGGTGTCACAAAAGAATACGCAAAAAATCCATACACTATAGTAGGAATTCCAGCTAACACTTCAATAATTGGTTTAATGATTTTTCTTCTTGTGACTGTTGAAAACTCACTTAAATATATTGCAGCGGTTAGTCCTATTGGAATCGCCACAAACATTGCAATTGCTGATGTAATAAACGTACCAGCTATTAACGGTAAAAACCCAAAAGACGCGTTTTCTGCTTTTAATGGGGCCAATTCTGTACTGAATATTTCTCTAAAAGGTATTTCTTTGAAAAAATGAACTGCGTCAACTATCAAAGTCAGAACAATACCAATAGAAGTAAGCACAGAAATGGATGCAATTATTAATAAAATAGTCGGTATAATCTTTTCAAATAATTTTAAGTTTTCATTTTTCTTCTTCATCCCTTTTGCAAGGTTTATCATAAAAAACACTCCATTTCAACAAATAGCATAAATTTGCTAATTGTTTATGTTTTATTTAATCAGTATAAGACGAGAAGAATGAAATCTACTCGCCTTAAGATCATATAGGTATTGGTTAAATAGTTGGCTTCTTAACTCCTATTATTTAATCGCTTCTAATTGTTTTTGATATTCTTCATATACAGAATCTGGCAATGGTGCAAATCCATTTTGTCCTGCTAATCTTTTCGCACCTTCTGAAGATACAACATACTTGGCATAATCAAGAACTTGTGGTCTTTCCTTTGCATAGTTTACATTTAAGTATGTAAATACAGGACGAGTAAATCCAGCATAAGGAAGATCTTCACCAATTGTTTCTAAAGTAGGTTCAACTGGCCCATTACCAAAGTCTACTTTTACTGCAACAAGTTTGTCAGTATTGCTCACATAATAACCAAATCCGAAGAATGCGATTGCATTTTTATCTGTTGATACTAAGTCAACCAATGTTGAGTATTCTTGTTGTAGGTTCGCTGTCTTAACCATCTCTTCTTTTCCAAGAATAGTTTCATAGAAAAATTCATATGTTCCGTGGTTTTCATTTGGTCCATAAAATTTAACTTCTTCGTTTGGCCAATCTGATCTAATATCAGACCAAAGAACTTTATCCTCTGCGCTATAGGTTCCTGATAAGTACATCGCAACGATTTCTTCTTTTGTCATCTCTGTTGCCCAAGAATTATCTTTATTGATTACCATAGTTAAACCATCAAGCGCTAATTTGAATTCAAATACATCTTCACCAAATTTTAACCCTTTTTCTGCTAGTTGCTCTACTTCTTCATCTTTGATTTTTCTTGATGCATCAGAAAAGTCTAATTCACCTGGTATGAATTTCTTAAAACCTGCACTAGAACCTGCTCTACCAACCTGTACACTTACATTTGGTTGTACAGTAACCATATATTCTTCAGCAATATTAGCCATCAATGGATACACTGTACCAGATCCATCAACAATTACTTTACCTTCAAGTTCTGCCGTTGTTTCTGGCACTTCTGTTGTTGGTGTTTCTGTTACTGGTGTTTCTGTCGTATCGAGATCATCCTTTGTACCCCCTGTACAACCAACTAAGGAACTACCCAAAACTACAAACGCTGTTAAAATTGCTAATAATTTAATATTTTTCATTTTTAGTTCTCCTTTTAATTTAATAGCTATTTTTAGTTCAAGAAAATTCTTAGTGTCATTCGGAAATTTTCTTATTGACTATACTACTTAATTTATCACCTCATTGTAAATCTCATATAAGTTCATTGTTAATTCTATGTTAAGGTTATAAATCACAAAAGAACTCGAAGGCATGCATCCGAGTTCTTTTGATTAAGGATATTTTGTTTTATTGTTTGCTTACGAATCTTTATTTAACGAAAGAAAATAGTATAGACCAGATCTACCATCAAAACAACTAGAACCATAATAGATATAACTGTTATTTTCTTATCGCTCAATTTACCCACAGCTTTTTCGAAAAATGGCTGGAATATATATAGAAAAATCACCCCACCAATGCCGAAACGTATGGATGGTGAAAGTGCAATTCTAGCCTGAAAATGAATGGCATAATCTGCATATGTATTCCATGGCCAGCTGCCAATTGTCCATTCCATCAAATAACTTGTGAGCAGTTCTAACAAAGTGGCTGCAACCATACATGCCAAGAATACCGGCAAGAACCATAGTAACTTTTGGGGCAACTTTTTATCTTTAATCATCGGATAAACGCAAAACAAAAAAAGAAGTGCGCCAAATCCGTATACGGGACAATAGGGACCAAATAAAAACCCCCGATTTGAAAAACCCCAGCGATATACAACAACTTCAAGAAATACCTCATAAATCCATCCAAACATAGCATACATCATAAAAAACAAAATATATCTTCTCATGCCTTTTATCCGTGTAAGCATCAAATCTAACCTTTCCATAATGGTCATTATTGTACTCCTTTCACTATCTCTAAAGCTTCAAATTTATAGTAATCCTCACCTTTAAGTTCATGAGTGAAAGCTTCTATTACTTTATTCATTATGTATCAGTAATTATATATTAGCAATATATTTTTGTAATAAAATATCAAAACAAATCAATTCTTGCTATCACTCGGTTGTCCGACTATAATATAGGGGTAATGTATACCCATTTTAGCCATATATGGAATACCTAAAAACGGCGACAAGCCCATTAATGGCAGAACAAAGAGGAAAAAGGGTGATAAAGTTGAATAGCAAAATACTGTTGGTAGATGATGAAAAAGATATCGTTGATTTAATAGAAGAAGTGCTACGTCAGGACGGTTTTCAATTCATTCAAAAAGTATATACAGGTATGGACGCACTTCAAGCATGCAAAGAATATCAGCCTGACGTAATGGTTTTGGATATTATGCTGCCGGATATTGACGGTATGGAAGTATGTAAAAGAATACGGGAATTTTCCTTTTGCTCAATCCTGTTCCTTTCTTCCAAAAATGATGATATTGATAAAATTCTCGGTCTTTCCTGCGGCGGTGACGACTATGTCACAAAGCCATTTAGTCCAAGGGAGATTGTCTATCGAATTAAAGCCCAGCTCCGCCGTCAACAATATCAGACTGTTACACAGTCAAGCAATAATTATTTGTTGACAACTGAAACGCTCACAATGGATAAAGAAAGCTGCCGGGTTTATAAAGCGGGACAGGAGATCAATCTAACCGGGCGGGAATTTCTACTATTGTCTTATTTTATGGAAAATCCTGATAAGATTATCAGCAAGGAACATCTTTACGAACAGGTTTGGGGGGAATTTAGCAGTATTTGTGATAACACCATTATGGTACATATTCGGCATATCCGTGAAAAGATTGAGGACACCCCCTCAAATCCGCAGCAGTTAATTACTATAAAAGGGTTAGGCTATAAGCTAAAGAAAAGGACTGATTAAATGAAAAAATCCGGCTACCGCACTATTTTTCATATTTACCTGATTTTCTTTTTATCGCTACTTGGGACTACCCTTTCAGCGATTGGACTTTTTCTTTTGTTGATTACCGTTCAAACGTCGGACGGTGCAACGGTAAGAAGCGATTGGCCTAAAATTTTTACAGAAAATTTCAGGGAGCAGATTATATTTATTGATGATAAGCCACAAGTAAAACAATCCGGCATAGAGTTACTGCAGGATAACAGTATCGGACTTCAAATTTTAGATGACACCGGATATGAGATATACAGTTATGGGAAGCCTAAAAAAGCATTAAACTATTACTCTAATACGGATATTGTGCGACTTTTCCATTCCAGCAATTTGGGGGATGATAAAATAACATCTTTTATCGGGGAAATCACGAATAAGGAAAATGGTTATGCTTATATTATATATTTCCCTATAGAAGTCAAAAAAGTTACCATGTATTTGAATGGGGAAAGGTTTACAGGTGGGAAAACTGTTATCATTTCCATAGTTGCGATATTACTTAGTGTGATACTTATTTCAGGAATTATATATGGATTTTGCATAGCAAGGGTCATCAGTCGCCTTACTATGTCAATTAAGGATATTTCAAAACGCAGCTATCTTCCAATCCAAAACCGCGGAGCTTTTAGCGACCTTTACGATAGTCTAAATACCTTGGATACAGAAATCAAAGCAAGTGACAGATTACGTCAACAGACAGAAAAAATGCGCAGGGACTGGATTGCAAATATAACTCACGACTTAAAAACGCCTTTATCGCCAATTAAGGGCTACGCTGAAATTTTACAAGATGATACAATAAAAACGGATGAACAATACAAGCGGTATGCAGGGGTTATGCTTAAAAATGCTGTGCATATGGAAAACCTGATTGATGATTTGAAATTAACGTATCAATTGGAAAACGGCATGGTTCCCGTCAATCGGCAAGAACAAAACTTGATCCGCTTTTCAAAAGAATTGGTGATTGATATTTTGAACAATCCTGAATATGAAAGCCGTAGTATTCATTTTGAGAGCACAGAGGAAACAATCCTGTTTTCTTTCGACCCAAAACTTTTAACGAGGGCATTTCAAAATCTAATGATCAATGCCCTTGTACATGGACAACACAATGCGGAAGTCACCTTGCAAATTTCTGTTTCTGAAAACGGCGTAAAAATAACGGTGGCGGACAACGGTAAAGGTATGACCACAGAGGAAACAAGCAAACTTTTTGAACGATATTACCGAGGAACTAATACAAGACATAAACCAGAGGGAACGGGTTTAGGGCTTGCCATTGCAAAAGACATTGTCGAACTTCACGGTGGTACAATTTCCGTTTCAAGCGTTCTTGACTTCGGAACGGTTTTTCTGATTTATTTTCCGACGAATTAAGGTTAATTAAGGTTGCCTAAAAAATAGATTAAGGTTGACAGCTTATCATTACATTATGACAGCTGCCAACCTTTTTTCGTTTACTAGCAATACCGTTTTTAAAGCAATCAAAAACGCATTGAAATAGCATAATTCTATCAGAAAGTAGGTGTAAGTTTGAAAATCATTCTAAAATATATTTTAACGAATGTAAAAGAGCGCAAGGTAAGAACTGCCGTTATGCTCCTGTCAATACTTCTTTCCACTATGCTGCTGTTTGTGTCCTTCTCTATCGGCGTGTCGTATGAAAGCGCACAGCGTAAAATGGCGAAGGGCATGGCCGGAAGCGCTACTGTTTCCGTTTGTGCAATTGATAGCAGTATAGATACAAACGATATTCCTGATTTATCCTCAATTCGGGCAAAAGTAGGTATGTTGGAGGGTACTTCCCTTTATGCCGAAAGCGGCTATTATGAAACGGTTGACCTGATTGCTGCTAATCTTTCCGAGTTAAATCAGATTAACAAACCACGTTTACTCAATGGCGGGGACATTTCCGATTTTTCCGGCAATCAGGTTATTTTGCCGGAACGGTTTACTTCAAAATATGGAATTGAAAAAGGCGATACCATTACCCTGCAAATCAGTGGAACCCTTATTCGGTTTGAAGTGGTAGAAATTGCCGCCTATGATACTGTCTTTCTACGTCATACAAGAGGTGCAACGGCTCTTTTGCCACTGACCACATTAGCGGGACTTTTGGGCCAGACTAATGGATATAGTGAAATCTTGCTTGAATCCACTGAGGACACCCAGACGTATGAACTCATAAACCAACTGGAGGATGCGCTCTCTTACGATGAATATCGGGTTTCTGAAATTGTAAACGAAGCTGGGATAACGGCTGACGCAAGACAAAAGTCTATGCCGTTTTTCCTAATTAGCTTTTTCTCATTAACTATGAGTATTTTCATCATTTACAGTAGTTACAAGGTAATCACATTAGACCGTCTACCAATCATTGGGACATTCCGCAGTATCGGAGCAACTGAAAAAAATGTAACCCATATTTTTTTATCTGAAAGCATGTTATACGGTTGCTTGGGTGGGCTGATTGGCATTCCCATAGGAATGCTTGTATTAAAAATGATTTTACACGGAATGGGGCAATCTTTAACACAAGGCATTGAGATTCCAGTTGTCATTTCTTTACCTGCCGTGCTTCTTTCCTTTTGCGTAGCAGTTGTTGTTTCCCTATTGAGTGCATGGTTGCCTATACGCCGTGCAAGCCGTTTGCCAATAAAAGCTGTTGTACTTGGAATCGTAGAAGAAAAACATATCCCCCGGCGCTTTATCATTGGGGTTGGGGTTGTTCTTTTCGTTGTTTCTGCTTTTCTGCCGAAAATGGCTTCCGGCAATATGTTATATTTAGCAGGCGGTTTTTCACTGTTGGGCTTAATTTCCGCTACCATACTTATTATACCGCTTGTTACAAATTTAATCGCTATGGGATTGGAACGCTTATACGGACTGATCTTCAAAAACGAGGGCAGACTTGCCGCCCGGAATATGCGCGATAACAAGAACATCGCACAGAATATCACCTTGCTGTTTATTAGCATTTCTGCTGTTATTGCTATCAGCGTTGTTGGAAACTTTGTAACGACTTATATCAGTGATGTTTTCCACGGTGCAGAGCTTCAGGGCTTTGCGGACGGACATATGGAACCGGGCTTTGTAGCGCAGGTAGAAAACCTGGACGGGATTGAAAAGGTATTGCCTGTTCATGTGTTTGAAAACAAAATACAGGGAAATGACATTACTTTTTCTCGTTTGGAAGCTACGTACAATCTAGAATGGCATAGCTCTATGTTCGCACTACACTACACAGAAAATGCCATGCAAGGATACTCTATTTCCTCATTTGCACGGGAACGGTCATTGATATTAAGCGAAAACTGCATGGAGCGTACCGGATTTTTCATAGGTGACACAATCATTTTGTCAAATGGAGACATTGAAAAGCCCTATCTGGTAACGGGTAGTTTCAAATCAAGGGCGACCGATGTGGAAGCCGTTATTTCTTCAACCTATGCCATTTCAGATTTTGGCGCAACTGCCTATGACTTCTTAGCCTATACCGCCGCTGACCCTGACGCTATCATTGTTCAAATTAGAGATTTATTCGGCGATACTTCAAATTGGAGCCGAACGGTAGAGGAATTTAACACCGATGCCCTTTCCACCGTGGAAGCTTTTTTAGAACCAATGCACAGTATGACCTACTTCATTTTATTGCTTGCAACCATGGGCGTTATCAATAATTTGTTGATTAACTATATACAGAAGAGGCGCACGATTGCCATGTATAAATCCATTGGGTTGAGTAACAAGCAGAATATGAAAATGATATTGATTGAGGGCTTTACTTCTGGCTTGATTGGTTCGATAATTGCCATTTTCGTTTCTTATATGGAAATACAAACGATTTTCATTGTGGCAGGCCCCAAAATCTCAATGGTGCCAGAACTGGACGCTTGGACTTTTCTTACAGCGGGGGCATTGGGGATTATTGTCACCTTGCTTGGTTCTGTAGTACCCATTTTCAAAAGCCGCAAAATGAAGTTAGTCGAGGAAATCAAATTTTAATAATAGATTGGAGGTCTATAAAATGAAAACATTGATTGATAATATTGCTATTGAGGGTAAGAACATAGTAAAAGATTTTGGGCTTGGAGATACCACCACAAGGGTGTTGAAAGACGTATCATTGAAAGTCATACAAGGGGATTTTGTTTCTGTTATGGGGCAATCCGGATCGGGAAAAAGTACCCTGCTTTATATTCTCGGTGGTCTGGACGCTCCAACAAGCGGCTCCGTTTTCATAAATGGCACAGATATATCCCAATTGGGCGACGAAAAAATGAGTAAAATCAGACGACAAAAAATAGGTTTTGTATTTCAGTTTTATAATCTCATTCCAAACTTGAATTTAGAAGAAAATATCATGCTTCCACTATTATTGGATGGTAAGAAAATGAGAGCGTATAAAAAACAATTAAATTACATTTTAGAAGTTGTAGGCTTATCGGACAGGCGAAAGCATACCCCTCGTGAACTGTCAGGCGGACAGCAACAGCGTGTGGCAATCGCTCGTGCTTTAATTGGAAATCCTGAAATCTTATTTGCAGATGAACCGACCGGAAATCTTGACAGTAAGACCGGGGCAGAAATTATGAGCCTGCTACGGGATATAAACAAGGAAAGGGGACAAACAATTATTATGGTTACTCATTCGCTGGAGGCGGCCAAAAGCAGTAGCCGGGTAATTACTGTACGAGACGGTGTAATTCAATAGCTCATACCCTAGACTTATTCTTGTTAATAAATAATATTATTTATCATGTATGCGCCCAGTTACTGTCTGCCAATTGGTGCGTACATTTCTCTGATACTGTTTAGGCGTAACGCCTATAATAAGTCGAAACTGTTTTGTAAAATAGCTCTGACTTTCAAAACCACACTGTGCACAGATTTCACTATTGGCAGCGTTTGATGACTTCAACATATCCGCTGCAATAGCAATTCTCCTTCGCATCAGATACCTTATCGGAGTATCCTGGATAACTGTTGCAAATGTCCTCTGACATTCACGTACACATATTCCGGCTGCATCCGCAATATGTTCAACTGTTACTTTATCCATGTAATGTTCATCAATCCAGTTCAGCATCTGCTTCAGGCGCTGTTCTTGCATCGTCTCAACCCTGACTACCTGCTTTTCCTTGTGTCCGTTCAATAACATGATAATCTTCGACATTGCATCCCTTACTGTAAATTCATAGCCTTCCGGCTCCAATTCGCAGGCATTGAACGCTGCATTGAAAAGAGAAATCACTGCCGCACTGCTTGCATCAATCAGATTAAGTGCCCAGGATGATGCGCCTCCCTTTAGAAAGGGGCTGATATATTTTTCATCAAACACGCTTCCGGTACGTCCTGATATAACGGACTGGTCAAATACAACAGAGCGGTATCGGCAGGGCTGATCAGTATTACAGATTATTCCATGCAGGACATCCGAATTCACGAAATACCCCTCGCCCGGTCGCAGAACATATGAATGATCTGCAAATATGATCTGCACCATTCCCTCATCTAGCACAAACATTTCAAGGTCACTATGCCAATGCAGCGATATTTCACCTTCGATATAATTATGAATATCACCGATGTAAGCATTGCAGGGAAACCCTGGTGTTCCTCGCTTCATGATTTCTTTTCCTTCATCATTCAAAGGAATTGTATTAACGGTCGACAACATCCTTCGTCATCTCCTTATCCTCTATCCAACATGAATCCTATGAATCCTATGTCTGTCGCATTAATTATATTATATGTCGCATATCAAAAAGACGCAACGTATTTTATTCGCTATAATTATACTTACAAAACATAAATGAAAGTAAATAAAATATTCAAATGAAAGGATGGTCAAATATAGTGAAGTATGATGACGAAAAAAAATTACTTTCTAAGTTGATAGCCGCCATTTCTGATATGTTTATGCCCCTTATGAATTTACTGTGCGCAGGTGGAATTATGAAAGGCGCTCTGCTTATATTAACAACGGCCTCCTTTCTTTCTGACAGCAGTGAAACCTATCTCATACTGAATGCAATATCCGACAGCACTTTTTATTTTCTTCCAGTGCTGCTGGCAATTACTTCAGCAAAAACATTCCACGCCAATCCGTTTTACAGTACAGTAATTGCCCTGATTCTGTTGTATCCATCATTAACAAAAGCTTTTGAAACCGGTACAACTCTTCATTTTTTCAATCTTCCGATTAAAGCTGTAACTTACCACTCCAGCATCATTCCAATTATCATGGCGAGTGCTCTTCTGGCTGTTACCGAGCATTTTCTTGAACGGATACTCCCCGAGCTGGTCAGAGGTTTTCTTACCCCGCTCCTCTGTCTCAGTATAGTCAGTCTGGTCACACTTTTTGTTTTCGGACCAATCGGCGCCATAATTGGAGATGCTCTTGCAGCCGGTTATGCATCACTTTATACCTTTTCCTCTGCAGCTGCCGGTATGCTGCTCGGTGTACTGATTCAGCCGATGGTAATCTTCGGCTTTCAGTGGGGATTAATTCTTGTAGCAATAAATAACATTGGCGTTACGGGACATGACAGTATTCTTCCGATCATGGCTCCTGCTGTTTTTGCTCAGGCCGGTGCAGCCCTTGCTGTTATGGTAAAAAGCAGAAATATTCCTTTTCGATCATTATGTGCCCCTGCAATTCTTTCTGCACTGTTTGGAATAACTGAACCTGTATTATTTAATATAAATCTTCCCAGAAAGAAGCCTTTCTTTTTTGGATGCATCGGCGGTGCGGTTGGTGGGCTACTGGCTGGACTTTCCAAAATCGAAACGCCCGCTTTTGTTTTTCCGAGTCTTATAGCATTACCAATCTATTATGGTGATCACTTTATACTTTATCTGACCGGATGCCTTTCAGGGTTTATGATTGGATTTTTTCTTACACTTTTCTTAGTTTCTGATACTCCTGTTGCCGATATCAGCACCTTATCAAAAGGAGGTCTTAGCTGATGTCTCTTCCTATCGTACATAGCTGTGTCCGCCGCACCATGATCTCAAATATGATATATCTGGCTCAGGACAGCAAATGTGACTACCTATCGAAAGTTATATCTGGATTATGCACTGCAACTGATTGAACTCACCACAAAGGAGACGCTTATGCAATATAATCATATCGTATTTGATTTGGATGGAACACTGATTGATACCGAAAATGCCATTTTTAAGACCTGGCGGTACACACTTGAAACATATGGTCTTAAGTATTCCCTTGAAAATCTTCGGATCGTGTTGGGAATTCCGACGCTTGATGCCCTTGAACTGCTTGGTGCATCTGTAGATCAGTATTTTGAAAATAAATGGATACAGAATTACAGCAAGTTCTCAGATCAGGCCGTATTTTTCCCCGGTGCAAAAGATATGCTGCAGTTTATGAAAAAAAGTGGATTACATCTTGGCGTTGTCACTTCCAGAAAGAAAACGGAATATGAAAGTTATTTCCGCAAATTTAATCTTGAACAAATATTTGATCTGATTGTCTGTGCGGATGATACACTGCAGCACAAACCGGATCCTGAGCCGCTTCTTTATTATGCAGAAAAGTCCGGTGCATCCCCCGATTCATGCATCTATATCGGCGATATGCCGACAGATATTGCATGTGCAAATGCGGCTGGTTTTGCTTCTGGACTTGTGACCTGGAACCATTCATCTGTTTTAGTGCCTGATGCAGATTATATTTTTTCATCGCCTGAGGTTCTGCTGAAGCTGTACAATCTATAGACCTACACTGGAATCCGATTCTGGGAAAGAATATTATAACAACTAGTCTGCAGGCTGCCAGGTTAGAAGCTGGTGAAATCTTAAAAGAAGAATATGATGAATGACAACATAAATATCCGGAATCAGATCAGGTCAGTCGTAGGTCTAAGGTTCCATCGCAAGAGCATAGTGATATGCTGTTAGAAGAATTTAAGAAACAAGAAAAAAACAGATAAGAAAAAGAAAAAGTAATAGAAGCACAAAAACACCTTACCGACTTTCATTTTTTCGAAAATCAGCAAGGCTTTTCTATTCAATATAAAGATAAAGTTTACGCTCTGAGTGAACGCCAAATGCTGCCAAATCGTTGCCAATCTCTAAACAAATTTGTTTGAAAGTCGCATAAATACTGGCTTTTTCAAGGTGTTTACATCACTCCCACTCAGCGCCTAGAATTGTTTTGCAGATACATTTGTTCCTATTTCGTGTTTTTGAATCGCAGAATTCCGTATATTATTTTATTTTTCATATGGCCCGAATGAATTTTAGAATCAAAATAGAATCATGTTTGCATACAACTTACCGAACTATAATAATGCAAATTATCGCTTCACACAGTTGCGCTTTGTACAACCTTAACATTTCTAACCAAGTCATCTAGTTTTTGTAGATGCTCCAAAACAATTTTATCATCCGGTCGATCAAATTCCTTTTGTTCATCTTCGTAATGTGAGCCCTTATTCTCAATACCAGTATTTTTTCTATCATAATATGAGACACATTAATTATCCTCACTTCACCTTCCGATACTTCTGCTTACTACTATTAGGCTTATCAGGTACCGTCATCTCAAGCAACCCAAGTTCCAACGCTGGTAACAAATAATTATCCCTAAATGTTGGTCTGTGTTTTAATCCTAACAATTCCATAAGCTCTTTAGTTGAATATTCCTTGTCACCAATAACATCTATTACCTTTTCAACTTGTTCGGTTACTTGTGCGGTAACTTGTTCGGTATCTGCTATTTGGCTTAATGCATCATAAACTGTAGTAAGTAAAAACTCCACAAATTTACCCGAATCTGCACTATGATCACATTCTCCAAGTGCTTTATAATATTCTTCCTGACGTTCTCTAATCAGTGTCTCTATTGGCAACCACCCAAACAGCGACTTCCATTTATACAACAATAATGTTTGCCACATGCGCCCCATTCTGCCATTGCCATCTGCAAATGGATGAATAAATTCAAATTCATAATGAAATACACAACTTTTTATCAACGGATGAACTTCTGCCTTTTCTGCCCAATCTACCAAGTCTTTGATCAAATGTGGTACCTGGTTTGTGGGAGGTGCCATATGAACCAGTTGCTTCCCTGCAAAAATTCCTACGCCACCACTTCGAAATGTACCAGCTTCTTTTGTCAACTCATTCATCAATACTTTATGGGCTAACAACATGTCTTTAACTGAATATGGATTCAGCTCCAAAAGTTTGTTATATGCTTCAAATGCATTCTTTACTTCACATATTTCATCTGGTGCTCCAAGAATCCGCTTTCCGTTAATGATGTCGGTAACCTGATCCAATGACAATGAATTGTTTTCTATCGCTAAGGATGCATGAATTGTGCGGATACGATTATCTCTTCTAAGCCTTGGATTATTACTCATATTATCATTTATTGTTATTTTGGTTATTATTTCAGTAATATCAGAAATCAAATTTACTATTTTATCTGATATTGTATATGGTGGAATATAACCTTTTTCGCTCATATTTTTCCTCACTTCGTGCTAGTTTGCACTTTCAAAATTCATACATTAAAACTTTTTATCACTTGTACATAATTATACCGTACAAGAATTAGTAATGCTACTACTTTTTTCATTTTATTTTTCAACTTTCATATCGAAAAAACTCCCTCGCCATCATCTTTGCTGTTGCCGGATTATATCCCTTTTTCAAATACCCCTATATTATTTCCAAACATATCTTTAACCATTTCAGCATCAATATCAAAATATGCCTGCATTTCTCCTGACAGTGCCATTGCAACATATTCAATTGGATTATTTTCCAGTAATCTATGCAGCTTTGTCAGTGACTGCTCCGTTGTGCGGATGTTCATTTTTATCAGCAAGGTGAAACTTGTCCATATTTATGAAATTAAGATTACATCAATATCATAGATTGAATAAAATTAGAATCAAACTAGAATCACTCCCAAAAAAATAACGCTACAACCCTTAATATTACTGGGTTGTAGCGTTTCTTTACATCATTCCCACTCAATCGTAGCGGGCGGTTTACTCGTGATATCATACACGATTCTATTTACATTCTGTACTTCATTTACAATTCTATTACTTACCTTAGCAAGTATTTCATGGGGTATTCTTGACCAATCAGCGGTCATAAAGTCTGAGGTATCGACTGATCTAAGGGCTATAGTATGACTATAGGTTCTTTCATCCCCCATTACGCCTACGCTTCTTATATTAGTCAATACTGCAAAGTATTGTCCTAAGCCAGCTGCAATGCCAGCATTTTGTACTTCTTCTCTGAAAATAAAATCTGCATCGCGAAGGGTATCTAGCTTTTCTTTTGTAATATCACCAATGATACGAATTGCAAGACCAGGTCCCGGGAAAGGTTGTCTAGCAACTAAGAATTCTGGGATACCGATGGCACGTCCAACTTCACGAACCTCGTCCTTAAATAAGTCTCTAAGCGGTTCAATGATTTCTTTAAAATCAACATGGTCAGGTAGTCCTCCGACATTATGATGACTTTTAATTACGGCAGCATTCTTCGTTCCACTTTCAATAACATCAGGATAAATAGTACCTTGTACGAGGTAATCAACGACGCCGATTTTTTTTGCTTCAGCTTCAAAAACACGAATGAATTCCTCACCTATAATTTTTCTTTTTGTTTCAGGATCTGATATGCCAACTAGCTTATCCAAAAACTGATCCTCACAATTTACACGAATAAGATTCATATCGAATTCTCTAGAAAAAATCGTTTCAACTTCATCGCCTTCGTCTTTACGAAGCAGTCCATGGTCAACAAATATACAAGTTAATTGCTTTCCAACTGCTTTATGAATAAGAACAGCCGCTACAGATGAATCAACGCCACCTGATAAAGCACATAGTACCTTTTTGTCTCCAATTTTTTCTTTGATCTTTTCAATCTGTTCTTTTGCAAAATCGGACATGATCCAATCACCGCTACATTCGCAGATATTATATAAAAAGTTCTTTAATATATCTTTGCCTCTTGGTGTATGTACTACCTCTGGGTGGAATTGTACACCATATAGCTTCTTTTCTACATGCGCCATTGCAGCAACTGGGCAAGTTTTCGTAGAGCCTATAATTTCAAAGCCTGCTGGTGGTGCACTAACATAATAAGTATGGCTCATCCAACAAATAGTTTCTTTTTCAATACCTTTAAATAATAGACTTTCCGTGTTAAGTTCTATATCTGTTTTACCATATTCTCTATGTTCAGCCTTTGAAACTTCAGCATCAAGTACGTATCCCATTATTTGAGTCCCATAGCAAATTCCTAGTATTGGAATGCCAAGTTCAAAAAACTCTTTACCAACTAAAGGCGCTCCCTCTTCAAAAACAACACTTGGTCCGCCCGTAAAGATAATTCCTTTTGGATTCTTTGCAATAATTTCTTCAATAGGTGTGTCATAATGTATAACTTCACAATACACGTTTGTCTCTCTGACACGTCTTGCAATCAATTGGTTGTATTGACCGCCAAAATCAAGTACTATAATTAACTCATGCTTCATTTATATTGCCTCCTAAAAAACAAAAATTGATACAGTATTCATCTAATTTCTCTATTTACAGACTTTTATCATACATGAATATCTATTTAAATGCAAACATTTTTTAACAATATGGAGATAATGTTCGGATAAAAAAATGTCTATAGTATACGACTTATTACTTTACTCAACACTTAACTTCGTGTTTGGCAAAATATCTTTCTCCCATTCTTCTATCGTATTAATATCCGTAGCAAATATATAGAAAAATATACTACACCCATTTTCTTTAAAATACCTTGCATAGAACCTTCCTTTCATCTCAACGAGAGGAAAATCCTTTCCTTTATACAGTTTCTTTGGGGGCGAGCCATATTGAATATATGATTGTAAATTAGACTTTTTCTTATGCATAGGAGCGTTGGTAATTACTGTAGCATCAATAACTTCCCAATTTTCATATCCAATAAGCGAATCCATAGAACGTCCTTCCTCTAATTTCAAAAAAAAGGTAGGATTAAAACACCTTAAACTATTTAATACCAGTTCTGTCATATCGTATTTTGCAACGAGCGCCATTTCATCATAATTAGGTGTTTGATCTATATTGTATCCAAAAGAAAAGTTTTGTCCTTTAATCACATAGGCACCATAAAAAGCATTATAGTATTTTGATGAGCTATCGTAAAATGTCGATGCACCATTGATAAAATCAAAGGCACCAAAATTATATAATATGCTTAACTGAACATCCTTTCCAATATAATTTGAAAAGCCTTTTGAAGAATTAAAGGTCATAACAAAAGGATACCAATCTTTTTTAGTTGTTGATAATCCTCCAGGGATTTTAATTTTTATCCCTTCTTCTTTTAGCAAACTATTTTTTCGTTGAACAGCACTACTAATTGACATAACTGTAACACTTTTTAAAAATTGAAAAAATGGACTTATAATAATAATACCTATAATAAGACTTAATAAAAGGACTTTTATTTTTCTACTCATATATACCTCAAGTTTCAAGTAATAAACCTATACAGTATATTATAGTCTTAATTCCTTTGTTCAATTCAGTTAATAAGGCAATCTGATTGTCATTTTAGTACCTTCTCCTACTTTACTATCAACCTTGATCCGCCCATTGTATAACTCTACAATATGCTTTGCAATGGATAATCCCAGTCCAGTTCCACCTGTTGCTCTTGAACGGCCTCGATCTACACGATAAAATCTTTCAAATAACCTTGGAATATGTTTTTTGTCAATACCTATTCCTGAATCCTCAACTTCAATAACAATAAACTTAAACTCTTCTCTAAGACTAATCTTAACAAATCCAGCATCTGTATATTTAATTGCATTTGCAATCACATTAATCAATAATTGCTTAATTCTATTTTTATTGCATTTAAATGGACCAACTACGTCATCAATAAAAATTTCAATTTGCAAATTCTTTTCCTTTGCCTCAGGTAACAATAGCTCAACCACTTCATTAATGATTTCACCAATGCTGTGTAACCCGATGTTTTTATCTCCAACCATTGCCTCTATTTCAGATAATATTAAGATGTCATCAATTAATCCTTCTAATCTTTCAGCTTCAATATCAATAATATCTAAGAACCTTGTTGCAACCTCTTCCTCATGAATTGCGCCCTGTTTCAAGGTATCAACAAACCCCCTAATGGACGTAAGCGGCGTTTTTAATTCATGGGTAACATTTGATACGAAATCACTTCTCATGCTTTCTAATTTTCTTACTTGTGTAACGTCAGAAACTACAAGGAGAATTCCTAAACTTTTCTTAACATCTACGCTCGATCTAATTGGATTTGCATAAATTAAGTAGGTTTTTTCACCTGATGCATCATATATTTTAGCTTCCTTTACAATCATCTCGCTAAGCTCTAAAGATCTTTCTAACAAATCAAAAATAACAAGATTTCTAGTTACCTCATAAAATAGCTTGCCTTCAATGTTTTCATCTTCAATGTCGAACAAAGATAAAAACTTGTCATTATAAATACCTACTCGCATTTCATGATCAATTGCAATGATTCCATTGCCCATGCTACTTAAAATTGACTCTAATTCAGCATTTTTATTTTCTAATTTCCACATATTCATTCTTAATGTAACCGTCATGTTATTAAAAGCATCTGCTAGCTGTCCAATTTCATCCTGTTGATTTATGTAAATTTTCTCTTCATAATTTCCTTTAGATACTTTTATGGCTGCATCCGTCAATTCATTAATAGGTAACATGATTTTTTTGGTAATAAAATATGCAATCACAATAGCCACGATCGCACCAATAATAATACCAACAACGACCATCATCAGCATATCTAATATAATTTCTTCAATTTCCTTTAAAGGTGTTGCAGTTCTTAATACGCCATTGAAATCGTCAAAATTAATTGGAATGGCGACATATTGATAGTAACTTTTCATAGTCGTACTATATCTTAAGCTTGCATAAATGTCACCGTTTTTAAGAGACATAAAAATCTCTTCTCTACTTTTATGATTATCCATCTCATCAGCAATTTGATCTGATTCAGCAACAACTTTTCCTTCTGCATCAACAATGGTAATCCTTGAGCCAGTCTTAGGTGAATATATGTTAACAAAATCCTGTAAAGAAGAAGGATCATGCTGTTGATTATACCTTAAGACATCTAATAATAGATGAATTCTTGTTTCTGATTCTTTAGCAACTCTGTCAAAAAAATAGTCCTTTGTCTTATTCCATGAAAATAGCACTGTAACCAACATTGTAACTGTAATGATTAATAAATACGTTCCTAATAATTTCTTTTTCACAGTATCACTCCTTTGCTGAAGAGAACTTATATCCAATACCACGAACTGTTTTTATATAGATCGGATTACTATCATCAACCTCTATCTTTTTTCTAATATTTCTTATGTGAACATCAACCGTTCTAGTTTCGCCAGAATAATCATAGCCCCAAATTCTTTCAAGAAGGTATTCTCGATCGAAAACCCTTCCTTGATTTTTTGCAAGCAAAAAAAGCAACTCAAATTCCTTTAAAGCCAATTCAATAACCTTTTCTCTAACTGTTACTACATGTGTAGACTTATTGATAACTAAACCCGCACAATTTATTATATCTTCTGAATGTTCATTATTTACAGCATTTCTTTTAGCTAATTCTTCTGTCCTTCTTGAGACTGCTTTTATTCTTGCTATTAATTCATGTACACCAAAGGGTTTCGCTAAATAATCATCTGCGCCCATTTCAAGTCCAAGAACCTTATCAATTTCCTCGCTCTTTGCAGTCAGCATAATAATGGGTATGTTCGCAAATTTTTTGTTTATTCTAATGGTCTTAAGAACCTCTAAGCCATCTATACCAGGCAGCATTAAATCTAGTAAAATCATATCTACATGTTTTTCTTCTAAAATACTAAGTCCATCTTCACCAGTTTTAGCTTGAAGGACGTCAAAGCCATTTTTTTCTAAGTTATATTTAAGTAACTCTAAAATGTTTTCTTCATCATCCACTGTAAGGATTACTTTTTTCATCGCTTCTACACTCCTTTACCGTTAGACCCTAACTAGTGACTACCTGTTACTGTATATATTACCCATTCTGCAATATTGGTAGCATGGTCTCCCATTCTTTCTAAATATTTAACAATAAACATAAAATCCTTGCATTGTCTAATATTTTCACTATCTTCCTTCATGAGATCAATGAGTTCTTCAATGATGGTATCAAAATAATTGTCCACCTCATCATCTCGTTCACAAATAGATTTGGCTAGTTCTAAATCTTTTTTCACTGAACTGTCTATTGCATCTTTAACCATAGCTTTCACTTTTTCTACCATTTCAGGAATATGAATAATTGGTTTCAAATAGTGCTCTTTTGATAACTTAATGGTATATTCTGAAATATCTGCACAATGATCTGCAATTCTCTCCAAGTCAGTAATGATTTTAAGAACAGCCGCAATATCTCTAAGGTCAGAAGCAATAGGTTGTTGTCTAGCTATTAATAGTATACACTCTTTTTCGACCTGAAGCTCCATTTTATTAATTTCTTCATCTCTTTCAATGATTTCTTGCGCTAATTGTGTATTTTGTGTAATTAATGCCTCAATCATGTCGTCCATGGTTTTTTCAATCACTGCACCCATCTTTGTCAAATCTTTATGCAGTACATCTAGCTCTCTTTGAAATTCATATCTTTCTGGCATAAATAATTCCTCCATTTATAATAGGTACACTATATTTAAATCACCCAAAACGTCCTGTAATATAATCTTCGGTTTTTTGATTTGTTGGATTACTAAATATCTTCTCAGTACCATCAATTTCAAGCAATTCTCCTAAAAGAAAGAATGCAGTTTTATCGGAAATTCTAGCCGCTTGCTGCATATTATGCGTCACCATAACAATAGTATAATCCTTTTTTAACTCAGACGCCAAGTCTTCTATTTTTAATGTTGAAATGGGATCTAGTGCTGAAGTCGGTTCATCCATTAACAATACTTCTGGTTCTACTGCAAGGGCTCTAGCAATACAAATCCGTTGTTGTTGCCCTCCTGAAAAGCTAAGTGCATTCTTTTTTAACCGCTCACTAACTTCATCCCATATAGCAGCTTTTCTCAAGCTACTCTCTACAATTTCATCTAATATTGCTTTTTTCTTAATACCATGTGTTCTTGGCCCGTAGGCTATGTTATCATAAACACTCATTGGAAATGGATTCGGTTTTTGAAAAACCATCCCCACCCTTGATCTGAGCTTAATAACATCTGTATTACCATAGATGTCCTCACCATCTAATCGAATATTCCCTTCTACTCTAACCCCTTCTATCAAATCATTCATTCGATTAAGCGTTCTAAGAAATGTTGATTTTCCACATCCAGAGGGGCCAATAAATGCAGTAATTTCATTTTGCATAATATTCAAATTAATATTTTTCAAAGCATGAAGATCGCCATAGTAAAAATCTAATTTTTCAACCAAAAACTTAATATTATTATTCATTTTATTGTTCACACCTTCACCTCTATTCATATTCGTGGCTTTTGAAAATAATCCTTCACAAAAGCGATTCTTATCAAAATTTGTTAAAGGAGATTTATAATATATCATTTTCTAGTAAATATCATATAATGCAAATGTTAAGTTCATGTAAAGTTAAAGAGGTGGAAAACATTCTTCGCTAGAATAAAAATTAAACACCCAAAGTAGTTTCCCTCTGAATGTTATAATCATACCCATATCAATTTAATTAATATATTCTCGCTCCAAATGGTAATAGGGCTAATTTAGCAAGTTTAATATGTTGTAACCCAAAAGGTATACCAACAATCGTCACACAAAATAAAGCTGCAAAAACCAAGTGACTAAGTGCCAACTCCCAACCTAAAACGATGAGCCAAATAACATTTCCTATCAGCCCCCCTGCGCCAAACTCTCCCACTTGAACATCTCTTCCAAATGGTGCAAGTACTAATCCAGCAATTTTAAAGCACTGTAATCCAAAAGGTATACCAACTACTGTAACACAACATAACAAACCACATAGTAACCACATGACTGCTGAAATCAGCCCTCCAAATACAATCCACACTATATTTCCTAAACATCCCATCTTTGCTTCTCCAATCGATAACCTTCTGTTATTTTATATGCACTTCTTAATCATATGATACACATATGCGCACTGTCCTCCATTTATAGAAGTGAGGAACTTTCTATTAGGTTAAAAAAAACATCTTTATAGACCAACTGATTATTAGTAAAATGCATACAACAAAGCCATATGCTGCAACAAATTTTCCATATTTTAACGTAACCTTTGCTTTGAATAATCCCATAATATTAAAAATCATTAAAAATATCATAAGTAAATAAACGAAAATTCCTACTCTATTATATCTAATTGCCTCCATAAAATCAAAGTTCTCAATTGATATAAAACTTCTCGTAAGACCACATGAAGGACATTCCAATCCAAAATTTGATTTATAAAAACACTTTCCGATTTCAATATTCTCCATATTGAAAACGCTAATATAGGCAACATCCTTTTCAACAAATGCAACAGCGCCAACTATTAAGATGGCTAATATTGATAATAACGATAATAAATGTAATGTTCTAATGTCAATTAATCTTCTCAAGATATTTGTACCGTTACCTTTCAATAAATAATATGTAGCTTTTCATTTTGACAAATCTTAAAAAAATAACCGCATCCAATTATAAATGATACGGTTACTATATGATTTTTACCATGTCTATAGAATATACTAGTTAAAAATGTCTTCAATATACGTTTCATAGTCAGTACTATAGTTAAAGGATCCGAATGCAAGACTTAAAAAGAATAATACGATTGCTAATACTATAGCGATTATCCCAAGAATTAAACCTGCTTTAGCCAACCCTTTTCCAACAGTAATATCTTTGTTCGCATTTAAAAATAATATTGCAAAAACAATAGCTAGTATCCCCAATATAATCATCCCAATTTGTGTACAGCAACATCCTGGAAAAAATGCGGTGATACCTAATACTAACGAAGCAATACCAAACCCCTTATTGTTAATAAGCGGTCCCTCTGCATTACCATCGGGGGTAACATCAACATACGTTTCAACAACTTGATCATTTTCTTGATTATTGTACTCACTCATATATAACTCCCTCACTTTTCTCTTATTCGTTCACATTATACCAAATTTTTCCAACTATATCAACACAAAGTAATATTCCCTCGTCTTGGTTTGTTAAGTTAATATATAATAATATTATGTCCATTAATCTCTACGATTTCCGCGTTGATACCATAGACACTACGAATATTTTCTTCTGTGAGCACTTCCTTCGTTTTTCCAGAGGCATATATTTCTCCATCACTTAAGAGCAATACTTGATCACAATATTTCATTGTCAAGTTGAGGTCGTGCATAACACAAAGAATCGTCTTGTCTTCTTCTTTGCTTAATTTTTTAGTCAAATTCAGCATATCTATCTGATGATGTATATCTAAATGAGAAAGGGGTTCATCTAATAATAAAATACTCGTTTGTTGCGCGATTGCCCTTGCTAATATTACTCGTTGGAGCTCTCCTCCACTTAAAGTATTCACGTCCCTCAAGCGATTATTAAGTAGATTTGTTTTATCTAAGGCCTGATAAATAACCGCTTGGTCATTTTCTGTCAGATCACCAAGCCCCTTTTTGTATGGATATCTTCCCATTGCAACAATTTCTTCAACAGAAAATGCAAGATCAATATTAAAGATTTGTGGAACCATCGCCATTTCTCTAGCTCTAACCTTTTCTCTTAAAGTTGTAACATCTTGCCCTGAAATCCATATTGTTTCGTTGGAAGGTTTTAACAAGTTTGCGATAAGCTTAAGCAGTGTTGTTTTCCCTGAACCATTAGGACCAATAATTCCATAAAACTGGCCTTTTTCAAATTCATGAATAATATTTTTTAAAACTTTTCTATTACCATATAAATGTTCTAATTGTTTAATTGAAATGGACATATAATCACCTTAAATTTTTGTTTTTGTATAATAATATTAAGAAAAAAGGAACGCCGAAAAGTGCGGTTATAATACCAACTGATATTTCAGCATTTGGTAAAATACTTCTGGCTATTGTGTCTGCCGCTACTGTAAAAATCCCACCAAATATTGTTGACATTGGAAGTAGTACCTTATGATTTGGCCCTACAACTAGTCGCGTCGCGTGGGGTGTAATGAGGCCTACAAATCCAATAATCCCACAGGTAGATACAATAACCGCAACCATTAAGGACGAAACAACTAACAATATTTTCTTAACCTTTTCCGTTGATACTCCGAGTGTAAATGCTTGTTCTTCGCTAACCATAATCATATTTAATTCCATATAGTATTTATAAATAATAACTAAAGCAACTAAAACAATCACGCCTAAAAACCCAATCTTCAACCAGTTTGCATCTTTAAAGCTTCCAAGTGTCCAAAAATATACATTTTCAAGCTTTTCCTTATTAAACATCATCAGCAGTGCAATAAAAGATGAGATAAAATAATTAATTGCAATACCTGCAAGTATTAAAGTTGTCTTAGGTAACGATCCTTTGTTTTTTGCTATAAAAAACACTAAAAGCATGACTGAAATAGACCCTATAAATGCCATAGTGCTGACAGAACCAAAAGCTAAAAATTTATTAAAAATTGGAAATAGCATTGCAATAGTAGCTCCAAGCGCTGCGCCAGACGATATACCAATTAAATATGGATCAGCCATTGGGTTCGAAAATACACCCTGATAAACACAACCTGCTGCCGAAAGCCCCATCCCAACAAATAATGCGAGGATAATTCTAGGAAGTCTCAAATTCATAATAATTATAATATGCGATTCCTTTATGGCATCAGTATTAATGAATTGATTTACTCCTGGAATATGGCTTCCTAATATTTTCAAGCTGTCAGTAATAGATATTTGAACAGCTCCAAACATGATTGAACCTACTGTAACAGCTATTAATATAAATAGCATGATCATTATTTTATAAACTAACGTTGCGTCCTGCTTCGCCTTCATATAATCACTCTTTTTCTTTTTTAGTTAAAAACTTCAGGATGGAAATACTGGGCTAATGTTTGTAATGCTTCAACTATTCTAGGCCCTTGTCTATAAAATACATCTTCGTCTACTTCATATAATCTGCCTTCTTTTACAGCTGTAAGATCTTTATATCCTTCTGTAATTAAAATTTCTGCCTTTGAATAATAAGCATTTGAACAAATTAAAATATCAGGATCTTTATCAAGTAATTGTTCAATACTATACACCCAGTTGCTACCATCCGCAGCAGCATTTTTTGCACCAGCTAACTCAATAAGCTGTCCAATAAAAGTATCTCCGGTTGCTGCAGAATCAAATTCACCAAATCCAATAATAAAGTACGCTGATGGTGGTTCAAGTCCCTCTATCTTGGATACGATTTGATCAATATCCGTTTTCATATTGTTAGCCAACTGTTTTGCTTGATTTTGCACATTGAAAATGTTACCTAGCATATCAATATATTCAAATACACCGTCAACATTTGCATCGGCGTCTAAAACCAAAACTTCAATGCCTTGATTCTTTAAGGCTGTAACACGATCTTCACTAACCATTGAGGATAATAGTACAAGATCTGGGTTACTTTCTACAATACTTTCAAGATTTAAGCTAAGCAAATCTCCCATATCGGGAATTTCAATTGCTTGCTCAGGATAATCACAGTAAGTTGATCTACCTATAAGCTTTTCCTCTACGCCAAGTGCATACATAATTTCAACCAATTCTGGCGAAAAAGAAATAACGCTTATAGGTTCGTTTTCTATAATAATTTCATTCCCAAATTTATCTATAATGGTTATTGGATAAGACCCAACCACCTCTTGTTGTTCTCTATCTTCAATAACTTTCTCACGCTTACAGCTAGTAACTAATAATATTACTGTTAGTGTGCTTAAAAGTATTAATAACAATTTCTTCATTTATTTCCTCCTTTTTATTTATTCACTAAAAGCCATATCACATAAGTGCTATGGCTTTGAATGCTAAATAGTAATTTAACCTAATGCTACATCTAAGATCATCATTACCGTGAAGCCAACTATGGCGCCCATCGTAGCAATATGTGTATTATTGTTTGCTTGAGATTCTGGAATAAGCTCCTCAACAACTACAAATATCATTGCTCCTGCAGCGAAGGCTAACGCATAAGGTAAAATTGCCTTCATAGATATAACAGCGATGGCACCAATTACGCCTGCAATTGGTTCAACGATTCCAGATGCTTGACCATACATAAAACTTTTTCTTCTTGAAAGACCCTCTCTGCGCAAAGGCATCGATACTGCTGCACCTTCAGGAAAATTTTGTATTCCTATACCAATTGCTAATGCAATAGCGCTAGCAAGTGTAGCACCGCCAAGATTACCCGTTACAGCTCCAAAAGCTACGCCTACGGCTAGACCTTCGGGAATATTATGCAAAGTAATTGCAAGCACTAGTAAAGCACTTTTTTGAAAATGGCTCTTAACACCCTCTGCATTTTCGATTGGTTCCCCTATATGAAGATGGGGTAAGTATCGATCAACAATTCTTAAAAAGAAAGCGCCTAGTAAAAAGCCTATCGCTACTACTAACCAAGGAGGTAACGGGCCACCTTCGGCCATATCAATTGCTGGTGCAAGCAAAGACCAAAAACTTGCAGCAATCATTACACCCGCAGCAAATCCTAGCATGCCATCTAATACCTTTTGATCGATCTCCTTCATAAAAAAAACAAGGGATGCGCCAAGTGCAGTTAAACCCCAAGTAAATAGGGTCGCAATAAGCGCTTGAAGTACAATATCTAAGTTTGTAAACCATTCAACCATGTACTACCTCCTAATAATAAAATCTTACGCACTTTTTATTTAAGGATATTATTATGCCAATTCAAGTGCAATTGTCATCATCTTCGTAAATGCATTTTGTCTTTCATCACTTGTAGTTAATTCCCCACTAACCAATGAATCTGATACCGTTAAAAGGCAGGTTGCCTCTTTATTTAATATTTTTGCATTTGCAAAAAGTGCAAAGGATTCCATTTCAACCGCGATGCAACCATGTTCATCTCGTATATTTTTAAATGAATCAAAATCTTGTCGGTAAAAAACATCTGATGAATGTATGCGCCCTCTATGAATAGGTATTTCTAATTCCTTAGCAACCTTAACAACTTGATCATTTAATGCAACAGTTGCTTCGACCACATCTTTATCATAACCGCTTTGAACCTTGGCATAGGAAGATTCCGACCAACAATCATCTACAAGAAGTACGTCATATAAATTTAAATCTTTGGAATATGCACCACATGAACCAATTCGAATAATTTTCTTCACATCATAAAATGCAAATAATTCATAAGAATAAATACCTATGCTTGCCATTCCCATACCAGATCCCATTACAGTAATTTCTCTTCCCTTATAGGTTCCAGTATAACCAAGCATATTACGCACACTATTAATTTGTGTTACATTTTCCAAAAAATTTTCTGCAATAAATTTTGCTCTTAAAGGATCTCCTGGCATTAAAACCGTTTCAGCAATCATGTGCTTATCCTTTGTCTCAATATGTGGTGTAGGAATACTCATTATAATACCTCCATTATTTTTTTATCAGAGCCGTTTTGTATATGGTTTTTCTAATAGTTCACCTTGTTCTTTAAAAATAAGAAGCTTAGGATTAAAAGGTTTGTTCTCATAATTCTCTATAACGATAGCTTCCGTCTTGTTACCTAATTCAAGGGAAAATCCAATTGGATATGGTGACACCTTGGATATAAATAACTTAACTATTTTAGGATCAAAGGCTTTTCCACTATTATTTATTAAATATTTAAATGCATCAACAGGTGTCATTGCTTCTCTGTATTTCTTAGGTGCAGTCAAAGCATCAAATACATCTGCGACAGCTACGATACGCCCAAAAAGACTAATATCCTCTCCTGGCTTACCTTGTGGATACCCTGTACCATCAAATCTCTCATGATGCTGCAAAATAGCGAGGTAACTTGTAGTCGGTAAGTTAAATTGATCCTTCGCATATCTATATCCAAGCTCAGTATGTTGATTCATTATTTTGTAATCCGAATCTGTATAGGTTTCGTCTTTATTTAAGACCTCAAGAGGTATAAACATCTGACCCATATCGTGAAAAAATGCACCTACCCCAAGTTTGTATAAATCATACGTATTTAGCCCAAGGGACTTACCAAGTACCAAGGATATAATACATACATTTACACTATGCGCATATTTATAATTCTCTAATAGTTTAACATCAAAAACGTCTATCAAGGTTATATTTTCTGTAATGATGTCATCTAAAATCATATCTATACTACCTAAACAGCTTTGCATTTGATTATGAAGCACCCTTGCGTACTTCTCCATCATGTAATCGTCTTTATTAGCAGCTTGAATCGTTAAGTACAAGGCCTTAATAAATTGAATTGATTTGTTTCTAACCTCTGTTGAAATTGTACATTTAATTTCTACATCCTTCGAATATTCATCCTCAATATAAATATATTGCCAGTAAAAACTTTTTAATTTTTCAATTTGCTTATTTGTAATGAAGGATCGAATTTTAATAAGGATTTCTCCATTAATACCATAAATAGTTTGCCCAACAATCATACCCTCTTTTGCTTCAGCAATTGGAATAAGCCTCAAATAATTCACCTACCTATTTTTAATTGATTAATGATACGAATTATAACATTATTTTACATTCATGTCTAGTAATTGATGTTTTATAATAGCCACCTTTCAACTAGAAAGCTTTACATTCTTTTGCTGATCTTATATAATATTCTACAAGAAGTTCAATCAAAAATGCTTAAGATGACGGGGAAAACTGCAATGGTAAAATTCTTAAGAAAAAGGTTAATCCTTTATATTTCTGTCGCATTCCTATTATTACTAATGCTGGTAATGTTTATATTATATGCCGCAATTCAAAACACACTTTATGACAATGCGAAGGAATCTGCTTTTTCAGTAGCCAACTCAATTTATATTGCGCTAAATGATAATATTTTTAATTCGGCTCAACTCGTTACATTTATCGGCAACGACCCATTCTTATGTAATGACTTATTCGAAAATGAATTGAACAATACTGAACATATTCAATCCTATTTAAATAACATAAAAAATATATATTCTTTTGATATTGTACATATGGCATCTTTTGATAGTTATAACTACTATTCTCAAAATGGTTTAGTCTCTACCTTTAGTAAAGAAAGCCTAAATGATAAGTGGTTTTTTGATATATTAAACTCGTCAGTGTCAAATAAAGGCTATGTACCGATGGTGATCAAAAATGGTGATCAAATTATATTTAACAACATTCATATGATTCAAGACAACGTAGGCAACAAAAAAGGCTTTATCCTAATTGGATTAGACTACACAAAATCTTTAGAAAAAATCAAAGAATCTATTAATGCTTTAGATGCTTCAGTTTATATTGTCAGTCAGGATGGTCAAATAGAAAATGCTATGTTTGAATTACTTAACAAAGCTGATACTAGTGGACCCTTACCGCAGTCCTTTGATATGTCTCTGATCACTTCTAATTCCACCAATAATTTTGTCCAAATAATACAAGACAATACATCAATCTCTTTTAAATACATTGAAGAGGTTAATGGTTACTTAGTTATTAAGCAAGACCTTTCCTCTTCAATTTTTTATATTTTCATCATTACACTTCTGATAATCATATTCTTACTCGCCTGTATTTTACTTGCAACCTTAAAGGTGGTAGATTACTCAAATAGGAAAATTCTAGACCAAGCCGCACTTGATCCACTAACAGAAATATATAATCGTTCAATATTTAATATTAAACTCAGTGAAGCCATCGAGCTTTGCGCCCATTATAATATTGTTTCATCTTTTATTTTTATTGATATTGATAATTTCAAGATGATAAATGATGAAATGGGTCACACAATAGGCGATGAAATAATTTTCAAAATTGCCCGTCTTCTTGAAGAAAGCAAACGTAAGAATGATATTTTATTTCGTTGGGGCGGCGATGAGTTTGGCTTAATTGTAAGATCTAACCTTGAAAATACACTACAACTCGCTCAAAGAATACTGAACAACGCCCATGAGATTCACTGGAAAGACAATGCACCTGTTTCTTTAAGCATCGGCGTTACTGAAATACGCAGTAATGATACTAAAAAGCTTGTCTTTAATAGAGTTGATGAAGCACTCTATCAAGCAAAAGCAGATGGTAAAAACCAAATATATTCTCAATAGTTCAACCTATAACAAAAAGAGTGGCTTTGCCACATCAACTCCCCTGCCCCTCAATCTTGAGGGGAAAGGGCTTTATTTTTGTGCCATAATCCTTCATAATAGAGTTATG
>PGZO01000067.1 GCA_002841375.1 Firmicutes bacterium HGW-Firmicutes-7 | reverse complement strand
CCAAATCACATCATGCTGCTCTCCATATGGCTTTTCATATGGATCATCAACTAGATGAATACCTTTTAATGTTGGACCCAACACGCAAACACCTGCGCTAAAACCACCATATACAATATCTACTTTATCTTCATATAACCTCTTAATAATTATATCGAATCCGCTAAGCTTCATAGCCTGTACAAGTACAAAAGTATTACCACCACATACCCAGATTACATCATATTCCTTTAATCTTCCTTCAAGCTCTATTTGTTTGTTAAAATAATTTCTCAAGTCTAATAGCTCAACTAGAAAACCTAATTGTTTAAGATCAGAAACATCATTATCCTCATAGCTTTTCCTTTCTTCTAAATCCACTAAATAATCTAGCGCATTAGAAATAAATGCTACTCTTTTATTACTGTTTCTCGTTATTCTTATAAGTTTTTCTACTTCAGACCCCATTTTAAATGATGATAAATAAAATTTCATATATCCTCCCATAAAATTATGACTTTTCAGGTTGCTAAGCAGGCAATGTTCATATAACGTTTGCGTGTTCACAATGTTCTTCAGCTCAGAAACTCAGCATTGTGTTCTGATGTCGGGAAGTCAGTGTTAGGCGATGGAATTATGGAACTTTTACCTTGGTAACTCCTATAATAAATATATACAATAATAAGGTAGCAATTATACTATATAGAGTACCTAGCAAATAATATTCTGCAAATTCTTTTTCCTTTGTTATCTTATCATATCTAGTAATTGACTTCGCAGTAAAAACTAAACCTATTGCAGTAAACTGATTTAAACTTAAAAGTATTAATATCAATAAACGCTCTAAATTCCCAATTAGCTGCCCTATATTATTTTTCTCTTTTTCTTCTTGTTTATTTTCGGGTTTTATATGTAAAAACACTTCTCTAAAGCATATATTAGTTGGTTTAAATATTAAAACCGTAATCAAAGCATATCTTAATATAGCATTTGATATATTACCTTGATTCCACAATAACATCCACTCATAAATATCAGCATTATTATTCGAATATAAGATGACAATTATTATTATTGAAACTATATGTAATATTTGGTCACAAATAAATATCCAACTTAAGTTTTTACTTTCAATCTTTGATTTCTTTAAAAGTTTACTAGCAAAATGCTTAATTATATCAATAACAAGATGACTAAAAATCAATATAATTGTATAGAAAAATATTTCTTTGGTCCAAAATGGTATGATAACTATAATACCAATAATTGCATAATACAAACAATGTAATAGTAAATACCAAAAGTTATCTTTTTTCTTGATTGCTAATTTCTCACTTTGCAAATAAAAATCTGCAACTATATGAATTATCAAGTATATGATAAGCAAGTTACTATTCATGAATCCCCTCCCAATAATTAACTATATATTTTGTAGCATCTTCTTTAGCATTTTTATAAGTATAATATCCTGATTTATTAAGTCGACGACTAATACTTGGTTGTGTAACTCCATACTGTTCTGCCAATTCTCTATGTGATTTATCTTCTTTAGTAACTTGTTTAATAATATCTCTTTGCTTTTCAGACCACTTACTTTCAATAAAATAGCAAGCAGATAACAGAGAATTAACAATATCTAAAGGATTAAATTCATAATTTTCTTTAATTGTTGCATATACAATTGTATCTCTATCAGGTTGCTCATACTTAATATCACTTTTTTTAATATCTTCAATAGCCTCTCGTGCTACATGATATGCTGGTCCATCCGACCCTATGGCAAAAAGTTTTATCTCCGTTGACATTTCACCAAGACCAATTCCAAATCGGACCTTAACAGGATATAAATTGATTTTAATGTAGTCAATTATATCTAAGAGATCTTTAGGTTCATCTAATAGACCTTGGAATTCATCTCCTATAGTTATTGTAAAGTTCGCAACAATAGAATCTTTATACTTCATATTTATATCTTTTAATATACCTTCTAGTCGATACTGAACATTTGATCTATCTTCTATATTTCTCGATTTAACTATATCACCAATAATCGCACAATACATCTTTTCCTCCTTAAAAAACATATTTATATTGCCACTTCTAATGATACGCCCTAGAGCGCATCATTGTCAATGATGCATTTATGGCGCATCATTCGATTTGATGTATTCTAAGGTGCATCATTGAGTTTGATATGTCCTGTAGCGCATCAAATAATTTAACTAATTATGACTTAGTAATTCTTTCGCCTAACGTTCTGGGTGTTTACGACACTCACTTTGACCATCATAGCTTTTCCCAAAATAAAGTGAATGTTGTCAACACTCTGTTAGGCGATGGAATAAATGGAAAATTCCATTAACCAAAATATTAGCTGATATAACACCCAATATGTTGTAATCAAACAAATTGGAATTTGTCACTTTTTACGTCCAATTAAAATGCATTCGTCAAGCGGTTTTGCTTTAACAACTTCACCACTTT
>PGZO01000043.1 GCA_002841375.1 Firmicutes bacterium HGW-Firmicutes-7 | reverse complement strand
CCGTCACATAACAGGTTGTTGCCAACATTCATCAGCTTTTAGTTTGTTGTAGTCGGGAGTGGTTGAGCTGATGAACGTCGGCAACAACGAAGACGTTAGATGACATCCCCCCTCTAGAAAAAGAGCGGTATCAAATGTTTAATGTTAATTGTGGTTTATAGAGAGTAGCTATTTCTATTTAGTTTGACGGTACGAAACGAATGTTATTTACATAGCATCAGATGTAATTAGAATTTATCGATCAGATTTTATCAAGAATTATCTATATTTTGTGCAGGAGGTTACTAAATGAGGTCTAAAAAAAATATTATGTCAAGAATTTTACTTGGAATTGGTATCGTACTTTTAATGTGTTATTTTGGAGGATTATTATATATTTACAACATTCAAGAATATAGCCCCTATGCTTCTGCGGGTGCTGATCTTGATGCTCTGATTCACAGCATATTGTTTTTACCTCTAACTGCAATATGCTTGATATTATCTTTGATAGTACATATAAAAACAAAAAAGTGAACCCACTGTCTATTACGGGATATATTGCGAAGTTACAAATCCCAATTTACCACTGATATTTTAGGCATATAAAAAATATTTAGCTGCCCAATATTTAATAAGCGTGTGGAGTCAGAAATTAATTCTATTTGAGTTTACTGGCAACTTCCGAGGGGGGACATCATCTAACAATGTTTTCCATACATTCATCAGCTTTCAGCGCAATTAATCAAGAAGTAATTAGGCTGAATGAACATCGGGAAAACGGAACGTTAAGTGACATTGTGCACTAGTCTAAAACATAAGGATTTATTTTATATAATGAGAAGAGGTTGAGGTATGGTAATTGATGGACATGCTCATGCATGCGGTAAATATTTAAACGTAGATAGTATAGAAAAATATTTATTTGAACACAGAATTGATAAGGTTGTTCTTTGTGGTGGTGAACCCAATAGTTGTAAAGATTATAGTTATCCTATGCTTTCTACAATTTTTAAAGGCGAAAATTTGGGATATTTCTTTAATAAGATTATATGTAAAGTTACCAAAATCAGCCATGCTGCTACACACATAGATGAGCAAAATGAAGCAGTTTATAAACTTGCTTGTGAGTTGCCAGAAAAAGTTGTTAATACATATTGGGTAAATCCGCTAGAAAAGAACTGTGTGAAAAAAATGGATAAACTATATCCTACATACAAATTCAAAATGGTTAAGTTACATCAGTGTTGGACAAACTTCGATATTAATTGCAATGAATATACTGAAATAATAAAATGGGCGACTATACATAATTTGCCTGTTTTCATCCATTTGCTTTCTGAAAATCAGGTTGTGAAATTTGTAGAAACTGCTAATAATTCTATAGACACAACATTTATAGTAGCACATATGATTGGAATTGATTATATGGGAAGAAATCTTAGTAATCCTAATATATTCTTCGATTTATCAGCACCACAACTTTATTCCATAAATATATTACAAAGAGCTATAAATGTATTTGGAGCAGAAAGGTTATTATTGGGGAGTGATACGCCATATGGAAAAGATAATATAGAAAAGGTATATCAGAAGCTTAGACAAGTAAAAGTTAGCGAAAACGAGATGAAACTTATTTGCGGTAAAAATCTTAAATTACTATTAGATTTGTAAAGAAAATGAGCAAATTTAACGGCTATTGGTTATTTCCGTGCACAACATCACTTAACAGGTTGTTGCCAACATCATCGCATTAAGGTTTACTAAATAAGAAGTTAATGAGCGATGACGTCGGCAACAACGAAGACGTTAAGCGACATACTAGGCTATTATACTGAGATAAATAAAGTAACCGGCTAAGGTTACTTACGACTCGAGTATAGACCAAGATGTTCTTTTATGGATTCTTGTAACAGCTGAGAAAAGTTCACATTGTTTTCTTCTGCAACATCATTTAACCATTTGGGTAAAGTCAAAGTTTTTTTGATTGATGCATACTTAATATTATTTCTGTATACTGGCATCCATACATCAATCAATACAATAACTTGTTTGGGTTCAATTGTTATTAGTTTGATATCAGTAGGCAGAGGAATTTCTTCATGATCATCCTCAATGCTGGATATATGAAGAGCCATAGCTTCTTTAGCTTTATTAATAGCTTCTTCGGTAGTGGTACCAAAGGTTAAACAACCAGGTAAGTTTGGAAATTCAACTGAGATACCATCGTCATCATAAGAAAAAATTGAAGGGAAAGTGTAATTATCTTTTAACATGATAAAGCCTCCTTAAAATAAGAGAGAAGGAGGAGCTATTGCTCCTGATTGTTTGCTGATACTCATTAGAGTACGGATTGGTATATCGCGCACAGGATGAGGGATTGTAACTTTACCTGTTTTGGTAGGGTGTTTAAAGTGGTGGTGATCACCAACACATTTTACAAAGTACCAACCATCAGCCTTGAGTAAAGTTAATACCTCTCTCGACGAATACGATTTCATCATACTCCTCCTCTCAAATCAATTATAACACGTAGTATAGCACGTGTAAAGATGAACTATTAAAAAAGATAATGACTACCGTACGTCGCTTAACAATATATTGCCAACATTCATCAGCAATAATTATATCTATGATTGAAGTTTCTGAGCTGATGAAAGTCGGCAATACCGAAACGTTAGATGACATTGCACGCTAGAAATATTTGAAAAGTATCTAAAATACGATTGGAGGAATAGAAAATGATTGTACGAAGTTGGCATGGAATAGTCCCACTTGAAAAAGCAGAGGAATTTCGCAAATACTTGCTTAATACTGGTATAAAAGAAGCTAAAGCTATAGATGGTAACCAAGGAGCATACATATATGGTAAATCACAAGGTCAATATGAACATTTTTTCATGGTATCATATTGGGAGGATGTTGAGTCGATCAAAAAATTTGCAGGAAAGAATCCTAAGATAGCTGTTACTTATCCAGAAGATGATGTTTATTGTTTGATATCAGATCCTATTGTTTTGCATCATGAAGTGGAAAGAATACCACTCGAAACTGAGTTGTTTTTATTTTAATAGAGTAGTTTAGATTATTAATAAAGGGATTAACTTAGAGGTATTGATAACGGTCTGTTTATTGGCAACTTCCGCGTGAAACATCATCTAACAAGTTGTTGCCAAAATTATCAGCATTTTGAATGTCAATATAAGGAGAAGAATGTGCTGATAACTTCGGCAACACCACAAACGTTAGATGAAATTAGCAACTAGTTTTAAGGAGGAAAGACGATGAATTATAATTTTGCGGAGAGATATGGTTATGTTGAAGTTAAAGTTATGCAATATGAGTCTATGGATGATGATTTGAGAATGCGATTGCTGAATTTTGTTTTGATGCATATCAGAAAAGTTCAGGATTCCTATGAAGGAATACTATTATATTTAGCTAAGGAGTATTTCCTTGTAAGCATTGATCGTTATTCTTATGAATATGAAGAGATGATAAAAAATGAAATTCTCAATGAGAATTGGTATAAAGTATATTCTTTTATTGAATTTGTAATGAAACTGATAGTTAGTTATTGTATTAAGTATAAAGTTAGTTCAAAGCCTATAATTGATGAGTTGAATCGTATTCTTGAAGTTGAAAAGGCTGGGTATAAGTATTTTAGTAATCTAATAGTGCCAATTACTAATGAAGAGGAATTAAATTCAATTAATCAAACAATAAATTCTAAATATGATTCTGTTAACAAGCATATTAGTAAAGCTTTACAATTTTATTCTAATAGAGAAAATCCTGATTATGAGAATTCTATAAAGGAATCAATAAGTGGTGTTGAAGCAATATGTTGTATTATAGTAGGAAAAGATAATGCAGTTTTAAGCTCTGCATTAGATAGATTAAAAAGCAATGGTGTAAAAATACATCAAGCTCAAATCGAAGCATTTAAGAAATTATATGGTTATACATCTGATGAGAATGGTATACGTCACGCAGGTATTGAATTTGTAAATGCATCATTTGAAGATGCAAAATTTATGTTGATTTCTTGTTCGTCATTTATTAATTATCTAATCGTGAAATATGAAAAAACTATTGTTATATAGAGGATAGTCGCAGTATTCCGTTGCTAACTTCATCTAACAGGTTGTTGCCAACATTCATAGCCTAAAGTTTGTACAAGTCTGTAGTAATTGAGCTGATGAACTTCGGCAACAACAAAACCGTTAGGTGACATTAGACACTACTTTTAAAGATTTATAGGTGGTTAATAAAATTATTTGAACACAAATGGAGGAGAATATGGATATAGTAATTAGATTAGAAATAGCAGATGATTATAGGGAAGTAGAAACCCTAACGAGAGAAGCATTTTGGGATATTTATAAACCTGGTTGTGCCGAACATTTATTAATTCATAAACTTAGAAAGGTTCCTGCATTTATACCAGAATTAGACTTCATCGCTTGTGATAAAGATAAAATTATCGGTAATATTGTTTATTCGGAAGCCAAAGTAGTAAATAAGTCGAATGAAGAATTCGCTGTTTTATGTATGGGTCCTTTGGGTTTATTACCGTTATATCAAGGTAAAGGAATTGGTTCATTATTGATGAAGCATTCAATTACTAAAGCGAGGGAATTAGGTTACAGGGCAATTGTAATATTTGGAAATCCTGATTATTATCATCGCTTTGGGTTTGTTAATTCAAAGAGATATGACATTCAGACAGCACAGGGTGATAATTTTGATGCTTTTATGACGCTAGAACTTAATGATAATAGTTTGAATGGGATAAATGGAAAATATTTTGAAGATCCAGTATTTAAAATCGAGATTGGCGAAGTGGATGAGTTTGAGAAAGGATTTCCATATAGAGAAAAGCATGTTACAGATACACAGTTTAAATAGAAAGTGTAAATGATGGTAATTTTTATAAGGGGTTTACTTAGTCATTACTTAGGTTGTAGGAAAATTCCGTGTCCAACATCACCTAACAAGATGTTTCCAACATTCATCAGCCTTTAGGCTGACAGGGTTTGAGGTATGTGAGCTGATGAACATCGGAAACACGCAAACGTTAGGTGACATTGTCAACTATGTATAAACCGTTCAAGCGTATTAAGCTATTATATTAAAAAGAAGGTGGAGACAATTAAGTTCAATATGCTACAAAATTCAATGGATTCTTTAAGTGAAGCTATCGATTATTATATTAATGGTAAAAAACATACAGATGAGAGGTGTTATAAGTTTTGTATTTTTATGCTGTATCATAGCACAGAATTAATTTTGAAATTAATACTTTACAGAGAACATAAAGTATTAATTTTTGAAAATATTGAAGACTATAAAGAAAGCGATGATATTAAAACCATAGGATTTGCAACTGCTCTTAAAAGAGTTAAAAAAATTTGCAAAGTTGATTTTGGTAGGTATTATAATTATTTAGAGGATATAGCCAATATTAGAAACAAGTTTCAACATTATGAGATCAATATTGAAGTAGATGCTTTAATTAAAGTAATTATTTCCACGTTTTCCACAATAGAATATTTAATCTATAATGCATTAGATACACATTTTGATGATTTTGGTGATTTAATATCACGAGAGCAAATTGAAGAATTACATAGCGATCA
This sequence comes from Firmicutes bacterium HGW-Firmicutes-7, assembly GCA_002841375.1. Taxonomy (GTDB): domain Bacteria; phylum Bacillota; class Clostridia; order Lachnospirales; family Vallitaleaceae; genus HGW-1. The sequence goes on along the minus strand of PGZO01000043.1, from coordinate 7,153 downwards.
AGAAACTTACAGTAATCGTAAGAAAGATATTGTTGCAGAGATTAAATTAAAAAGCTATCAAAAGGTTACATTTGAATATAGTCTTGATAAGCACATTCCTATACCGTGCCCTAAATGTGCTGAAACATTTTTAGTATTCAATGATTCGAGTATAAAATGTCTTTATTGTGGCGAAAAGTATAATTCAATAGATGATTTATACAGTAAGGATAAAAATTGCATTATTTCAAATTATATGGAACGAGAATTGAGTAGAAGAGAAATAATGTTTGATGAATTACGTGAATGTTTAAATTGTAGCTATAGAACTTTAATACTTGATAACAATATATGGAAATGTGCAGCATGTGGAACAGAATGTTGTGATGATGAACTTAGGCATTATGCATATTTAAAAGGGAAAGAAGACTGGGAAGCAGATATTGCAGATATGATGGAGGATCCGCATTATAGTCATTTATGGAAGTAACTTACATATATTGGCGGTTTCCGTTGACAACATCACCTAACAGGTTGTTGCCAAAATTATCAGCGATAAGTATTTTGAAAAGGGGAAGTCTTTTTTAGCTGATAACTTCGGCAACAACGAAAACGTTAGGTGACATATTCCCCTAAGTACAAAAACCCACTCAAGTGAGGGGTTATGTATATACTATTTAAATACAATATGACATTTTTTATCTAAAACTTCAGCTAATTTTGAAAGAAACAATATGCTTGGATTGTACGAACCGTTTTCTAATCGTGAAATGGCAGATTGTTTTGTACCAAGTAAGTCGGCAAGATCTTTTTGACTTAATCCTTTTTCAATACGCAATCTAATTATTTCTTTTTGAATTTCGTATATTGGTTCAAGAGCATCATATTCACTTTTGACCTCGGAATTTTTAAGTAGTATATTTTTGACTTGTTTATGATTCATTATGTTCACATCCCTTTATATAATTGGCTTGGCGAGTTAGTGCGAGATTAATATCTTTTTTAGGAGTTTTTTGACTTGCTTTTCTAATCGCATGTAGAAGTATAAATTTATTATTTATATAGTTAAAGTAAAATATTCTAAAGTTATTTGTACTTTGTTTAATCCTCAATTCCCAAAGGCTATCTGTGCCGACCATCTTTTTGATATGAGGAGAGCCAAGAGAGAATCCAAACTCTTCAAGTAAGTCGATTTCTCTTAATATTTTTGCTTGTTCTTTGGGATTCAAGCTTTTAAGGAAATCAAGTACTGGTATTTTGTTTTTCTCAGCATAGTAGATTAGTTCATACATTTAAGATTACCTCGCATATTTATACTACTATTATATAACATATATGTTATAATTGCTACAAGTAATTTAGTTTTAACTTAAGTTTAACTAGGACTTCCGGGGAATACGTCATATAACAAAATGTTTACGACATTCATCAGCATATAATTGCTGAGGTTGTTATGGAATGAGCTGATGAACATCGTAAACACGGGAACGTTAGGTGACATCCCTAGACTATTTCAGAATGGTTCAAGATTTTTGGCAGTTAGTGTAAGAATAAAGGGAGGTTATGAATATGAATGATATTATTTTTGTACTGGCAAGTATGGAATATGCTGAGTCTTATTGCAAAGCAGTCGATCTCGTTGCCCGGGAGCGTAAATATTTGGCAGCACTTGAAGGGTTTCCACTTGAGAGTACCAAAGGCTTTGTAGGGTTTATTACTGCGAATAATCTAGCTCAGTTTTATGCCTTGCTAGATGGAGAAGTTATAGGTTGGTGTGATATATTACCTAAAGGCTATGAAGGTATGCGACACGTCGGTGTATTGGGAATGGGCTTGTTACCAGAATATAGAGGTAAGGGTTTAGGTGGTCAGTTACTTGAAAAGACAATCGAACATGCATATAGTGTCAATAGAATAGAGAAGGTTGAACTTGAAGTGTTCGGTAGTAATTCAGGTGCAATAGGTTTATATAAGAAATATGGGTTTGAGCTTGAGGGTAAGCGGTTGAAGGCAAGAAAGTTGGATGATATATATGATGACATGATCCTAATGGGAAAGATTATATAAGTGAAGCGATTGGCAATTTCCGTCTAGGGACATCGCCTAACAAGATGTTTCCGACATTCATGGCTATAAGTTTGATTAGTAGGTGAGTGATTGAGTCAATGAACATCGGAAACACGCGAGCGTTATAAGACAGCTAGTTTTTAGACTATTTAATATGGCCGCCCGAGTTCTGTTCCAGCTTTAAATGAACAGTTTCCAAATAGGAAATGAGCAGCCACCTTTAATATAGATACATTATATAAGCAATGAGTGGCTTCCCCTAAATATATTTAGGAAACTGTATATAGTAATTACAGAAGGAGCTGGAACTCTTGATTTTGAGTATAACAACGCATAGTAGTTTTTTGGAGTAATGATCGCACTAGGACGCTCAGATGTCCTCAACATATCGAATACAGTTTCAGATAATTGGTTGATAAGCCACATTATAAATATGTAAAAGGTATGAACTTGAGTGGCTTAATCTAAGCTAATTGAATGAAACTGCCTGATGATGAATTTAGTTGAGGACATCTGAGCTACTGGAAGATGTAAGTGAAACAACGCGGGAAGAGACTGTGATTTTTCTAAGAGTAACTAGAAGGAAGCCGTCTCATAACATGATATTGGCAACATTCATCAGTCTTAAGGTATTCTATGTTACCAGTGTGTGACCTGATGAACGTCGTGAACACGAGAACGTTAGGCGAAAGAAAATACTATTATTTAAACATAATTATGTAGATATGAGTGTAACATCTATTAAGATATATCTAGATGAGATATATAATAATATAATATTTAAGGAGGAATTAAGATGGATTTATTAAAAAATATTTCTGAGTATATTGGAATGTATCAAAGTCTAGCAGCGGCAGTGGTAACTGTTTTTGCAATTGCTTTCTTCATTTCTCCCAAATTAAGAAAGAATATTTTTAATATATTAAGTAGTATTAAAGAATGTTTTAAAAATCTTGAAGAAAATAAAGTTGATGATTTTAGATTTAATACACTTGAGATTAGCAGACTTATTAATATTAATAATGGAATAGGCAAAAAACGAGGTATATTTTCATCGTATGATTCTTCTGAATCAATTCAAGCTATAGCTAGTAATGGAACCTTGAAACTAGTTTATAAGCATATTTCTGATAATACTGATATGTGGGTAAGTTATGTTATAAATGGATTTGATGAAATTGAGGAATATTGTACTAGAGGGTACTATTTGATTTTCAAGTGTAAGTCTGATGATGTTAAAACGCTAATACTTGAAGCTAGATATGGAATTAATGGAGAAAATAAAATTGAAGTTCCTATAGAAAAGAGAGATACTTATTGTTTTATTAATTTAAAAAAATTATTCCTTTCACCAAAACATATAAAAGAAATTTGCTTTGTAATTAGACCTTATAAAGAGAATAAGCTTAAAGGCAAAATTGAAATATCTGATATTAATTTAGTGAAAAATATAGTGTGTAAAGAATATTGCCGACTAAATTACAAAAAAATGCAAGGGAGTAGTAACTTAAGGAATTGTAACTGTAATAATAAATATAGACGATTATCATGATAATAAAATCATGATATGTAATTTGTTGAATTTAAATCTATGTAGTTACCGTATTTTCCTTCGCCTAACAGGTTGTTGCCAAAATTATCAGCATTAAGTATTTGATAATCAGAAGGCGATTGAGCTGATAACTTCGGCAACAACGCGGGACGTTATGTGACATAGACTTCTAGTTTCTAAAAATTGCAGAATTAACATCTATACATGCGAAGGAGGTAATAACATGGACGAACAAGTTAAACAAATCATTGTAGAAAGCTATAATACTAATAAAGAATTAAGAGATGTAGATACTATTAGCCTATTGCAACAAAAAGAATTAGATAAATTTATTGAGGCTACTAGTCATATTAAAAATGCTAGAATTTTAGATTTAGGTGCTGGTTCAGGTATATATGCTAAATATTTTAAAAATCAGGGGTTAGATATTACATGTATTGATATATCACCTGGAATGGTAGAATTGTGTTTAAAGAAAAATTTACAGGCTAAAGTCATGGATTTTTATGATTTAAAATATGAAGATAATACATATGATGCAATTTGGTCAATGAATGCCCTTTTACATGTACCAAAATCGAATATAGATGTTGTACTTAGTGAGGTTAAGAGGACTTTAAAGGATAATGGTATATTCTATTTAGGAATATTGGGTGGAGAAAGTTTTGAGGGAATTTATGAAAAAGATTTTTATAAACCTAAAAGATATTTTAGTTATTATACTAATAATGAGTTGAAAGATTTAATTGAAAGATATTTTTACATAGAGTACTTTGACAACGTAGATGTAGGTAATGAACATTTATTTTATCAATCAATAATTATCAGAAATATTCCATAATTATTAATTATGAAACGATGGGTAAAAACAGAGAAATAGTTTGGTTTATGTCTAGTGGTAGCTTCCGAAATCTACGTCATATAACAAGTTGTTGGCAAAATTATCAGCTTTAAGAGTATCGAAATCAGGAGTTGATTGAGCTGATAACTTCGGCAACAACGCAAACGTTAGATGAAATTAAACTTCCTTTACGAATAAGCTAGATTACTAGAAATTATTAATGCGAATGGAGATGAAATGAAAATGAAGAATATATCATCCTTGATTATTATGCTGACTCTGTTGTCATCTTGTTTATATGATTATCAGGATGATAGTGTAAAGAATAAAGCTGAATTAGAAACTATGATTGCAGAAACTCAACCTTCTAGTATAGAGATTTTAAAAGACGAAATTGAACTGCCAACATTGATAGAAGATAAAGGTAAGACTGATGTTTTTGCTTTAAAATTATTATATAAAAGTGAAGCAATCAAACATAGTAGCGGACTACTATTAGCATTTGAGCTTTACAGTACAAATGGTGAAATAGTAGAGCAAATAAATGTATTTGACTTAGAAAAGGACAGCGTATTAGAGTCATTAGTCGTGAAAGATAGTAAGGGAATGATAACAGAAAGCTATGGATTTTATATTGATGACTATAATTTTGATGGATATGAAGATATCAGGTTACAAGGTAGCGGAGGATCCGGAGCAAATACAACTTTTTCATATTGGTTGTGGAGTAATGAATTAGAAACGTTTGTATTTTGTGATGAATATGATGGGTTGACTCAAGAATTCTTTGATTATAAAAATAGATTTATAATATCAGCAAATTCATGTTGTGCTGGCGCATCATACATTGAAGAAGTTTTTACAGTAGATGAAGATTACAAATTATCTTTGTATAGAACGCTTAGTAGGGAGTGGAATGAGAAAACGAATGAATTTTATTATAAGATATTTTCTTATGAAGTGAATCGAAGACAATTGCTTTATGAAATATCAGATAATCCAGAAGATGAAAATGATGATGTAAAACTAGAATTATTTTGGGGTAAAATTGTTTGGTATCTAGAAGAATTTGATTAAGTTGGCTCGTTTCCGTTTAACTTCATCTAACACGCCAATTCTCATCATGCCCCGATGTGTATCACTTTGGGAGGTTGAACCCATGGCACGACGGGAATTGCGGGAACGTTAGCTGACAGATAATACCTGTGACTAAAGAAAATCTCCATAATTTTGGTAGGAAGATAGAACTCGTAGTACACTGACTGTTTTGGAGTTCTCGTCTGGTCGATAGAATATAATGTAATTGTCAATGATAAGTATTCTAATGCCTTTCAATCTAAGTTGAGCGTTATTGGGTATAGTCCTTTTGAATGGGAAGTCTGAAAGAATACTTATGGAATTTTGAAATTTATCGATTAGACCATAAGCTGCAACAGGATTATCTTCGGCAATGTAATTAATGATTTTGTCGATATCAGACTCAAATATTGATGTATAGAAGATTGAGAATTTATTCGACATGATATTTGCTCCTAAGTTTAGTAAACAATTCATCATGTGGAATTGTAGCAACCCCATTTACAAGTTCAGCTTCTGCTACAGCTAATTTTTCATACAGGTCTAATTTGGCTTGTAATCTTTCAAAGTATTTATGACTAGTAACGACTAGGTCGCCTTTGCCGTTTTTAGTAATATAAACGGGCTCAGCATCTTGGTGGCATATAGCTGAAATCTCGTTGAAATTATTTCTTAAATCAGAGATGGGTAGGATTTTGGGCATGGTATCACCTCACATTAATATTTATGTTTAAATTATATCACAATAACGAGTAAAATAATATGATAAATTTATGGTGTTGGATGTTTCCGGTATTATCCATCAGCTAACAATATGTTCACAACATTCAGCAGCATGTAGGTGTGGACAAGATTGATAAGTTTATTGAGCTGATGAACATCGTGAACACACAAACGTTATCTGAAATTCTCTATTTCGGAAATTTGAATAAAGATTTAATTCAATGATAAAATATAGTATAATGTTGTTAATAAAAGTAAGGAAGGTGAAAATATGTCATTAGCTCAAGACTTAATAAAGAATTTTAATGAACTTCCGGATGATAAGAAAAAAGAGGTTGTAGATTTTGTTGAATTTTTGAAAGCAAGAAGCCAAAAAAATTTAGAAAAAGCTATGGATGAGATAATAGAAGATAATAAGATAGCTTTAGAGGAGTTGAGTAAATAGTGGAGACTATTAGTAAAGATAATGTGATTCTATTTCATCAAAAGATTATAGAAATAACTGGTGGAAGTATGGGTATAAGGGATGAGAAATTGCTTGATAGTGCATTGAACAGAGGATTCAGCACTTTCGATGGAGAGTATTTATACAAATCTGATGTTGAAAAGATTTCAGCAATTACCCATTCATTAATATCAAATCATGCTTTTGTTGATGGTAACAAAAGAATCGGGATCTCAATCATGCTATTATTATTAAAACTTAACAAAATAGAAATTACATATACTCAGGACATGCTTATTGACCTTGGTTTGGGAGTTGCATCCAATAAATATTCACATAATGATATTCTTGAATGGATTAATTCTAGGACTATAAATGTCAAGTTAAAAATGCAAACTTTTGATCATATAAGAATGTAGTTTTTTACTCAGATTCTTGTTTAATATGATCTTTTAATCTATATGATTTT
>PGZO01000042.1 GCA_002841375.1 Firmicutes bacterium HGW-Firmicutes-7 | reverse complement strand
TTATCAATGAAATATCCGAAGAATATGGATTTAGTATAATGGAAGTTAATGCAGACCTAGATCACATTCATATAATGATTGATTGTAAGCCTCAACACTGAGGAATTTAGGGGCAAAGGTTTCGGAGTAGAGCTATTAAAAAAAGCTGAGGAGCTTGCCCACGAAAAGGGATATAATAAATTATCATTAGCAGTTGAATTTTACAATAAAGATGCTAAGAGAATCTATGAGAAATTCGGGTTCAATGAAACAGATAAAGTTGAGTTTCCCAAAAAGTATCGTAAGTATTCTATTGATGGTTTTTATAAGATGGTGAAAGTATTGAATTAAAGATGGGAGTAGCAAAGGTCCTGAGGACTTTAAGCATTTTTTATCTCCATCTCTAGTTATCCCTTTCGTACACTTAAAATACGGTTCGTATCAGTATCATATAACAGATGGTCCCTGACATAATGGATATATACATATTCTTTTTCTTTACGTGCACAAATATAACAAGAAGAATTGATATGATCTGCGCCAGTCCATATGGATACTCACTAAAGTTGGCATTACGAATGCAGAAGAAGACCAGAATGACCATAATGGCTGAAGGCAGTACATACCCCAAATATCTTACCAATTGCGGTAGTTCCCTGTTTCCAAAGACCAGAAACGGGAATGACCGTAATCCCCAAGTTACCAATGCCACAATAGTAATAGTTGAAATCAGATAGACAGTACTAGTTAACATGGAACGCACCTCCTGTTTTTGTTATCACCCTGTCTTTCAGCACAACCAGTGTAATTAGACTGACAGATAATGACGGAATTAGAAAATGGTCTGATCCTAGCAGGATATAGAACAAAATAGAACTGATAGCTCCTGCAATAATTGGAATTTTTGATGGATACTGCCTCCAGTGATTCACAACAACTACGGTGAAAAAAGCAGTGGCAGAAAAATCAATCCCTGTCATATCCCAGTAAAGTAGCTGTCCTGCTATACCGCCCAGAGTACATCCACCAATCCAATAGCAGTGATTCAATAATGCTATAAAAAACATTGCTTTTTCTTCATCCAGTTCATCTTCATACGTTACAGAACAAAGAACAGAATAAGTTTCATCTGTAAGCGTTAAAACCATGTATGGGTATTTCCATCCCATTTTTCTGAACTTCTCAATAAAACCGATTCCGTAAAAGAGATGCCTTGCATTGATAAATAAGGTCATAATCGCTAGTGAAATAAGTGGTGTATCTGTTTGCATCAATGGAATCATGACAATCTGCATGGAGCCTGCAAATATAAACAGTGCTGAGAAAAATGACCAAATCGGCAAATAGCCTGCTTTTTCCATCAGTATACCATATGCCATACCAATAAACAGATAAGTAAGCAGGATTGGTACCGTCTGCTTGAATGCAAATCGAATTTCTTTCATAATCAATCCTCTTTTCGTTGACAGTCTTTGTTGTAATGCTTATTATATAGTAATGAGATAAGGTTGCAAGTACGCACATTTATGATATATACTATCAAAAATGATAGTATGAGGAGGTTTCAATGAATCAGAATCGAACATTCAATTGCTCATTAGATGCTGCCATGTGTTTTATGGGTGGCAAATACAAGCCTTTAATTTTATGGCACCTTATAGATGGTCCAAAACGCTTTAGCCAGCTACAAAAATTTATTCCACAGGCCACCCCGCGAATGCTGACCAAGCAACTAAGGGAATTAGAAGCAGATGGGCTCATTCATAGAGAAGTATTTCCTGTGGTTCCGCCTAAGACAGAATATTCATTTACAGAACTTGGAGCCACATTGATTCATCTGATCAAGGAAATTCGCGAATGGGGCGTATACTATTTTGAAGCAACCGGCCAGAAAAATCCCTGCGATAAAAATTCGTAAGAAATTGAGACGGTAATTCTTACCAGTATTTGAGCGCGCTCAGCATAGTCTATAAACCCTTGAAATTGACTGTTTTTTATGCAACAATATAGGAAAGCATATAAAGGAGTGTATATTATGTCCAAACATAAAATATATACAATGAGTTTCGCAAGTGTTTATCCCCATTATGTTGCGAAGGCGGAGAAAAAAGGACGTATGAAATCAGAAGTTGATGAAATCATTCGTTGGTTGACAGGATATAGCCAAGAAGAATTGGAAGTACTATTAGAGAAGCAGACAGACTTTGAGACTTTTTTTGTGAAAGCTCCCCAACTTAATCCTTTGAGGGCTTTAATTAAAGGTGTAGTCTGCGGTATCCGAGTTGAAGACATTGAGGAACCAATCATGCAGGAAATTCGCTATTTAGATAAGCTCATCGATGAGTTGGCAAAAGGAAAAGCGATGGAGAAAATTTTGCGGGAATAGTAATTAAAAGAAGAAAAAAACTCTTTAAACCTCATCTTGATAAAATGCCATAGAACATCTTAATGCCAATCTATAAAGAAGCAAATATACACACAAATAAATATTGAAATAGACTAGATTATTTTTGCCTATTGACAAACATACTACTACGTGTTACTATATAGCAGTAGTAAGTATCACTTGATACAAGTCATACAGAATAGCAGGGGGGTGATTATGTTGGAAAATCTAACGGAAATGCTTAAAGGCGTGCTTGAGGGCTGTGTCCTTGAAATTATAAGCCGCAAAGAAACCTATGGCTACGAAATCACGCGCCAGTTGAATGCTCTCGGCTTCACTGATATTGTGGAAGGAACTGTCTACACCATTTTGGTGCGGCTTGAGAAGAATAAACTCGTGGATATAGAAAAAAAACCTTCCGATATGGGACCGCCGCGCAAGTTTTTCGTGCTCAACGACGCCGGATGCAAGGAATTACAGAAGTTTTGGGGAAAATGGGAGTTTGTATCATCAAAAATTAACGAGCTAAAGGAGAAAAAATAATGAATTTTTTGGAAAAAATTACAGGCAGCGACATGACTAAAGAAATGAAAAATTTTGAATCGAGAGCCAAAAAGTTACCAGCTGATTATCAAGCTGCATGGGAAAAAATTAAAGCCAATCTTTGGATGCACTCAGATTTCACCGGTCGTAACCTCATGCCAATTCTTGACGGTGTGCTTGGCCTGCTCGAAGAAACAGCGGCAGAGGGACAGCGTGTCCAAGAGGTTTTGGGTGATGATATTAAAGGCTTCTGTTCAGCGCTTGTCGGTAAAGAAGGGGCGAAGTCTTTTCGTGATAAGTGGCGAAAGCAACTCAACAATAATATTGCTAAAAAATTAGGTAAATAGGAGGTTAAAATGAAAATACAAGATATCATCGAAGGCAAAAAAGAGTGGCGAGCTCACGTGGCGCGTGTCAAAGCACTTCCGCAAGATTATCAGATTGTATATAAAGAGATTCAAAAATATCTCTTTAAGGTCGGCCCTATTGAACTAACTGAAGGAACAGGCTTGCTCTCCGGGATTATAGATTTTTTTGAAGAGGGCGCGGCCTTGGAGAAAGGAGTGATCGAAGTGACGGGCAGTGACGTAGCGGCTTTCTGCGACGATCTAATTAAAGATTCGAAAACTTACGCTGACATCTATCAAGAATCTGCTGACCCAATAGTTAGCAAGGCCATGAAAAAGGATACAAATAAATAAATAAATGTTATATAACAAGGATGAAAAGTCATTCAAAACATAAAATAAAGGGATGGTAGCGTGTTAAATTACGAGTGGATATTATGCCCTGTCTGTGGCAACAAAACAAGGACTAAGATATGTGAAGATACAATGCTTGAAAACTTTCCATTGTTTTGTCCCAAGTGTAAACAGGAAACGAGAATCAATGTAAAACAACTGAATATATCAGTTATAGAAGAGCCAGACGCTAAGACGCAGAGCCGATAACAGGTGAGTGAAATCACAGTTGTCGGTTCTTTTTTATGATAACTACTCAAACTGCATTGAGAGGATTAGACGCAGATTTGAATGTGGTTAATCGATTGTAGAGGAGGAAAAGAAAGTGAAAAATAGCATCATACAAATTAAAGAGGTAAAGAAATCGTATAAAGATATTGAAGTACTGAAAGGCGTAGATTTTGAAGTAGAGCAGGGGGAAATCTTTGCATTACTAGGGTCCAATGGATCTGGAAAAACAACGATGATTAGAATCATGACGACGTTACTTAAAGCAGATGCTGGGCGTATTGTAATCAATGGTTTTGATATTGTAAAAAATTCAAGGAATATTAGAGGCTCAATTAGTCTTACTGGTCAGTTTGCTGCGATTGATGAAATTTTGACTGGACGTGAAAATCTTCAGATGATAGCAAAGCTGAGACATCTTAAAAATCCAGATGAAGTTGCGAATGCGTTAATTAATCGTTTTGGTATGAGTGAGGCTGCGGGACGAAGAGTCAGTACCTACTCTGGGGGAATGAAAAGAAGAATAGACATAGCAATGAGTCTTGTGGGAAATCCGAAGATTATTTTTCTAGATGAGCCAACGACAGGTCTTGATCCAGAAGCACGTTTAGAAGTTTGGAAGATTGTAAAAGATTTATCAGCTGCAGGAACTACAGTATTTTAACGACTCAATATTTAGAGGAAGCAGAACAACTTGCAGATAAAATCGCTATTCTTCATGGAGGAAAAATCATTGCGCTAGATACACTGGAGGGATTGAAAAAATTATTACCACCTGCAAAAGTTGAATATGTTGAGAAACAACCTACATTAGAAGAAATATTCTTAACAATCATTGGAAAAAAGGAGGAAAAATGATGGAAACTACAAATAAATATTTTTTCAAAGATATGAGTGTTATGTTTGGACGTTCTATGCGTCATGTTTTTAGAAGTATGGATACAATTATTACAGTTAGTATCACACCAATTGCGATGATGTTATTATTTGTTTATGTATTTGGTGGCGCAATCGAAACAGGTACAGAAAATTATGTTAATTATCTATTACCAGGTATAATGCTAATGGCTATTGGTAGTGGGATTGCATATGTAGCTTACCGTTTGTTTACAGATAAACAACGTGGTATCTTTGAACGTTTTCATTCTATGCCGATTGCGCGTTCTACAGTGCTATGGGGACATGTATTAACCTCTATAATCTCTAATGGAATTTCTGTAGTAGTGATTATACTTGTTGCATTATTGATGGGTTTCCGTTCTTCAGCAGGAATCTTAGCGTGGTTATCAGTATTTGGAATACTTGGGGTATTTACACTCGCGTTGACTTGGATCGCAGTAATTGCTGGACTTGCAGCTAAAACACCGGATGGTGCAGGTGCATTCTCTTATCCAATTATCTTCTTACCTTTTATCAGTTCTGCCTTTGTACCAACAAATACGATGCCTTCAGCAGTACGTATTTTTGCGGAAAATCAACCTGTAACGCCAATAGTTGAAGCTATTCGTAATTTATTATCAAACCAACCTGTAGGAAATGATATATGGATTGCACTTGCTTGGTGTATAGCCATAATAATTGTAGCTTATATCTTTGCTATGAGGATATATAAACGAATATAGTCTAATCAATAACAAAGTATTGTACCCGGAAAAACACACTTCCGCCAATACAAACTAATGGATACGGATTATTTTAACGAAGAAAAAAAAATAAAATATTTTCGCCCACCCCCTATTTATTATCGGCTTGTAGATAGGGGGATTTTTTTATTTTTTCGTACATCCCTTATGGTTTTTCGGCTTAATGGGGAGGGGAGAAAAAAGTGTCAAAAAGGCAAACCACCCGCTTATTGGTGTGTTATGATTGCCATAATTTACTGGAATATGTCAATTTTTGTGATACAATAGACATATCGAAAACACCAGAATCTACCAACGGTATTTATTATGAACCTTTTCGGACATTGTTATTAAAGGGATTATGTTAAGCATACGCACACGGGCTAGTAAACGATATATTCTATATATGTAACCAGGAGGTATTGGATCGTGAAACAATATTTTGATTTTAATAAAGTACTGCAGGAATTCTCGAAAATTGATGCAAGTATGGGAAAGAGCCCTATATTGAGAGCTATTAGAAGCGGTCTTACTTATATGATTCCCCTTCTTATGATTGGTTCCTTTGCGTTGATTGCCTTAAGTCTTCCCATACCGGCATATCAGAGCATCATGAGATCATTGTTCGGGAGCCAGTGGGGCAATATTTTTCTTGGTATCCGAGATGGAACATTTAATATTTTTTCGCTTCTTATGGTTGTGTGTATCAGTTATTCTTATACGGTAGAATCTCAGGATCGTTATTCACCACTAAATCCCATTATTACGTCCTCCATAGCCTTATGTTCTTTTATGGTTATGTCAGGAATAAGTCGAGAGGGATTCGCAATTGCCAATTTTGGTGTTATTGGCGTTTTCCTTGCCATGCTAATTGCATTGACATCTTCTATGCTTTTTATGAAACTGAGTTCATATAAATTTTTAAGAATGAAAGTATTGACCCATGGGGCTAGTGCCAGTTATAGTTATGCAATCAGTGCCATTTTTCCGGCAGCCATTACAGTAGCTATATTTTCAATTATTAACCAAGTGGTGACGTATTTTTTTAGTATATCAGATATGCAGAACTTTTTATCTGATTTTTTTATCGGATTATTCGTGAAAATGGGTTCGACAGCTTTGACTGGTATTTTGTTTATGCTAATGGTACATCTGTTTTGGTTCTTCGGCATGCATGGCAGCAATATGCTAGAACCGGTTGCTCAACAAGTATTTGCAACAGCATTGGAAAAAAACCAGGCATTGATACAAGCCGGTAGGGTACCTACTGAGATTTATACGAAAACGTTTTTTGATACATTTGTCCTGATGGGTGGATGCGGGGCCACCTTATGTCTTGTCGCAGCGATTTTCATATGGGGCAGACACAAAAACCAAAGGCGTCTTGCAAAGATGTCTTTTCTGCCAGTCTTTTTCAATATAAATGAGTTAATGATCTTTGGTATGCCCATTGTTTTAAATCCCATATTTATCATTCCTTTTCTGATGGTTCCAGTTATCGTAACCATCGTATCGTATCTAGCAATGCGATTCGGTCTGATACCATACACAAAGAATCTGGTCGAGTGGACAACCCCTATATTTTTGAGTGGTTATGTTGCGACAGGTTCAATCAGGGGTAGCATTCTCCAGCTGGTTAACCTAGTTATTGGTACCTTGTGTTATGTCCCTTTTATTAAACTGTCGGAAGGCATTGCTGCTATCAACATGAAGAACAATCTTGATAAGGTTTGTGCTACATTTAAAGGTAGGGAGGAGCACAGTATCATGTCTTCCCTTCTGTCAAGACATGATGATATCGGTGGTATAACAAGATTATTGGCCGCCGACCTTGAGAACGATATGGATTATGAAAAACTAGAACTCTTCTATCAGCCACAGGTTGATTTTAATGAAAGTATTTTCGGTTTAGAGGCTTTGCTCCGGTGGAAGCATGACAATAATCACTATATTTTTCCTCCTTTGATCATCGCCATGGCTGAAGAGAATCAGTTAATAGAGAAACTGGGGTACTGGATATTAGATATTGCGTGTAGAGATCTTAAGCGTATACACAGGGAAATAGATGAGCGCATTGAGGTATCTGTGAATGTTTCTGCTTTGCAGCTTGAAGATTCAAACTTCGCAGATAAAGTGAGAGAAATTCTCCAAAAGCATGAGTTGGATCCCAAAAAATTAAAAATCGAGATAACAGAACAGCTTGCCCTTATAAGTACTAGAAGAATAGTCGATCAAATCGTAGCTATAAAGGCAATGGGTGTTAAGCTTGCCATGGATGATTTCGGGATGGGCCACAGCTCTCTTTTGTATCTGAAAGAATACGACTTTGATTCCATAAAGCTTGATGGTTCACTTATAGAAGAAATTGTAATTAATAATAATTGTAAAAATATTGTCTCAACTATCGTATCTTTGGGTAAATCATTGAATTATACAGTTATTGCAGAATATGTAGAGACAGATGCCCAACGTCAGGTATTACACGAACTGGGATGTAACCAGTATCAGGGTTATCTTTTTAGTAAGGCTGTTCCTTTGAATGAAGCTATGAGCTTTATATTGAGAAGCAATAAAGGTAAACATATCTAGTTTGTGTATGAAGCAATCATTTGAGATTCCTAACAAGAGAAGGAAATGATTGAGGAAATCAGCCCCTTTGAGATATTGTACATTTAGAGATGTTGATAATTTGATTCAAGGCTGCCCTAATAACACCAAGGAAAAGGTTGAGATTTTTTTAAAGATCTCAGCCTTTTCCTTTAATTGTGCAATAATATTGATGGCCTTATCAGATGGTGTTTTTCTTGAAGAACAGAGAATTTGATGCCTTAAAATTGATAAATGAGGTTACTGATTGACAGTAAGACAATTGACATTTGGCGGTGGATATGTTAACCTTATAAAAGCAACAACTTATAAAATACTTAGAGTTGTTACTTTTTTGCTCTTTTGAGCCAATATATAAATTTAAGGTAATGCGAATAGATAGCATAGACTACAGTTATCAATACTTATAACTGGATGTAGATATATGGTTATTTATAAGTGTAAAAGGAGGTATATGAATGATTAAAGTTGAAGTCAAAAATCTTTATAAAATTTTTGGACCTGCACCACAAAAAATATTATCCCATATTAAAAAGGGAACAGTATCCAAAAAAGAAATATTGAAAAAGACAGATCATGGAATTGGTGTAAATAATGCAAGCTTTCAAGTAGAAGAGGGTGAAATCTTCGTTGTAATGGGGCTTTCTGGAAGTGGTAAGTCAACCTTGATAAGATGTCTTAATCGCCTTATTGAGCCTACAGCTGGCGAAGTTTATATTGATAACGAAGATATTGTGAAATATGATGTTGACAAATTAAGAGAAATTCGTCGAAAAAAAATAAGTATGGTTTTTCAGAATTTTGCGTTATTGCCCCATCGAACAATTGAAGAAAATGTAGCATTTGGATTAGAAGTCCAAGGACTAAAATTAGAGGAACGTATCAACAAAGCAGTCGAAGCACTGGTATTAGTTGGACTGAAAGGATATGAAAAATCAATGCCGTCAGAGCTAAGCGGTGGTATGCAGCAACGTGTAGGGCTGGCTAGAGCTCTTGCAACCAACCCAGACATTTTATTAATGGATGAAGCTTTTAGTGCACTTGATCCTTTAATCAAAAAAGAAATGCAGGATGAGTTACTATCTCTACAAGTTAAAATGCATAAAACTATTATCTTTATAACACATGACTTGGATGAAGCATTAAAAATTGGAGATAAAATTGCAATTATGAAAGATGGTGTTATTGTTCAGATTGGTTCGCCAGAAGAAATTCTCAAGAAACCTGCTGACGATTATGTCAGAGAGTTTGTTCAAGGCGTAAATCGAACAAAAGTTGTAACAGCAGGATCAATAATGAAGAATACAGATACGATCGTATTTTCCAAGGATGGTTCCAGAGTTGCAGTAAGAAAAATGAAAGAAGCATCCATTTCAAGTGTGTTTGTAGTTGATAAACAACGTCGATTAAAGGGAATTGTAACAATTGAAAATGCAACAAAGTTGATAAAAGAGAACAAAGAGGATTTGAATGAAATAATTGATACTGATGTTGAGGTCGTCTCTCCAGATACATTAATTGAGGATCTCATACCACTTTTTATTAATTCAAAGTATCCAATAGTAGTAGCAGATGAGGAACGAAAAATTTTAGGTATTATTTTTAAGGTTTCGGTTCTTGCTGGAATAATGGGAGAGGAGGAATACGATGTATAGATTGCCTATTGGAAAGTATGTAGAGATAGGAGTTGATTGGTTAACAGATAACTTGTCAACGTTTTTTGATATAATTAAATCGGCCTTCCTATTTGTAATAGATGGATTTGAATTCATCTACGTAGGAATACCATTTATCATTATGCTAGCAATTATATGTACAATAGCGTGGTGGACAGCTGGGAAAAAAACAGCACTTTTCACGTTAGTTGGAGCATTGGTAATTAAATCAATAGAATTATGGGAACTAACAATGAAAACATTTGCACTCGTAACAACAGCAACTGTTATTGCACTCGTAATTGGCATCCCACTTGGCATTTGGATGTCGAGAAGTAATAGATTAAATAAGGGTATGAGACCAATACTAGATTTTATGCAGACTATGCCTGCGTTTGTATATTTAATACCGGCGGTATACTTTTTTGATCTGGGACCTGTTCCAGGCGCTGTAGCAACAGTAATATTTGCAATGCCACCAATTGTGAGATTAACTAGTCTTGGAATTCGTCAAGTACCTAGAGATGTAATTGAAGCTTCGCGAGCCTTTGGTTGCACACCAAAACAAATGTTGTTCAAAGTGCAAATTCCATTAGCAAAACCTACAATATTAGCAGGTTTGAATCAGACAATCATGCTCTCCCTTTCCATGGTAGTAATTTCTTCCATGATAGGTTCTGGAGGATTAGGAGATATCGTTTTAAAAGGTATCACGCAAATGAAGATTGGTGTTGGTTTTGAGGGAGGATTAGCTGTTGTTATATTGGCCATGATCCTAGATCGAATCACACAAAGTATTGGAAAGCCTAAAAGTAAAAGGAAAGTAGCGTAACTGTAAACTAAAAATTAGCTTAAGAGAGGAAACAATATTATGAAAAGATTTATATCACTAGTAATTGGAATAGTCATGCTTACAAGCGTTATGGTTGGCTGTTCGACTAAAAAGGATGAGGAAGAAAAAGGTACCGTAAATATTGGATATGTGAATTGGGCAGAAGGTATCGCAATGACTAATCTTGCTGCTGTAATCTTAGAGGATAAAATGGGTTATGAGGTAGAGATGACCTTAGCAGATGTAGCACCAATATTTACATCTTTAGCAAGTGGTAACACAGATGTATTCCTAGACACATGGTTGCCAGTTACCCATGGAGATTACATGATAGAATATGGAGATGACCTTGATGATTTGGGAGTAACCTATGAAAATGCACGAATTGGTCTTATTGTTCCATCTTACCTTGAGATCGACTCTATTGAAGAATTGAATGCTAATATAGAAATGTTTAATGGAAAAATCATCGGTATTGATTCTGGTGCTGGCATTATGACTACTACTGAAAAAGCAATCACTGAATATGATTTGGATTATGAACTAGTAAATGGAAGTGGACCTGCAATGACAGCTGCTCTGAAAAAGGCAATTGATAATAACGAAGCAATTGCTGTAACTGGTTGGACCCCTCACTGGATGTTTTCTCGTTGGGACTTAAAGGTATTAGAGGATCCTAAGGGAATTTATGGAGAAGCTGAAAGCATTCATACATATAGCAGAAAAGGTTTTGCAGAAGATATGCCTGAAGTTGCTGAATTCTTTACCAATTTTGTTTTCACAGACGCAATTCTTTCAGATTTGATGGGTGCCATCGAAGATGGTGAGGGAGATCCTATAGATAGTGCTAGAGAGTGGATGAATGCGAATGAAGATATTGTAAACAATTGGTTATCTTTAAAATAAGTAAAGGAACAGAGAAAATAATTATATTTATCTAGAAGGGGCTGTTGCACTAACTTTCAGTTAGTTTTGTAATCAGTCCCTCTTTATTGTTTCAATGCCTCTCGGTATTGTTACGAGGGGGATTTGATTATCTTTCTGGGGTTGAGTAGGTACACAATACTTAAATTTAAAGAGTGTGGAAACAGAAAAAGAGAATGCTACCTTAGTTAAGAAGATAAGGAGGTATTCTCTTTTTAAGGTGTTTCTGCTATAATCAAATTAAATAACAGTCGAATAAAGTATAAAAATGTAGAAATTGATGATGGATCTTTTAAATAGGACAAATACACAGGAGTAGAGATTGATGACAAACTACCACCAATTGAGCTACAGTGTGCTGAAAGAGTATCCTTAAAAAGAGATGAATATCAAAGAAATATGACTAGATGGTAGTTAGCGTATACAAAGTTGGTGCAAGCAGAACAATGTGTATCGAAGATTACTAATAGTAAGTGGTTGGGAAAAAGAATATTTCTGACTGGTGGGAAAGGAACCTGTCACCTCGTTATATTATGTGTTGGATTTTCGTAGCATGCTTCTTCAGAAAGACTTTAAAAAAAATTACACAAGGAGACTACAAATGAAAGAAAAGGTATTCAAGAAAGCAACTTTATTGCTGTTAGTTTTGTTCGTAATTTTTGGTAACCTGTATCTTAATGTAAATTGGGTGCAGGCAGCAGGTGATATTACTTTATCGGTTCAAAACGATTCTTCAGTAACTATAGCTGAGGGGGCAGGATATGGTCCAGAATTGATAAGTGATGAAGCGGGGAGTGCATATGCGAATCCTGGTATAGAAATATACTTCACAGAATACTCAACAGGAGAAAAGGCTGGACATGTAAATACTTATAGCTTGGATTTTATGACGGGAGGAAGCGGAATAGGGATTTTTCACTCTAGTGAGTTAAATAAGTCTTTGAGTTATTGGAGTGAACCTAACGAAACTGGAAAAATGGTGATAAGAAAAACAGATGGAAGTTATTTTGATTTCAAGGAAATCCAGTTGATGTTTGGGAATAATGTGATTTTGGTTATTGAGGGGTTTAAAGGAGGAGTTTCTACCGGAACGGTTGATTATAATGTTAACACCGTAACAGACACGGCATTGGCATCGACGCTGGATTCAACGGTTTTAACACCTTCGATATTTCAAAATGTAGATAAAGTTACAATTACCGGACGAAATTACAATGGGACTACGGAGTATGACAACAGATTGGATACCGGAGGGATTGTATTTACAAAGTTGATTACTATTGGTGATCCTGTTCTTCCTGATACTACAACGCCAACCCTGCTAAGTGCTGCACGAGACAGCAACACGCAAATTACAGTCACCTTAAGTGAAGCGTCACAGAACCTGATAAAGGCAAACAGTGGTGGCTTCACTGTATTTGAAACAGGCAATCCTGGAACGACCTATGGAGTTAGCGCCACAGCCCAAGGATTGGATAGCAGTCATGTAGTATTGACCGTAGCAGATTTAGGTGTATCGGCAGCACAAGGACTCACTGTGACCTATACGGCAGGAGTGAATGGAACAATCCAAGACCTTGCAGGAAATGCACTAGCAACAGATGGTACGGGAGTGACTATAGCCCTATGGGATAATACAGCACCGACAGTAAGCAGTATCAATCGTCAGACACCAGTAGGGGCAAGCACGAATGCAACAAGTGTTATCTACAGAGTGACATTTAGCGAAGCAGTAAGTGGAGTGGATACCACCGACTTTACATTGACAACAACAGGAACGGTTTCAGGCAACATCGCATCAGTATCAGCAGCAAGTGGAATGACCATGGATGTAACGGTCAACAGCATATCTGGAGTGGGAACACTCGGATTAGATCTAAATGCAGCAGCAACAGGAATAGCCGATATAGGTGGAACAGCCATTGCAACAGGCTATACGAGCGGAGAAGCCTATACAGTGGATACAAT
>PGZO01000066.1 GCA_002841375.1 Firmicutes bacterium HGW-Firmicutes-7 | reverse complement strand
AGCGAAAGAGTTCTTAAAGCCCGTAGAATAGTATTAGAGCTATTGATAGCCAGTCATCCTTTAGATTGTATGACCTGTGAGCAAAACGGTTCCTGTGATTTAGAAGATTTAGCCTATGAATTAGGAGTAAAGGAATCAAGATTTGAACGAAGTAAAAAACAGATTCCTTTAGATGAAAGCAATCCTTTTATAGTAAGGGATTTGAACAAGTGTATTTTATGTGGAAGATGTGTAGAAATATGCAATGAGATTCAACAGACTCATGCCATTGATTTTGGATACAGAAGTGCACAAACAAAGATTATAGCGGGCGGGGATAATGATTTAAAATATTCCGAATGTGTCTCTTGCGGTCAGTGTGTGGCAGTTTGTCCGGTAGGTGCTTTAATTGATAAAGCTGCCCAGGGGAAAGGAAGGACCTGGGAATTTACCAAAGTTATGACTACTTGCAATTATTGCGGATGTGGTTGTAGTTTTGATTTTAATATCAAAGAAGGAAAAGTAGTTAAGGTTACTTCTAATCCCGAAAGCGTAGTTAACGGAATTAATCTCTGTGTTAAAGGACGTTTCGGTTACGATTATATTCATCGAGATGATCGATTGACGACACCCCTAATTAAGAAAAACGGCAAATTTGAGAAAGCTAGCTGGGAAGAAGCCTTGCAGTTAATTAGTGACAAATTTAGCCAAATTAAAAAGGAGAATGGTAGTGACAGTTTAGCAGTTCTTTCCTCTGCCAAATGTACCAATGAAGAAAATTATCTTTTAATGAAATTTGGTCGCGCAGTGTTGGGGACTAATAATGTTGACCATTGTGCTCGTTTATGTCATTCAGCGACTGTTGCTGGATTAGCTCAAGCCTTCGGTAGTGGGGCGATGACTAATTCTATAGAGGAAATTGCTAATGCTTCGGTAATTTATCTTACCGGTTCAAATACTACTGAGAATCATCCTATAATTGCCCTAGAAATCAAAAAAGCGGTTACCAAAAATGGAGCAAAATTAATTGTGGCCGATCCCCGAGAGATAGAATTAGTTAAATATGCAACTTTATGGTTAAGGCAACGTCCGGGTACCGACGTGGCACTATTTAATGGGTTAATGAACGTGATTATAAATGAAGGATTAGAAGATAAAGAATTTATTGCTCAAAGAACGGAAGGCTACGAAGAATTAAAAAAGACTGTACTTGAATATACCCCGGAAATTGTAGAAAAGATTACCGGAGTACCCGCAGAGGATATCAGAAAAGCTGCCAGGATCTATGCTAACGCACCTGCTGCTTCTCTGATTTACTCGATGGGAATTACCCAGCACACCACCGGCACAGACAATGTTTTATCTACTGCCAATATCTCTATGCTTACCGGTAATGTAGGCAAAGAAAGTGCCGGAGTCAATCCTCTACGTGGACAGAGTAATGTACAGGGAGCCTGTGATTTAGGAGCTTTGCCCAATGTGTATTCCGGTTACCAAAAAGTTATTAATCCTCAAGTTAAAGAAAAATTTTCTAAAGCCTGGGGAGCAGAGCTATCCGATAAAGTCGGATTAACTGTGGTGGAGATTTTAAACGCTGCTTATGAAGGAAAGATTAAAGGTGTATTTATTATGGCAGAAAATCCCGCTATGTCTGACCCTGATTTAAATCATACTCGAGAAGCACTAAAGAGAGTAGAATTTTTAGTAGTCTCAGATGTCTTTATGACTGAAACAGCTGAATTGGCAGATGTAATTTTACCAGGGGTTACCGCAGCTGAAAAAGATGGGACTATAACTAATACTGAAAGGAGGGTTCAGAGAATTAGGAAGGCTGTTGAGCCTGTAGGTGAGTCTAAACCAGAGTGGCAAATTATCTGTGAATTAGCTCAAAAGATGGGTTATGATATGAGTTATAGCATTCCTGCAGAAATAATGGAAGAGATCGCCTCTCTTACCCCTATTTATGGTGGAATGTATTACAATCGATTAGATAATGGCGGATTACAATGGCCTTGCCTTGATGCCAATCATCCGGGAACTAAATATCTGCATAAAGATAAATTTACTCGAGGAAAAGGAAAATTCTCTGCGGTAGAATTTAAAGAGGCAGCTGAACTACCGGATGAAGAGTATCCCTTTATCCTTACTACCGGAAGAGTATTATATCATTTCCATACCGGTACTATAACTAGAAGGTCTAAGGGATTAAACGAAGTTTATCCTGAGGCATTAGTAGAAATTAGCCCTCAAGATGCAGAAGAACTAAAAGTTAAAGATGGAGAATTTGTTGAAGTAGCTTCACGTCGAGGAAAGATTAAAGCCAAAGCACAGGTTACTGAAAAATCAGGAAAAGGAGTAGTGTTCATGAGTTTTCACTTCCACGAAGCAGCTGCCAATTTACTTACCAATGCTGCCCTTGATCCGGTGTCTAAGATTCCGGAATATAAAGTATGTGCTGTTAAGGTACAGAAAACATCTTAAAATAAAAAATAAAATTAAAAAAGGAGCGAAGTAAAAAAATGGAAGCAAAAGAAATTCAAGAAGTAAGAAATGTAACACCCGGTTTTTTAGCCCCAGGAGAAGTGGCTAAGGCAATAATTGGGGTAGG
>PGZO01000065.1 GCA_002841375.1 Firmicutes bacterium HGW-Firmicutes-7 | reverse complement strand
TAGTATTGATTCTTATTCATACTATAGTAAAGAACTGTTTCCTTTTAAAGGTGCATTTTTATTTTCCACCCTAGGTGCATTTTAGTTTACCATTTCCAAAAATCTCAATTATTTTTTGCTAGAGGTGTTATTTTAGTAGAGGGAATAAGTGAGGCTTTGTTACTTCCTGTTTTTGCTTCTATCATGGATTTAACTACAGATAAATACAATCTAGATAAGAGTGGGATTGAAGTAATAAATATAGGTGGAGTCGCTTTTGAGCCTTTTGCAAAATTATTTAACAATCAAGATGTGTCAAAGAATTTAAATATTCGATGTGCTTTAATTACTGATGATGACAGGGCGGGCGAGCAAGGGAATATATGTTCAAGAGCAGAAAAAGCAATAAACTTGGAATCTGATAATTTATTAGTAAAATTAGCGCAAATAACTTTTGAATATGAATTATTTTTGAAAAACGGAGACACACTAATTGATATTTATAAAAAAGATCTTAATCATATCCAAACAGAAATTATAGGTGAAAATATTCATGAAAAAGCGATTTGCTTTATTGAGAAATTAAAGCAAAATAAAGATAAAGGAGAATTTTCTCAGGCATTATCAGTTAAGTTGAAAGAGGATGATGAATTGAGACGTTCCTTTAAAGTTCCAGAATATATACAAGAAGCAATTAAGTGGGTAACAAAAATTGATTGAACTGACGGAGAAACAGAAAGATATCAAGAATCAAGATGGAATTTTTGTTATAAAAGCTTGCGCTGGAAGTGGTAAGACGATTGTAGTTGCCGCACGTTTTGCAAAGTTACTTAAATCTTGGAAATATACAAATCGAGGAATTGCAGTACTTTCATTTACAAATGTTGCCTGGAAAGAAATTGATAAATTTCTATTTACAGAATTTAGAATTGAAGAAAAAGCATCTAATATATATCCTCATTTTTTAGGGTCAATAGACAGTTTTATAAATAGATATTTGTTTCTTCCTTTTGGACATATAATTATGAATTGTGAAGATAGGCCAGAATTTACTGGCCCTCCTTATAATGATTGGGATCCTGTTAAAGATAAAAATGCACCTTATTATTTCAAGGAGAGGGAATGCAATTTTAGCTCATGTAAGATAAATAATTTTTCATATAATATAAATCATGAATTACAAGATTTTTCTACAAGACCTCATTTCCCGAATTGTGAATGCGATCATCAATATTGTAAATGTGTAAAAGAACAATTATACAGGAATGGGTACGCAACACAATTAGATGCTAATTATTTTGCAATGAGAATTTTAGAAAAATATAATGCAATTGCTAAAGCGCTTGTATATAGATTTCCAGTGTTGATGTTGGACGAAGCTCAAGATACTTCTGAAGTGCAAATGAAAATTATAGATTTATTGATTGATAACGGATTAAAGGAAGCAATGTTTATTGGTGATCCGGATCAAGCTATATATGAATGGAGAACAGCTAAACCTCAATTATTTGTAGAAAAATCTGAGCATTATCACACTATTCAGCTTAATGAAAGTTTACGGAGTTCACAGAAAATATGTGATTTTATACAAAATCTCTCTTCTTTAGATTATAAGATAAGAGCAATAAATAATGAAGTTAAAGATTTTGATTTCGTACCGGAAATTTGGGGCTACAATGAAGATTGTTACGAAGAAATAATAGAGAACTTTATTAGTTTATGTCGTGAGAGAGGAATTAAATTAGATAATAAAAATATTGCTATTCTTGCTAGAAGTGAAGATTTACTTAAGAAAATATCTGGGTTAACGTCTAATGTTACACAAAGTCCATGGAAAAATACATTTACTAAAGAAATTGCACAAAGTAAATATTTATTTACCAATGGAAACTATTATAAGGGGTTTAATTGTTTAGAAAAAGCAGTCTTTAAAAAAATGAAAAACTATTACACTGCTAGCGAAAATGACAAAAAAACATTTATAGATAGATATGGATTTAAGAAATGGAGAAAAGATATTGGCAACATTATGCATAATATTCCAGAAACTAATTGCAAGTTAGGAGAGTGGATTAAAAAAGCAAATACATCACTAAAAGATATAGAGTTATTAAATCCATTAGAAATTGAAATCAAGACAGGTGTATATAAAAAAATGTATAGCAATCTGTCTTTCGATGCATTATTTAAAACCGAAAGCAAACAAGTAAAAAAAGAAGAATATATATTAGGAACTATTCATTCAGTAAAAGGAGAAACATTTGAAGCTGTTTTGCTTGTCCTAAAAGAAAAAACTTCTGGCGGAAAATATGTAAAATTGCTTTCTGAAAATATAAATAATTGTGAGGAATTACGAAATATTTATGTTGCTATAACAAGACCTAAAAAAATTTTAGTTGTTTCAGTTCCTAAAAAAGATAAAGTAGGATGGGAAAACAAATTTTATAATTAATGTGAAGGAAACTGTTATGCTAACTCAACAATTCGGGAACTTTTTTAACTTTTCATAATGGGTCTGATAAATTCAGGTTCCCAACGTCTTCTCAAATGATTAGAATATGGCAGGGGCAGTCCTTTATTTTACCTTAAAAAACCACCTTCTTTGAAGGTGGTAATGGCTAAAGGGTTTTACCATAAAAACCGATATATATGTTAAGATAAGATATGACCAA
>PGZO01000064.1 GCA_002841375.1 Firmicutes bacterium HGW-Firmicutes-7 | reverse complement strand
GTGATAATTCAATTTTACCATAATCAGGCGAGGAGTTATATGTTTTTGTGAAGAAAAAATCCCGTATTTATGCGGGTTGTGGCGTTTCGCAAACGCCTAGATAGTTCTTAATATAAATGGAGGTAAGGAAATGTTTGAAAAAATTGTTAGTAATACAAGGGAAAACACACCGATGGTTCACACAATCACAAATTATGTAACGGTTAACGATTGTGCCAATATCATTCTTGCTTGTGGTGGGGCACCTATTATGGCAGATGATATTAATGAGGTTGAAGAAATTACATCAATATGTCAGGGCTTAGTAATAAACATTGGCACATTAAATGATCGAACAATCTTATCAATGATTAAAGCTGGGAAGAAAGCAAATGAACTAGGTCATCCGGTAATTCTTGATCCGGTTGGAGCAGGTGCATCTAAATTTAGAACTGAGACGGTTTTTAAATTACTTAAAGAAGTAAAGTTTACGGTTATTAGAGGAAACTACTCAGAGATAAAAACTGTCTACAAAGGAAGTGGTACAACTAGAGGTGTGGATGCAGATATAAAGGATATGATTGAGGAGGATAATTTAGATGAGATTATAGTATTTGCGAAGTCGCTGAGTAAAAAAACGGGGTCTATTATCGCGATAACAGGCTCTATAGATATTGTTTCTAGTGCAGAGAGAGCATTTGTAATTAGAAATGGACACCCATTAATGTCTAAGATTACGGGTAGTGGTTGTATGCTCTCAACAGTCATTGGGGCTTATTGCGGTGCGAACTATGAACAAATATTTGAGGCTACGGCAGCGGCTGTGAGTGCGATGGGATTGTGTGGTGAGTTGGCATATGACGTCTTAGAAAATAGAGGAACAGCTACATATAGAACGCTAATCATCGATTTCATGAGTAAAATGAATGATTCAATTCTTAGGGGAGGTGCGCAAATTGAAGTTAGATAAAAAATGCATGAAGCTATATTTAGTCACCGATCGCACTTGGTTAAGTGAGAATGATCTCATGCTTCAAGTAGAAGAAGCCATTCAGGCAGGTGTAACATTTGTACAACTTAGGGAGAAGGACATTTCTGCTAGTAGGTTTATTGATGAGGCGAAGTACTTAAGAAAGATTACGAAGCAGTACGACATACCATTTGTGATAAACGACAATTTAAACGTTGCAATAGCAGCAGATGCAGATGGTGTACATGTTGGTCAGACTGACACGGATGCAAAAGTTGTGAGAGAAATAATCGGCCCAAGTAAGATTTTAGGTGTTTCAGTTCAAACGGTAGAGCAAGCATTATTGGCTCAAGAAAATGGAGCAGATTACATAGGCGTTGGTGCATTGTTTTCAACGTCAACGAAGCTTGATGCTAAAAATGTGACAATTAAAACATTATCAGATATATGTAGGAGTGTTACGATACCCGTTGTAGCAATTGGAGGAATTAATAAGGAAAATATTAATCAGTTAAAAGGCAGTGGCGTAGACGGTGTGGCAGTTATTTCAGCCATCCTTGCCCAATCACATATAACTGAAGCCACTAAGACTTTGAGCAGGCTATCTGATGAATTGGTGTGCGTAAGAAAGGACTCATAATATACAATTACTTAGGAGAAAAATAAAAATGAAAAAAATTCTAACAATTGCTGGTTCTGATTGCAGTGGTGGAGCAGGCATTCAAGCAGATATTAAAACAATTACAGCTCATAAAATGTATGCAATGAGTGCTATTACCGCGCTAACAGCTCAAAATACTACAGGGGTATATGGTATTATGGAAGTTACCCCAGAATTCGTTGAAAAGCAACTAGATTGTATTTTTAATGATATTTATCCAGATGCAATAAAAATTGGCATGGTAGCTTCAATTGACCTTATCAAATTAATTGCTAGAAAACTTATTCAATATGATGCTAAGAATATTGTGATTGATCCTGTTATGTTTTCTACGAGCGGTCATGGTTTAATGGACGACAATGCAATGACTGTATTAATATCAGAGCTACTGCCATTAGGGGATATAATAACACCAAATATTGATGAAGCAGAATGTTTATCTGGTTTAAAGATATCAAATACATTCGATATGATCTTGGCAGCTGAGAAGATCTCCAAAAAAATTAAAGGATGGATATTGATTAAAGGAGGACATCTTCATCATGCAGCAGATGATTTACTCTATAGAAATGGAGAAACGATCTGGTTTAAAGAAGAAAAAATAGTCAATCCCAATACACATGGAACAGGGTGCACACTCTCGTCTTCCATAGCATGTAATCTGGCTTACGGCTATGACATGGAAAAAAGTATAGAACATGCAAAGGAATATATAACAGGAGCATTAAAAGCACAACTTAACTTAGGAGCCGGTAATGGGCCATTAAATCACTGTTATCTGTTATGAAATTTAACCTAACGAAGGCGGAGGTTTTGTAAATCTTGAGATAATAAAATATACCTAAGTAATTTCAAAATCTTACGTAAATGTTAGCTTGTAAAATAAATAGATATAATGTATAATCGTGTAATATATATAGAGGAATTTCGAGGGCGAGAAAAAGAAATAACATTTTTATGAATTTATAGTATTTTATTTAGTTGAGAGAATAGGCCTCGGTAGAGCTAAGATTTGTTTGTTAAATATTAGACGAACAGTTCTTGACTTTGTATTCGAGGTTTTTTTATTTTTATGAAAGAGGAGAGAAAAATGGGGAAAATATTGA
>PGZO01000014.1 GCA_002841375.1 Firmicutes bacterium HGW-Firmicutes-7 | reverse complement strand
TTTCATGAAATATATTCACCAACTAGAATGAAAATGAAACATGAAAGTTTCGACGTCACATATCAAGTTTATTTTCGTAGGAAAGTTCTACTTTCCTACTCTTTTTATTTATGATGATAATCCTCATATAAATCAATAAATAAGTCTCCACCCGTGCTAAGTGTTGCTAGATGAACTTCTCTTGGATTGCCGATGTTCCTTTTTAACAGTTCATCAATCAACCATTTTTTGTTTAAGCCAACTTTCTTTAAATTTTCTTCAATAATTATGCCATATATAATAAGTTCTGTTGATACACCAACATAAGAAGTGTCAATTCCTAGATCTTGAGCAGTTACGAAATCGTATTGAGATTTTTTTAAAACGGTTAGTTGACCATTGGTTTCAAGAACTGCAAACTCTACTTGTGTAATATCAAAAATATTATTTGCTCTTAACTGTTCCAATAAATCAGATAAAGTATATCTTAGTGACTTCATTTTTTTGTCCATTAGCTTTCCATTGATAATTAGAAGTTCGGGTTGACCATTTAAGTATACGGTTAACCTCGGAAATCTTACTGCAATGACTTGAAATAAAAACACTAATAGTGACCAAACAAAAAGACCGATCCAATGTGACCAAGCAGAACTTGTAAGGTCAGTAGTTAAAGAAGACGCTGTAGAACCAATAGTAATGCCGAGAACATATTCAAATAGAGTTAGCTGGCTAACTTGTTGCTTACCTAATAGTCTTGTAAATATTAATAATGTGAAAAAGCCAATAATACCTCTTACTGCTACGACAAGTCCTTCATTCATAATAATCACCTATTTTAAAAACTTTTATAACTAGTTTGTATCAAAGAAAGGGTTTTTATGCGATAATAATATTACTTAAAGCATGCAATAAATTGGCTAAGCTTTAAAAATGCATTTTATTGACAACTACACTTCTAATATGTTATGTTTTGTTTTGTAGATTAAATTATGCGCTCGTTTAATTAATAAACACATATATTGACTATAATTATCGTAGGAATCAATGAAATGAATAGACTAATGCGAATAATTATACGTTTGTTGGACAACAGCTATTTAAGCTGTTTGATCTAATTAACAAATGAATTATTTATCTAAGAAAGGACTGATAAAATGAATAGAATAGAACTTTTAGGCAGATGGACAAAAGAAAAGTCAGAAGAACTTTATGGTATTAAAAACTGGGGTGCAGATTACTTTTCTATATCCGATAAGGGCGAGGTGCTTGTTAATCCATACAAGGGCAATGCCTCAGCTGCAGTAAGCATTATGGATATTATCTCTGGTGTGCGAGAACGGGGACTTGATATGCCTGTATTACTTCGCTTTGAGAACTTACTTGACTCCCAGATCTCATATCTTAATAACTCCTTTAATGAAGCTATTACAAAACTTAACTATAAAGGCCAATATCGTGGTGTATACCCGATTAAGGTTAATCAACAACAACAAGTTATTGAGGAAGTAACAAAATTTGGTCAAAGATATCATCACGGTCTCGAAGTAGGAAGTAAGGCTGAATTAGTTGCTGCACTTTCTTTAATGAAAGATAAAGAAGCTTGCCTTATTTGCAATGGCTATAAAGATGAGGAATTTATTGATCTAGGTTTATATGCTGTAAAAATGGGCTTCAAGTGCTTTTTTGTTATAGAAATTCCTGGAGAATTAGACCTTATCTTAGAACGATCTGAAGCTTTAGATATTAAACCAAATATTGGTGTTAGAATTAAGCTTTCTGCAAAAGCAGGAGGACACTGGACTGAATCTGGCGGAGACAGAAGCATATTCGGCTTAAACATGTCTCAAGTTATTGAAATAGTTGATACATTAAAAGAAAAGAAAATGTTAGATTGCCTTAAATTACTTCATTATCATCTTGGATCTCAAATACCTAATATTCGTGATAT
Organism: Firmicutes bacterium HGW-Firmicutes-7; assembly: GCA_002841375.1. Taxonomy (GTDB): domain Bacteria; phylum Bacillota; class Clostridia; order Lachnospirales; family Vallitaleaceae; genus HGW-1. Next base: position 102,823 of record PGZO01000014.1, on the reverse strand, counting down.
CCGTTCAGCTGTTCTTGAGTCTGCGCGTGTATATGCTGAATTGGTCAAAGAAGGTGCACCTATGGGGTATCTTGATCTAGGTGGTGGCTTGGCAATTGACTATGATGGTTCTAATACCAACTATACAAACAGTAGGAATTATTCTGTTGAAGAATATTGTATGGATATTGTAGAAGCAGTAATGTCCATAATGGATACTAGTGATATCCCCCACCCTATCATTGTCACTGAATCAGGTCGAGCGCTCGTTGCCTATTATTCAATTTTATTATTTAATGTATTAGATGTTGCAAAATTTGAAGAATATAAAATTCCAGCAGAGCTTAGAGAAGATACGCCTGAACAAATTAGAAACTTATATGATGTTAACCAAGCGCTTACGCTCAAAAATATACAAGAATGTTATAACGATGCACTTTATTATAGAGACGAAATTAGAGATATGTTTAAACATGGCAGAATTAACTTAAGACAACGTTCGTTTTCAGAAAAGATTTTCTGGAACATTATTAATCGAATTGCAAAAGAAAAACACAAGTTAAAATTCCCACCCGTAGAACTGGAAGATATTGAATGCGCAATAGCTGATATTTATTATTGCAATTTCTCTTTATTTCAATCTATTCCAGATAGTTGGGCAATCGATCAGTTATTTCCTATTATGCCAGTACATCGTTTACTTGAACTACCTAAACGAGATGCAATTATAGCTGATATCACTTGTGATTGTGATGGTAAAATCGATCACTTTATTGATCTTCACGATGTACGAAACACTTTGCCTTTACATGAATTAAAAAATAATGAAAATTATTATTTAGGTGTATTTTTAGTTGGTGCATATCAAGAAACATTAGGTGATCTTCATAATCTTTTTGGGGATACTAATGTTGTTAGCGTTAAAATTAACCCAGACGGCAACTTTGATTTAGTAAAGGAAATTCATGGAGATAGTGTTGCAGACGTCCTTACTTACGTTGAATTTGATCCTAAGGATATGCGTACAAGTTTCCGAGAAACTGCTGAAGAAGCTATACGTCAAGGCTTAATAAGTGCTAGAGAAAGACGTGACATCATGTCTTCCTATGACAACGGTTTGCGTGGCTATACGTATTACGAAAGCTAATAATATATATATTGATATCCAAAGAAATTAGTTATATAATGAAAAAGCATTTTTTTAAATATAAGGAGGTCGAAAAATTGGGAAAAGCTCTTATAATTGGTGCAGGTGGTGTATCGAATGTCGTGGTACACAAATGCTGTCAAAACCCAGATGTTTTTGAAGAAATTTGTATTGCTAGCAGAACAAAATCAAAATGTGATGCTATGAAAGAAAAACTTGAAGGTGGCAAGACAAAAATACAAACTGCTCAAGTGGATGCAGACAACACAGAGGAACTTATTGTCTTGATAAATGATTTCAAACCTGATGTTGTTATTAATGTTGCCCTACCTTACCAAGATTTAACTATTATGGATGCGTGTCTAGCAACAGGAGTACACTATGTTGACACCGCAAATTATGAACCCCTTGATACGCCAAAGTTTGAATATAAATGGCAATGGGCATACAAAGAAAAATTTGAAAAAGCAGGACTTACGGCGTTACTCGGAAGTGGTTTTGATCCTGGCGTTACTGGTGTGTTTAGTGCATATGCACAAAAACATTATTTTGATGAAATTCATACTATTGACATCCTAGATGCAAATGCTGGTGATCATGGTTATCCATTTGCTACAAATTTTAATCCAGAAATCAATATCCGTGAAATCACAGCAAACGGTAGATATTTTCACAATGGGACATGGGTTGAAACCGCCCCACTTTCAATTAAAGAAGAATACAATTTTCCTCAAATTGGTCCTAAAAACATTTATTTACTATACCATGAAGAATTAGAATCTCTTGCGGTTCATATAAAGGGAATAAAAAAAATCAGGTTTTGGATGACCTTTTCTGATAACTATTTAAACTATTTAAGGGTGCTTGAAAACGTTGGTATGACTTCAATTGAACCAATATTATTTGAAGGAAAACAAGTACAGCCAATTCATTTCTTAAAAGCTGTACTTCCCGATCCTGCATCATTAGGACCACGTACGAAAGGAAAAACAAATATTGGGTGTGTTTTCCAGGGTACGAAAGATGGTCAACCAAAAACCTATTATGTATATAATGTTTGTGACCACGAAGAAGCTTATGCAGAAGTTGGATCACAAGCAATTTCTTACACAACTGGCGTGCCTGCAATGATTGGTGCTATGCTGATTATAAAAGGTATTTGGAAAAAACCAGGGGTATATAATGTAGAAGAATTTGACCCAGATCCATATATGGAAGCTTTGAATCAACATGGTCTTCCTTGGGTAGAAGATTTTTCTCCTACTTTATTAGATTAAGGAGTCGATTAGATGATTAAAAATTATAACAGTGTACCAACACCTTGTTATGTTGTTGATAGAGACTTGATAAAAAGCAATCTTAAGGTTCTTGACCAAGTTCAAAAAGAAACAGATTGCAAAATTTTGTTAGCTTTAAAAGGCTTTTCAATGTTTTCTTTGTTTCCTCAAATTGGTCAAGTATTAGCAGGTATAACTTCAAGCTCTTTGTTTGAAGCAAGATTAGGCTATGAAGAAATGGGTAAAGAAGTTCATATTTATTCACCTGCATACCAAGAAAAAGAATTTGATGAGATAATGACCTACTGTGATCACATTGTTTTTAATTCCTTCCCTCAATATCAAAAGTTTAAGGATAAGATTAAAAACAATAGTAACAAAAATATTGAATGTGGAATCAGGATTAACCCTGAGTATTCTGAAATAAAAACTGCAATTTACGATCCTTGTTATGAAAATTCTAGACTTGGTGTAACGCTTGCTCAATTTAAAGAAGATGAATTAGAGGGTATTCATGGCATTCACTTTCATACAATGTGTGAACAAAATTCTGATACTTTAGCTCGTACAATAGAGGTTGTTGAAGAGAAATTCGGGAAGTATTTCCATCAGATGAAATGGATCAATTTTGGTGGGGGGCATCATATTACTCGCAGTGATTATGAACTAGATACGTTGATCAATACAATTAAACATATTAAAAGTAAATATAATGTTCAAGTTTACTTAGAGCCTGGAGAAGCAATTGCCTTAAATACTGGGTTTTTAGTTGCAAGTGTCCTTGATATTATAACAAATAACATGAATCTTGCAATTTTAGATACCTCGGCTGCTTGTCATATGCCCGATGTAATTGAAATGCCGTATAGACCTGAAATTATCGGAGCAAAAAAACCTGGTGAACATCAATATACTTATAGACTTGGTGGCATGACTTGTTTGGCTGGGGACATCATTGGAGATTACTCTTTTGAAGAACCATTGAAAATAGGTGATAAATTAATTTTTTGTGATATGGCACATTATACAATGGTTAAAAACAATATGTTTAACGGTGTTAATCTACCCTCTATTGCAATATCAGATGCTGATGGTGTACAAGTTATTCGAGAATTTAACTTTGAAGATTATCGAAATAGATTATCATAATCCAAGAAAATCGGCTGCGCCGAGTTAAAATCCTCGTTACACATCTGCCGCTTTTCCAGTTGCTTATGCAGAACTTTACTACGAAAATAAGCTTGATATGTGACGTCGAAACTTTCATGTTTCATTTTCATTCTAGTTGGTGAATATATTTCATGAAAGGTTTCCTAGTAAATAAAAATAAAAAGGAAATAAAATTTGCACATTGGCAATTTTATTTCCTTTTAGCGTTAATGACACAAAATCTTCCTATTCGATACGATTACGTAAAATATCGCAAGCTTTATTAATTTAAACTAGATTTTTTAATATTGCTAGAAGATATTGCCACGTTCTTTGAACAGAAGAAATCGATATTCTCTCATCAGGAGAATGTACATCGAACGTATCTGGTCCAATAGATACCGCTTCCAAGTGAGGCAGCTTTTCTAAGAAAACGCCTCCTTCAAGGCCTGCATGAATTCCTTTAATAAGTGGCTTATTGCCATACATGTTTTCATAGGTTTTACTACAGATTTCTAAAAACTTAGAATTACTTTTTATTGGCCATTCAGGATAATCCTTACTTTCTATACATGTTCCACCAACATTTTTTGCAAATTGCTTTAGAAGTTGTACCATTCGGTATTTTTTGCTTTTAACAGAGCTCCTTGCGGCAAATTCAAAATACAGGCTATTTTTATCCATATATAATTTTCCAAGATTTATTGAACTTTCAACTAAATCATCAATTTCAGCGCTCATTGTTTGAACACCATTTGGAAGCGCGCTAAGTAAAAAAACAACTTTTTCCAATGTTTCTTTATTAATTGAGGGACTCCCCTTCTCTTCTTCTTTTTCCTCTAATAAATCAATCATAAAAACAACATCAGGATCATTTTTTTTGCATTCGTCCTTAAGCGTTTTAATAATTTTAGACATCGTTTCATTAAACAAGTCCATTTGATCCTTTTGTACATGTAATGTGACAAAACTTTCTCTTGGAATAACATTATCCTTCAATCCACCACATAAATGACATACATTTAAATCAATTACTTCATGAAGTTCAGAAAGCACAATCCCTAACAATATAATTGCATTGGCTCTGTTTTTGTCAATTTCCATGCCAGAGTGTCCGCCTTTTAAGCCTTTAATTGTAATTTGTACGATGTTATGCTCCGCGTCATCTAATTCATCAAAGACTAGTGGTAATTCTAATAATGCCCTTAAACCACCTGCACAGCTTATGACGATTTCACCCTCTTCTTCAGTATCTAAGTTGATAAAATATTGTCCTTTTAGATCTGAAACATCCATTTCTAGTGCACCAGTTAAACCTACCTCTTCATCTGTTGTTATAAGAATTTCCAGACCAGGATGAGGGATATCCTGTGCATCAAGTAATGCTAAAGCATAAGCTACTGCAATTCCATTGTCTGCACCAAGTGTCGTACCATCTGCATATAAGTCATCGCCGCTCACAATAAGTCGGAGTGGGTCTTTCTTAAAATCATGAATGGTACCCTCATTTTTCTCACAAACCATATCCATATGTCCTTGTATGATAACTACAGGTGCATTTTCATATCCAACGGTTGGTGGTTTTTTAATCTTAATGTTTAAATATTCGTCTTGCTCAACAATTAAATTTCTTTCCAAAGCAAAATCCTTCAAATAATCACTTATTTCTTTTTCATTGCCCGACTCTCTTGGTATATTGCTAATTTGAGAGAAGTAGTAAAAAACCTTATCTTCTTGTAACGATTCTAATGTATACTCCACTAATTTCACCTCTATTTTTTCATATTCATTCTATGCCCTAATTTTTAAAACTATGAATTGGGGCTGGTATTCTTCCAGTTCTATTAATAAAAGCACTACAGTCGAAGTTGTTTACCTGCATTATTGGTGCATGACCTAGAAGCCCTCCAAACTGTGCAACATCGCCTACATCTTTACCAATAACTGGGATAATTCTTACAGCAGTCGTTTTATGGTTAATCATTCCAATAGCCATTTCATCAGCAATTATACCTGAGATTGTAGATGTACTTGTTTTTCCAGGGATTGCAATCATATCAAGTCCTACTGAACAAACACATGACATAGCCTCAAGTTTTTCAATAGTTAGTGCACCCGCTAATACTGCATTTATCATTCCCTGATCTTCACTCACTGGTATGAAAGCTCCGCTTAAGCCGCCAACATATGATGAAGCCATTACGCCACCTTTTTTTACTTGGTCATTAAGAAGTGCAAGTGCAGCTGTAGTACCTGGGGCACCGACATATTCAAGGCCCATTTCACATAGTATATCTGCAATACTATCACCAATTGCAGGCGTTGGTGCTAATGATAAATCTATAATTCCAAAGGGAACACCTAATCTTTTTGACGCTTCTTGAGCAACCAATTGCCCGACTCTTGTAATTTTAAAAGCTGTTTTCTTAATTGTTTCACACAACACCTCAAAATTCTCATTTCTACAACCCTCTAATGCCTTTTTAACAACACCTGGGCCACTTACACCTACATTAATTACTACATCATATTCGCTCACACCATGAAAGGCGCCAGCCATGAAAGGATTGTCATCAGGTGCATTACAAAAAACAACAAACTTAGCGCAACCGATCGAATCTCTATCCTTTGTGCGTTCAGCAGTTTCTTTAATAATTTCTCCAATTAATCTTACAGCATCCATGTTAATGCCTGTTTTTGATGAACCAACATTTACGGAACTACAAACATGGTCGGTCACTGAAAGTGCTTCGGGAATTGATCGAATGAGATTTTCTTCACTTGGGGTCATGCCTTTATTTACTAATGCAGAAAATCCACCAATAAAATTTACGCCAACTTCTTTTGCAGCTTTATCAAGTATTTGTGCCGTACTTACATAATTATTAGCATGCGTTGCAGCACCTGCTAGTGCTATTGGCGTTACTGAAATCCTTTTATTGACGATTGGAATTCCGTATTCCTTTGATATGTCTTCACCGATTTTTACCAGGTTTTCGGCTTTCTTTGTTATTTTATCATAAATTTTATTGTTAAATTTATTGATATCTGATGAAGCACAATCAAGTAAATTAATACCCATAGTAATAGTTCTAACATCTAGATTTTCTTTTAATATCATGTTATTTGTTTCGTTAACTTCAAATAATTTAATCATTTTTAACCCTTTCTTATATTGCTATTTTAAAAGTTTATTATGCCGACACACGTTTAACAAAATGCAAGTAGTTTATCTTGTGCCTAATGTTACTGATTTACAATCTTAGGTTAGATTCTATGCATCTGAATAAAAATATCCTCAAGTTGAAGTAAGACTACTACCCCGATTTCTTTACCAAGTACTTCTAATTCATCTACAATATCACCAAACTGTATGGACGCCTTATCAAGATCTACCAACATCATCATGTTAAAATAGTCTTGAACAATTGTTTGATTTATATCTAAAATATTAATTTGATGATTAGCTAAATATGTACATACTTTAGCTATTATTCCAACTGTGTCTTTTCCTACTACGGTAATTATTCCTTTTTTCATTATAATCCTCCAATAATTTTTTGAAATGTATCTTATACTTCATATATTATATAACAATAAGATCTGAATTTTGATTGCGCTTAGCAACTGAAACCGAAATAGTTGGTGCATAAATCGCCTCACGTTCAAAGAGCTCTAGTTTAACTGATTCAAAAGCAATATCTGGATAGTTATTTTCTTGGCTTAAATGTCCAAGAATAACATGTTTTAAATCCTTATGAATTAACTCCGATATGAGCTTACCCGACATTTCATTAGAGAGATGTCCTAAATCGCTTAATATTCTTTGCTTCAAGAAATACGGATATTTTCCAACCTCTAACATTTTTATATCGTGATTTGCTTCAATGAATAAGACATTAGAATGCACAAGTTTTTCTTTTATGTAATCATTATAGCACCCTAAATCCGTTGCTATACTAATTTTCTTATTATTCTTCGTAAAAGTATAGCAAACTGGATTAACCGCATCATGGGATGTATTAAAGGGATGAATGCAAATGTCATCAATTTGAAAACTTATATCTGCTGTGATTTCTATATGCAAAGAAGGATCGATTTTTCCTAATTTGCTATAGGTTAGAAGCTCATTCCAAGTATCTTTAGTCGCATAAATGGGGATTGAGAACCTTCTCGCCATAATACCTAAGCTTTTTATATGATCTGAATGCTCGTGGGTAATTAAAATACCCTTTAGATCCTGAGGCGAAACATCTAGTAAGGATAAACCTTCAGCAATTTTCTTCCCACTAATACCAACATCTATTAGAAGGTGTGTGTTTTCATCTCCAATATATATACAATTACCACTACTACTACTCGCTATACTACATATGTGCATATTAAAGCCACCCTTATTATTAAAATTTTTTAATTGTATTCATTAAGATTAGTGCTATCGACTGTTATTTTGCCGCGACCATGTTCTTTTGAATAATACATCGCATTATCTGCCCTATTTAATAAATCTTCTGCGTTCACACCAAAATCAGGGTATGCGGTGACACCGATACTAACATTTATATATACCAATCTATCTCTATTATAATATAATGGTTCCTTCTTTAGCTCATCATGCATTTCCTTCATTATTTCTACCGTTTCCTGAAGGCCATGATCTGGAAGAACTAGTACAAATTCTTCACCACCATATCTGCCTGCAAAGCCATCATAGGATTGGGCATATCTTTGTGTAATTCGAGAAACCATTTTAATGGCTTCATCCCCGAACAAGTGCCCATACGTATCATTAACATTTTTAAATTTATCAATATCAAACATAACAACTGACATAGCGCCATCTTCTTTTATTTTATCAAATAAATCAATAAGCATTATTTGAAAATGTCGTCGGTTATATAATCCTGATAGGCCATCTTTTGTTGCCATTTCTTCCATTCTAGTGTATAAGCTGGCATTATTTACAGCAATATTAATCTGGGTGGCGATACTTTGAAAAAATTGCAAATTCGTTTCTTCAAAAAAGCCAGCAACCGCGTGTTCAGAAATCAATAATCCGTAAATACTATTGTTTCTAATTAATGGAATTATTATTAAGGAACCAACCGGTCTATCTTGAATAAATGGATAATCAGTGTTGTCTACAAAACTATCGATATGGGGCTTTTTTTCGGCGAAATATTTGGACAGATCACCATTCACGAAAGCATTCTTTAATTGAACTTCTACATCTACATTATAATTTGTTTTAGTTTTAAAATAATATTTATCTAACTCAATATTATGAATAATTAAAGAACATGTATCAACGCCAATAGCACCAATAATTGAGTCCGTAACTAAATCCATTAATTGATCCAACTCAAGCGTAGATCCAATATATCTTAATAATTCATTTTGGATATACATTTCTGATGTAATTCTATTTAAAGTTTTATTGGTTTGTTCCATGTCCTTTTTTTGATATTCCATTTGTTGGTAAGCTGCCTTAACTTCATATTGCGTTAATAAGAGTTCTTGATTTGAGCGCTGACTTGATTCCCATAGTTTAATACCATCAGCTATCTTTTCACGCATTTCATCTCCATTTAAGTCAATTATTTTATATATTCCAAATAAAATAACTGAAAATTGAATTAAAAAAAGAAGATGAATGGTGTATAGGTCTTTTGTAAGCCACATTACGATCGAACACATCATTATTGGAACAAGTGTAAACAAAAACATCGTATTTCTTTTTCTTGAGTCCTCTTGAGAAAATACTAGAATTAGTTCGACACAAATCAAAATATAGTTAAGAATTACTGTAACTAGAATGAAAATAATATTACTAAAAAACATCAGTCCCAATGAAAACAAATTAATAACCTTTAAAAAAACAAAAACATGCTTATTATTAAAAAATTTTAAATTATACAAAATAATTGTTGAGATATACATAATAACAATTATGGTAATTCCAGAAACAAACATTTGCTCTTCTTTTATATCATTAAAAAAAAGAACAATATATGCAATTAGGATACATAAATTGCTGGTGTATACTGTTAAATATTTTTTTTCATAACGAAGTATCCTTTCCATTAGTAAACGCTCCTGATTTAATAATTAATCGTTACTCCAGTAGATCTTCAGAATATCTCCATTTTCTATTGGTGACATGTATGTAACCTTTTCACCATTTATTTCACATACAACAATGCCCTTAGGCTGACTTAAGTCAAATTTAAAATGATCAAATATATCAACAAAAACGTAATCTTTCTTCGTATTTAAAATTACTTCTTGACCATTAACTTGGATGCATATTGTTTGCAAGAGCTTGTTCGGCTCTTTTATTCCCTCTTGTTGTGGGGATTTTGAATTAAGTTGGTCAAAAGTCAAAATATCATTGTCTTTAACCATGGCTTTAACGTTTTGTTTTTTATTGTTAAGTTTTATATCCTGTCCATTATATACAATTTGATAGTGATTAAAAATTTCTTTAATTGTAGGATCTACTGTTTCGATCAAGTCATTATTATGAATGTCATAATTTATCGTTACTAAAGTGCCATTAAGTTTTAATTTAGGTTTATACTGATTGCTGATTCCATTTATTTGAATATGTATAGGATCAATTTTATCAAATAATTGATGGGTGGAGATTTGTGCATCTTTACCTTTTTTGGCAGGTATTATAACAATATAATCATTCATTTGAATTCTATCATTTAGACTTGCAGGTTGATGGTTTATAAGTATGTTTGAAGGCTCACCTACTTCACCTTTAATAATCTTTTCAATTCCATTAAACATAAAGGTAAGATTACTTCCCCGCCTAGCAATAAGCTGCTTTGGATTTATTCCTTTGTAAGCTGCAATATCCATAACAGTTAATTTATTCGTATCAAATACCTTAATTGGCTCATCGTTTAAATAGACTTCAATGAATTCTCTTTTGGCGCTATCTAAACCAGAAAAACAAATACCTATAGGTGTTACTATATCAGGGGTTTTCTTACGACCCGATTCAAAGTTGACATTGTTTAGTACAGTCTTTCCTCTAAGGGCTACACGATCCAAAGGCAAATCTAATTGCTTCGCTAATAAATCCGTAAAACCACTTAATTGCCCACCACCACCAACAATAAAAACAGCACTAGTAGAATAACCACAATTTAATTCTTTAATTTTATCGCCAATCTTTTCAGCTAAATTTTCAGCTGATTTTCTAATTTTACTATTTATTTCATCTAAACTAACTGCATGCTGAAGGCCCATAATGTCCTTATAAGTTACTTTTTTTGATTTTCCTGAGGATTTTATTTTAATAACCTCAGCCGTTTTAAAGTCCACTAAGTATTCATGAATTATTTTTTCAGTAATCTCATCACCTGCAAGAGGAATCATTCCATATGCGATAATACTTCCATCTTTTGTAATCGCAATATCAGAAGTTCCAGCACCAATATCAATTAAAGCAATATTTAACAATCTATATTCCTTAGGTATAGCAATATTAATTGCAGCAATCGGTTCTAATGTTAAATTACTAACTTCTAAACCCGCATGCTGCACTACCTGATGTAAACTCTCAACAACCTCTTTCGGTAAAAAAGTGGCGAGAACATCAGCTCCTATGGTTTTGCCTTTATGTCCTTGTAATTTACTTATTTGATAATTGTTCAAAAAATAATTGGTTACAGTGTAGCCTACACAATGATAGCCTAATTCATAACCATTTAAGTCAACATTTACCTCTTGGTGTGCTTTTTCGATCCCGAATAATTCAAGTGCAAAAACGTTATCATCATTTATAGTAGTATTTTGATCAATTGCCTGTTCTACGTGAATTGTTGTTGTTTTCAAAACACGGCCTGCTGCAGCAATACATACTTTTTTAAGAGGAAAGCCTAATTTTTTTTCTATTTCAAGCTTTACCTTTTTAACGGATTCCGTCACTTTTTCAATATCATAAATTTGTCCATCAATCATAGCACGAGTTTCGTGCTCAAGAAATGAATCAGCTATTACATTGAAGCCAGTTACTGTTGGATATCCAACAATACCGATAATACTTCTTGTGCCAATATCTAATCCAAAAATGCAGTTTTCTTTATTAAATCCCTTGCCTTGTGACATAATAAATCTCCGTGAAGCTTATCATAAAGTATTAATAGTCCTCAAACTCATTCTTATCCCTGCTAAACATCATACCACAAATGCAGACAATTGAGTAGTTTTTTCGACTACAAGAAAACCATAATAATCATTATATATTTGCTCATTCTTGTCTTGATATATATAGATTTTCAATACCATTAAAAGCATTGTCGCTAATTGGCTTTAATTGTCCATTAACATCATTGTTTGTTAATATGATTGAATTCATAAAGTACAATGAAACATATGGAAGCTCTTGTACATATAAATTGCTAAACTTTTGGAAATTTGAATATAGCATTGCATCATCAGCTGACGCAAAGACATCACGTAACGCTTGATCCATAACTGGATTATTGTAATTAATAAAGTTAGAACCACCTTGAACCTGGGTTGAATGAAACATATCTGTATAATCTGGTACAACTGATAATTTCCAGCCAGTCAGAACAAGATCATATTCACCTGCAGCTAATTTTGTGTTAAAGGTACCTTTATCTACTGCTATAATTTCTATTTTAATTCCAGTATTTTTCAAATACTCTTGTATCATCGTTGCGACCTTACTCCTTGAAATATTTTCTTCATTTACAAGAAGTCTTAAAGTAGGTATATCATAGTAACCATCTTTATCTGCGTCTTTGATATCTATTTCATTTAATAATTTTTTCGAGTTATTTATATCATATTTATAAACCATTTGATTTTCTTTTGGGCTTAGCCAACTATCCGGATGGACTGGAGAATCATTAATGACTACCTCAGATAAAAACTGCTTATCAGCAATTTCTTGTCTATTTATACTTGTAGCAATAGCTTGCCTTACTACTACATTATTTAACCATTGGTTTGTAAAATTAAATCCTAAAAATTCAAAATAATTTGTCGTATATGAAAGGGTTTTTTGATTGCTTGCATCAGAATGCTCAAACCAATCAAACTTTGAAGGAAAAAGCATATCTACAAGCTTTTGGTCAAAGGCATTGGTTTCAACAGAGGCGTCTCTGGTTATAGTTGCTTCGATACGTTCAATATATACTTCATCTTTGTGCTGTTGAGACGCTATTAATTTAAGATTTTGCATGGAAACAAATTCCTCTATCTCATAAAGACCACTTCCAATAGGTTTAAATGGATCATAAGAGCCGCTCATACTATCTTTCATCGAAACAATTGGAAAATTTAAATAATAGGTTGAAAATGCATAAGGCTGTTTAAAATAAATTTTCAATGTTTGATTATCAACTACTGATGTACGTTGAATGTTATCAACACAGCTTTTATAAACTACAGTTTCTATCGCACTTTGTAATACTTCAATAGAATATTTTACATCATAAGCTGTTAATGGTTCTTGATTACTAAAAAGAATATTTTCTTTTAACGTTAAAGTAATATTCGAATTATCTGAACTAATAACAAATGATTCAACAAGATGAGGAATAGGCTTATACTCTGAATCAAACTTAAATAAAGGATCAAAAACAAGTTTCAAAATTTGATCAACACTTTGATCTTCGTTTAATAAGGGATTCAAAGTAATTGGATTTCTAATTGATACGCGCAGTGTTTCTCCAAATGTTGGCACAATAGGTTTTTTAACTGTATCATTAGGTACGTTTGTATCTGGATTAGGTGTGTCAAGTTCTGTTTCTCTATTACATGAGGATAGTAGTATTGCACATATTAATATTAGAAGTGTTATGACTAATTTATTTTTTTTCATGTTTTGCCTCCAAAGCATTTATTATTTCATTTTTTACTTGTTGAAAAGTTAATTCTAGTTCTAATGAATTATCAATTACTGCATCTGCATAGCTTAATAACGCTTCTTCACTCTGTTGTTTAGAAATTATGTTTTCTATTTTTTCCTTAGAAATAGCTCTGCTTTTTATCAACCGTTGTATTCTTACCTCTTTTGAACAGGTTATTAACCAAATAACATCTGCCAAATTGGTCCACATTGCTTCAACCATTATAGCTGCCTCAAAAACGATAAAATCATATTGATTATTTTTCTGAACTTTCGTAATCATTTGAATAATTTCTTCATAAATCAAGGGATGTGTTATGTTATTCAAAATGTCTAATTTAGTAGTATCTTTAAACACAATATCTCCAAGCGCTTTTCGATTAATATTCTCATCTTGATCTAATATACCTTTTCCATATAATTCAACAATCTGAATATAAGCCTGTGTACCCTTATTGATAATTTGGTGCCCGATTTCATCTGCCCTTATGACATACGCATTATAATTGCTTTTTAGAAGTTCTGCAATTTGCGACTTGCCAGTACCGATCCCTCCAATTAGTCCAATTACCATTATGTTTTCACCTCTATTTTGCTTCATACCAATTGTTACCAACATGGGCATCAACCGTTAAAGGGACTTTTAAACTTACTGCTTTTTCCATTTCCAAAATAAGCAGTTCTTTTACTTGCTCGGCTTCATCTGTAGGACTCTCAATAAGCAATTCATCATGAACTTGAAGTATTAGTCTTGATTTAAGACCTTTCTCCTTCAGACTATTATAGACGTTAATCATAGCAATTTTAATAATATCAGCAGCACTTCCTTGAATTGGTGTATTCATTGCAATTCTTTCACCAAAGGCGCGTTGCATAAAATTACTTGAAGATAGCTCTGGAATCGTTCTGAGTCTATTAAACATTGTTTTCACATATCCTGTTTTTTTGGCATTTTCAACAGTTTCATCTAATAAAACTTTTACACTTGGATATTTCGCAAAATATTGTTCAATATAGTCAGCTGCTTCCTTCCTTGATATGTTTAAATCTTCACTCAAACCAAATGCACTTATTCCATAAACAATTCCAAAGTTAACAGCTTTTGCGTTTCTTCGTTGTAAATCTGTAACTTCTTCAAAAGGTACATAAAACACTTGAGAAGCTGTCATCGTATGAATATCTAAATTTTTATTGAATGCTTCTATGAAAGATTCATCGTTTGATAAATGTGCTAATAATCTGAGTTCTATTTGAGAATAATCTGCATCAATAAAAACACAACCCTCTTGGGGTATAAAAACCTTTCTAATGGCTCTCCCAATTTCTAACTTAATTGGTATGTTTTGTAGATTGGGTTCGGTGCTACTAATCCTGCCTGTTGAAGTAACTTTTTGATTAAAAGTAGAATGAATTCTTCCATCCTCTTTAATATATTCGAAAAGCCCATCAGCATACGTTGATTTTAGCTTTGTTAATTGTCTATAAGCCAATACTTCCTTGATTATCGGGTGTTTCTTTTGCAACTTTTCTAAAACATCAGCTGCTGTTGAATAACTCGTTTTTGTCTTTTTAGTTGTTGGTAGATTCAATTTTTCAAACAAAATAATCCCAAGTTGCTTAGGAGAATTGATATTAAAACGCTCTCCAGCCATTTCATAAATATTTTTTTCTAATTCAACAATCTTATTATATAAATTATTACCAAATTCTTTTAATCCAATTGAATCAACACGGACGCCAATTGTTTCCATGCTTTTTAAAACGTATAGAAGTGGTAATTCAATTTTAAAATATAAGTCCATCATATTTTCTTCATTTAACCTATCCAAAAGCTTAGGTTGACTATCATGTAACACTTTAGCACTTTGTACTAAATAATCCGTTAATACGGCTGTAGTAAGATCAGACAATGACTTCTTAGACTTTCCTTTTCCAATAATCTCCTCTAATGAAACCATGACAACATTTAATACATCTTTTGCTATATCATCAATATTATATGTATCCTTAACTGGATTAATTAAATAAGATGCTAATGCTAAGTCAACTATAGAAATATTGGATATTTTCAACTCTAAGGCTAATAGATGAAGTTGCTCTTTCAAATTATGAGTAATCTTCGTAATATTTTCATCACTTAGTAAGTGTTTCAATGCCTCACTAATTAATTCTTTTTGTATTGTCGTTGAATCACAGTAGTAGTACTGCTCTCCATTTGTAGTAAAGGCTAAATATAACACATCAGAATCACTTGCTAAATAATAAGAAAGCTTATTTGATGAGTACAGATTCTTTTCTAATTCCTCAAATTGACTAATTGTAGAAATACTATAATTTTTTTCTTGTTGCTTTGGGGCATTAAAATCAAACCTATCAATAAAAGACTTAAATTCTAAACGTTTAAAGGTATTATAAACATTTTCATTATATAGGTTATGAAGCCTGCAATCATCAAATAAAATATTCGTATTACAATCTGTGCAAATCGTTGCTAGATCTTTGCTTAATAGTGCTATTTCAATATGCTCAGTTAGTTTTGAAGCAACCTTAGTTGGCAAATTTTCAATATTATTGTATGCGTTTTCAATGCAATGATATTCTTCAATTATTTTAATAGCAGTTTTTTCGCCAATACCAGGAACACCTGGGATATTATCAGAGCTATCTCCCATAAGACCTTTAATATCTATAAACTCTTTTGGTGTAACATGATAAAGTTCCTTTACATCCTTTGCATAGTAATGCTCTGTTGTTGTCGTACCACCTTTAGTTTTAGGGATACTAATTTTAATGGAATCTGTTGCAAGTTGCAACATGTCTCGATCACCAGACAATATTGTTACAGGCATGCCCTCTCGCTCACCTTGGAAAGCTAATGTGCCAATAATATCATCTGCTTCAAAGCCTTCTATCTCACTTATCATTATGTTCATTTCATTTAGAACAGTTTTAATAACAGGCATTTGTTCTCTTAACTCATCGGGCATGCTCTTTCTATTTCCTTTATAGGCTTCAAATTTTGCATGCCTAAAGGTAGGCGCCTTTAAATCAAAAGCAACAACAGCATGTGTCGCTTCTTCTTCGTCAATCGTTTTAAATAAAATATTCAAAAACCCCAAAATAGCATTTGTATGAAGTCCTTCTGAGTTACTAAGCTCTCTAATGCCATAAAATGCTCTATTCATAATGCTATTGCCATCTATTAACAAAACCTTGTCATTCATTTATCCATTCCCCATGTTCTTTTTCTTTATTTTTCGATTTATTTTTATCTTTTTTATTATAGCAATAAACAAAGAGCTTCTGCAACAAAAAATGCAGAAACTCTTAATAAATATAAACTATTTTCGTTTCTTTCTAAATATCATAATGGATATTGAAATTGCCACCCCAACTAAAACCACATATCCAACGGTTTTTAATACCCCCCCCAACTCAATTTCTTTCATCTCATCAGTGGTTAAACCTTGGTTCGTATCGTTTATGGCATCTGTTGCCTGGCTTTTATCGCCATATTCACTTATATTCGTTTCCTCATAATTGCTACCAGCATCTGATGAACCTGGCGCATCAGGCGCTAATCCACCCATAACTCGGGGTTCTGAATCCTTATTTTTCATATCCTTATTTTCTACGCCTGCACCAGAAGATTTAATTGAATATTCGTCATCTGAAATATTATCATATGGTTCATTACTTACTTTTGGATTAAATTCTTCATTGGTACCATCATCTGTCATATTTACCTCTATTTCACTGTTTTCCTGCATAGCGGTTGATTCATTTAACAAATTATCTCTAGGGGCTTCATTCATACCACCTTCGTCCCCATCTATATCTTTATCTAATCGTTCTGCCGTAAGCATTTCACTTTCAGCAGCTTTATATAATACGATATTAGACCGCTCGCTTTCTGATAGTTCTTCAGTAAACTCCACACTATCGCTTGACTTAGGTTGATTAGCCATATCAACAAGCATTTTAGTGCCCATAACGCCAAATACTATGGAGAACAAAAGTGCAGCAGCTACGATGGAGTTTCCATATATTCTTGTGTAGAAAGGTCTTTTCTTCGGAGGCTGCTCATACTTACCATGTATTTTATTCATTAAATCACTATGAAAACCTTCGGGAAGTTCTACTTCATCTACGTGATGTGTCATGTTAATAATAGATTCTATCAATTTATATTCTTCTAAACACGCTGTGCATCCATCTAGATGTTCTTTGATTAAGCTTTCTTCTTGTTTCGTGCATTCGTTATCTATATATGCTGAGAGCAAATTTTGAACTTCTATACAATTCATCACACTGCCTCCTTTCATTAATTTTTTGAATAAAACCTTTTTCTTATATTCTTATTAGTTTGACGAAAAATCTACCTCTTATGTTCCCTCTTGTTCTATAATAATATCCCTAAGTGCTATACGTGCCCTTGAGAGCCTAGACTTCACTGTCCCAACTGAACAATGAAGGATCTCTGATATCTCATCGTAACTATGTCCTCTAATATCTCTAAGTATAACTATAGCTCTATGATCTTCTTTAAGTTCGCCAATGGCTTTCCTAATCCGCATCACTTCTTCAAGTTGAACAATTTGCTGTTCAGGTGTCATAGCTGGATCTCTTAATTGCCGATCAATGTTACTTGATTCATTTTCTATCGGTTCATCCAAGGAATATGCTTGTTTATTTTGTCTTTTCTTTTTTCTATATTCATCGATACACGTATTCATTGCAATTCTATATAGCCAGGTGCCAAAGGAAGAATCAAATTTGAAGCTATGTATATTCTTATATAACTTAATGAATACTTCTTGGGATGAATCGTACGCATCATGTTCATTCCCAAACATATTAAAGGCAATATTATAAACTTTCTTCTCATACATTAAAACAATTTTCTCAAAAGCATCTGAATCGCCACGAATTGCTTTCTTAATCAAGCTGTTCTCTATATCATTCATCAAATTATCCTCCCTTCCCATAAATTACCTAAAATATATTTAGTTCGACTTCTAAAGCAAATATCATCAAAATAATATTGCTTGGCGCCAACTCAAAAAACATATTGCATTTCTCTATTTTATGTGATAATATAAACAACGTCAAGAACATTCTAAGCGGATGTGGCGGAACAGGCAGACGCAGCAGACTCAAAATCTGCCGATGGTGACATCGTGGGGGTTCGATTCCCTTCATCCGCATTTTTAAAATGATTCATATAGTTTTAATTGTAAAATTTAATATGAAAATCGAGAAAATAACACGTTACAGATCATGTTCTGGCGTGTTTTTTTTCGTCTAAACCCAAAGTCTAGCGTGTTCATTATAAATACTATAAATAACATAATTTCTTATTACTTCCTAATTAATACCTCTAATATCCCTTAACACCTTCACCTTCAATCACATTCTTAACTCCTGAATATAATCCGCTAGCACTAAGCCCAACCATTAATCCAACTATAATAGCTTGTTTTATATCACTATAAATCAAAAACGCTGCACATACTCCTAATCCTAAATTAATTAACGGTATAAACTTAACATTTAAACCAGCTCTTTTTATCACCTCACCCTTCTGTATATTTTTATATAACAAAAGAGCCTATAATTTATAGACTCTAACTGTTTAAATCCCATCCTCATCGGAGAATTCCACTACTACTTTAAAACATCTAATATTAATACTTCCAAAACATAACAAAAGCCCACGGATTAGGTGGGCTAGTTTTCTGAATTATATTCCATAAATTTCCTTACAATGTTATTAAAATCATCTCTATGTATATCTCCAAGCTTTTTCAAAAACGACTCTTTTTTTAATAGTATAGTTTTTGAAACTCTTGCAAAGGACGGCTTGTCTAAATGTGATTCTCTCCATTTAAATATGGGAACGTCATAATCATCTCTAGCATCCTGAGAAGTAACTTTTATTGATAATACTTCTAATTTTTCAATATCAAGTACAATACATGGGCGGGGCTTAAATTGTGTTAGGTCATCTTCGTAGGGGAATTCAACGAACCAAACTTCGCCTACATTCATTTTTTCTCTGTGATCCCCTTCTTGTATAGATTGTCCCATTCATCTTCTTTAAACCATTCATCATTTCTAGAAATGGTTGCTTTCCCCTCAGTATTATATTTAGTATCATTTCTAGCTGCTTCATATATTTTAGCCTTATTTTTATTGATAAAATCTGATAGCATATTTTTATCAACTGTGTTAGCTAACATATCTTCCACCTTCCCTTCTTGGGCACTGTTATCGCAATTTATCTTCTTACCTTTATTATCGCCCATATTATCAACTCCCTTTAATCACATAATATGTTATTATAAAGAAAGTATGAACAAATCCCACACTATTATACATGTAATATATAATTAAGTGTAGGCACACCTTAATTATATAACTTAAATAAGGAACTTGTCAATTAATATTTTACGATTTGATAGTATATGTTAGAAATTTCTACAGGTACATCAACAATCGATCAGGGATTAACAACTAAGATATTACGAAATATTATCATTCTAACTCTTGTAGTATTATATCATATTGTGGGAGAAATGGAGGGAAAAGGTAGGATTGAAACTTTTAATAAAATTGCACTTTTAGCATTAAAAAGAGAGCCTTTTTGACTCTCTTGGTTGATTTCACTACTTCGTAATATGTTCCTAAGTCGTTATAATAATTATCCTGTCCAACCACATGATCAATGGTGCTATCACAACAAACCATATTAAATAAAACGGTAGACATATTTGTCCTTGAAAGTTAAAAGGTATCTTACGATAGTCCCATATGTGATAGTCTTTATTAAATATCTTGCCACCTATGTATTCTAATATCGTAACTATATTAGCCACAATAAAGCAATTAAGCCAATAGTTTAGATTGAATGCATTAATAACAGATGTACAAATTATAAATGCTAACCCACCTACAAGTCCCATACTTCTGTCCGACGTATTGTCGTATAATACTTCAATACCCATGTACAGCAAGCCGCCAATTATAAATTTAATTAACAATTCCATCATAGTTAATCACCACACTATCAAGTTCATATTTAGTAGTATATGCATTAATTTGCACTTCAAATTCTTGTTGTTTCTTAACACGAGGTGTTACATATTCAGAAATCCCAATCGCCAGAGTAGTAATCCATTCAATGCTACATAAATATTTATGATATATATATCCCCTTGGTGAATTTTTCATTATTTACAATTTCATTCTGGATTGCATAACATATTAGCATCTATAGGAATACACTTTAATTCTTTATTTATAGATATAGAAAATAGGATAGCAAGTATTAACGAAAAAAAATCAGCTATTGGTTGAGCCCAAATAATACCGTTAAGTTCATAAAATATTGGTAAAATATACAACGATGGAATAAAAAACAATCCTTGTCTTGAGATGGCTAATACGAGTGCATTCTTATCCTTTCCTATTGCCTCAAATAACACACTATAAATCATAATAAAGCCTGAGAATACAAATGTTGTACAAAAAGCACGGAACATAAGAACACCAATCTCAATAACCTCTGTATCTTGTGAAAATTTGGATACAATAGGCTTTGCCACTATTATAACAATTACAGAAAAAATCACAGCAAATGAGGTGAGCCAAATGATAGATGTGCGAATTGCTTCTAATAATCGTTTTATTTTCTTTGCCCCATAGTTATATGCTGCTAATGGCTGAAATCCTTGTGCAAATCCAATAACAAGCATCATGCCCATAGAGGTTACCCTCATGGTAATGCCCATTGCAGCTATAGCTGCAACGCCATATACTATTGCAAATTTGTTAATTAATCCTACTGATATACTGACTAATGCTTGCTTAATGAATGCAGGTATGCCCACTTTCATAATTTGAACATAAACAGTTTTGGATATCTTAACAGATTTTATTGATAATTTGACATAACTTTTTGCTTTTATAAAATGAAAAACAAATAAAGTAAAGGAAATCGCTTGAGATAAAACAGTTGCATACGCCGCACCTTCTAATCCTAATCCAAATACAAACATAAAAATCGGATCTAATATAATATTAATTATAGCTCCTGAAACAATAATAAGCATACTAATAATTGCATTACCCTCTGCTCTAATTAAATTTTCCATTGTCATATTTGTCATTGTAAAGATAATTCCCAAAAATATAATTCTTGAATATGAAATTGCATACGGCATAATAAGTTCGTTAGCTCCAAGAACGGCTAATATTTGTTTTATAAAAATCGTTCCTAGTATAGTAGTTATAATAGATACTACAATAATTGTGAAAAGTGATGTAGACGCTACAATATCCGCCTGCTTCCTATTCTTTTCTCCTAACATACGAGAAACATAAGTGCCACCACCAACTCCAAATATCAAACCCACTGCGCCAATCAATATGAATAGCGGGAACACAATAGAAATAGCAGCTGTTGCACTGGTTATACCTAACTGACTGACAAAATAAGTATCTATCATATTATAAGTGGCACAAATAAGCATTCCAACAATTGCTGGCAATGATAGTTTAACCAATGCCTTTGGTATGCTATCATTTTCCAGAATATTTATAACTGAATCCTCCATAACTAGATACCTCCCCTTCCTTATCTCTAATTCAAATTGTTTTACAAATCTATTTGCATAAACATTTCTTTTAAATTCTTTAAAATAACAGATAAATATTCGAGATCGTTTGATTCAAAATGAGCAAATTTCTGATTTATATGCTGTTCTATCATTTTTTTGTGTTGTAATAACAACTTTTCTCCTTTCGTTGTTAGGATAATATCAATAATCCTTCTATCTTTTTGATCTGGCACACGTTCAACTAATGTTTCTTCAATCAATCTCCCAATAAGAGCTGTCATATATGGTTTTGATAACGATAATAATTTTGCAATTTCTGACATAGGTATCTTTTTATTATCATAAATAACAAACAAGACCTCGTAGTGTGAACGTGTTAGGTTCTTATGTAAATCTTGGTCACTTTGGGGTAAAA
This sequence comes from Firmicutes bacterium HGW-Firmicutes-7, assembly GCA_002841375.1. Classification (GTDB taxonomy): domain Bacteria; phylum Bacillota; class Clostridia; order Lachnospirales; family Vallitaleaceae; genus HGW-1. Next base: position 80,337 of record PGZO01000014.1, on the reverse strand, counting down.
TACTATGTATCTGCCTAAAAACAGCAAATAGGTTCTCTGCCATATTATTCTCAGTGTTATTCTCCATTCATTTTCTCCTCTCGTATTATAAATCTTATATATGGGTAACCCAAAATTTATTATCCCACTTTAAACCTAATACTTCTTTCACCACGTTTAAATAGTTAGCACATCTAATAGTTCACTAAACTAACTATTATTTATTCTATTCCATTTTATGGAAATAGTCAAGGCCAATTATATTTACTTGTAAACGCCCATCCAAGGCCACGATGTGTTTCTTTGGCGAAATGCTTCAAATGGACACTTCTGTTCCTCATTGCCGGAAAGCCTATTCACAATGATCTTCAAATGGCCTGTTATGCTGACATCCAAGGCATCCTACGTGCACTTTGACATACCAGATATATACAAGGTAGGCCCCAAATAGGAACGTGGAATTCAATTAACCAACCAGAGATAAAAGCATTTTTTCTTCTAGATAAATACGAAAGGCAGTAAGTGTTCATTTTTCGCCCGACCGGCCGAAGGGAAAGGCCAGAAAAATGAATACTTACTGCCACTAATGAGTACACCTAACAGGAAAAAATGCTTTTATCGACAGTCTGAGTACCAACTATAATTGGAAACAAAAAAGCTAACGCCTATAAAATACAGGAATCAGCTGAGGTTTTCTTGTAAATTTAACTTAACGTATATTAGCGTTACTTTAACTACAAATATTTTCTATTTCCCCACATATTCTCTTTTTTTAATTCAACATAATCATTAAAAGCTATTTCTAAAATTTGTTTTTCGTTTTGAAATTTCAGCATATGGTATGCTTCATGATATTTATAGTATCCTGCATCGACAAAGTACTCTTCCTTTTGCGGTTTTGAATAATAAGTATTTGATTTCATAAGGTACCAATGTACATCTTTAATAATTGTTTCATTTGAAACAATAAATGAGTATTGGCTCTTTCCAATATATTTAATAATGCTAGCAGAAACACCCGCTTCCTCACTAACTTCTCTATATGCGGTATCTTTAAAATCTTCTGACTTTTCTACGGTTCCTTTTGGCAAAACCCAACCTTCATACTTTTGCTTATAATTTTTGTATAACAGAAGTATTTTCCCTTTATGAATTACCACCCCACCGCAACTAACTGCTCTTATCATGGTATGCCTCCTAACAACAAATTGGGTGTTAATTGCGCTACCCTGCATGTACACTTATAAAAAGTATACAATTATTAAACCCATTTATCAACAAAATAATAGATTAATCTATAAATTCTTTCGTGCTATTGTAAATAAGTGTTAAATAGTTCTTTGGCCATTGGAACAGCCAAGTAACTGCTGTTTCCAGAGTTTTCTACAAGAATAGCAATTACGATTTGAGGATTATCAGCTGGCGCAAAGCCAACGAACCATCCATGGGCATCGCCAGCAGAATTTTCTGCTGAACCGGTTTTAGCAGCAATTTGAAAGTCTTCAGAAGCACCTTGCTTAGCCGTTCCACTATTAACAACTTCTATCATATACTCAGTCATTGTTCTTGTTATTGATGGTTCTAATAGAGTACCATAAACATTGGGCAAGTTATTATTTATGACTTTGCCTTTATGATTCTCAATATGGTCTATTAAATAAGGCTTCATAAGAATTCCACCATTTGCAATTGTAGAAGTAATAAGTGCATTGTGTAATGGGGTAATTAAGGTTTCACCTTGTCCTATTACAGTTTCTGCCTTTTGAGCAGAATTATTCTTACTTGTAAGTTTGAAGCTCCCGATCTCAGAAGGAAGTGAGTAAGGCAACTTCTTATTAAATAGTAATTGCTCTGCAAGTTTATTTAATTTGTCAATATTTAAACCCTCGCCTATCGTTGCAAAAGCTGTATTACAAGACACAGTAAAGGCTTCTTTTAAATTCTCTTGCCCATGGGCTTTATTGTTATAACAATGGATTACCTTTCCATCAAAATCATCTTCTCCCGTACACTCATAACTAAAACTATCGCTTGAGTTTTCAATAAGATATTGAATGCTTGTTAATATTTTGAAGGTTGAACCTGGTGGATATAACCCTTGTGTCGCCCGATTGAGTAAAGGGGAATTAATTTCATCTTTAAGTAAAAACTCCCAGTTTAATACAACCTCATTTGGGTTAAAATCTGGCTTGGAGACCATGCACAAAATTTTACCTGTTGAAGGTTCAATTGCCACCACCGCTCCCTTATTTTTCCCAAGTAACTCAAAGGCCTTTAATTGTAAATCTTTATCTAGTGTTGTAACGATATTATTGCCTACTCTTTTATTATTCGTTAGTTCAACTATTATTTGATCATATGCAGATATATTTGACTGCAATAGGTCTATATCAGCTAAAGCTTCAATACCCGTTTTGCCTTGGTGACTATATCCTACAATATGGGAAAAAGCATTCTCATAAGGATACACTCTATGTTCATTTTCATTATACTCTACCGTTTCAGCTAGCACATCACCATTTCGATCTAAAATTTTACCTCTTGTAATACTTTTTTCTAAAATTGCAAGTCTTGGGTTATACGTATTAATAACAAGATTGTCGCTAGAAAAAATCACAAAATAACCTAAATTTATAATAAGCATAGTAAATAATACCAAATAAATATATTTAATTTTACTAAGTGCTTTAAAATTGTTACGAGCACCCTCATTGGTTGTTTTGTTTTCCGTTTGCTTCTCTTTCTTCAATTTACTCACCTTCATCATCCTCATTAATAATTTTACGATTTAAATATACGCCCTGTAAAATGCCAAGCATAATACAAGATGCTATTAAGGATGTACCTCCATAGCTTATGAATGGAAGGGTTACGCCTGTAATTGGAATAAATTTCGTAACACCGCCGATTATTAGGATTTGCTGAAAAGCCATAATAACACTAATTCCTGCTGAAACTAAAAATGAAAAATGGTCTTTAACATCAAGACACATACGAATTGCAGTCAAGAAAAAAAACATAATTATAGCAATTAAAAATATCGAGAATAGATTGCCAAATTCTTCACTTATTGCAGAGAAAATAAAATCAGTCATAACAACAGGTATTTTATTTGGCAAGCCTTTAGATAAACCTGTACCTAGCCAGCCACCTGCTCCAATAGCAAAAAGAGATTGGGTTATTTGATAACCTTTGTTATCGATATCTGCCCAAGGATTTGACCAAGCTTCAACTCTCACTCTTACATGTGCAAACAATTTATATCCTATAAATGCTGCACCAGAACCAGCGGTTAATCCTCCAATAAATAAGAGGGGTTGATTTGTTTGAATATAAACAAGTGTTATGTACAATACAAAAAACATAAGCGCTGTTCCTAGATCTTTTTGAAATACTAGAAGAAGCACAAGGCCCGCAGTAAAAAATCCAGAAATTAATAGTTTAATTCGATCACAATTCTTTCTAAAGAAAGATGCTATGAATAAAACATAAACTATTTTAACAAATTCTGATGGTTGAAAACTAAAACTTCCTATTGTCATCCAATTTTTCGACCCATTTATTGTGTCATTTACAAGCACTAACAACCCAATGCTTAACACCAAATAAACCCATTCAAGCTTTGCTAAAAAGGTTAATTTATGAAAAATCTTTGGAATAATTAAGGCAATCACATAACCTAATACAACCATTTTAAATTGTCTTACGCCATATCCATAGTCTAATCGTGTCAAAATAAGATAACTAATTTGTATGAAATATAACGAAATATTCCAAAGTAGAAGGTTTGTGCCATAATGAAACCTTGAAATGATTCCCCATATTACCATAAAGACTAATAACTGTTCAATGTATAATATTGTTAGATCTAAGGTGTTATCTTTCGTTAAAACAAGAATGATAAAGCCAACAAAGTGTGACAATAAAATTACGATTCTTTGCGCGTTATAATAGAAAGCTATATTATGATCATCTTGATCGTACAGCGCCTTATGCATTTTAATGGAACTATAAAAGAAATAAAAACTACAGAGCAGAAAAAAATATCTCGTTAGATTAATAAAAATATTTAACATAATTCACCTACTTTATACCTCTTGTTAAATGTCCTCGTGTATAGTTTTTTAACGCTTTAATGTTATTAAAATCACTACTATTAAGATCTTGATTGTTCAACATACCGACAGCATAATCCATAATATCTTTAATATCTTTCGGACCTTCATCTAAAAATTCAAGCCTTAAATGGCTAATACCTATCGCTTTTAAATCTTTATATTTATCAATTAATACAATGGGAACAGAATTATATATTGTATTTTGACAAGTTTTGCAATCTCTAAATACTTTAAAGGACACCTTTTTTCTATCTCTTAGTTCATAAGGTTCCTCTTTATTGTTGCAGGTCTTGTTAATTGTTTTATTCAGACATTGTGCAGTTACCATTAATGGAATATACCCATATACTACTAGTTCTAACGCATCGTTACTTAGTAATGATATTTCCTTTCGATTTAGCTCTGGAGAAACACAAAAACGTTTAATTGAATGTTGCTTCCAAAAATCAATCGCTGCATTATTGAAAATATTAGCACTATAATCTACTAACATATCTCCAATACCTTGAACCAACTCATATGAATCGAGGGTTCTAATCATTGTTCCTGCTATTGGATATTTCTTTACCGATTTCAATAAATCCATCACTACGACAGAAGTATCCTTTCTAATGATTCTTGGCAAGACAATATATACTTTAATAGCTAATTCAGCGCACGCTTCACTGATTACTTTTATTTCTTTTGAAGAAAAGCTACTTAGCTCTATATATAGATTACTTATTAAATAACACTTTACTATTTCATATTGTTCCATTGTTCTGATTAAAACATTGATATAACCCTTATTTATAGGATTGACTTTTTTATTGGTGTTATACGTTGCCTTGATTGCTGGTCTTTTTGATTCTTGTACTATTTCTTTGGTTAGCAACTCCACTGCTTCTCTTCTTAATGCATTAAGTTCCTTAATCGATAAGAAAATATGATCATCTATATTTAAATCAATTTTACGCATATAAACTGACTCGTTTCCTGTTTTGATAAGCTGAGCAGTAATTTTGTCTTCACTAATTGCACTCGTTATTGCTTGCTCCACATACGTACCCCATACTTTTATCTTATGATGGTTATAACTTAGCGTCAATTGGCTTTTTTCTCCAATCTTTGCAATAAATTCAAGCTCAACTGGTATTTTCTTTTCTTGACTTAATAATTCTTCATTAATTCTTTTTGAAAGCTGAACATCAGTTAACCTATAAATCAGGGCACCTTGTTTAACACCTTGTATATCCATATTAAAAGTGTGCGTAGATGAAAGAATATTTTCCTTCACTATAAAACTATAATTATTTTCTGTTGATGTAGTAATTTCTAAACAATCACCTTGATACACTTTTTCTTCTAATGATATTTTTATGGTTTTATTATTAATTGCTTGATCAACTTTACCAATTTTAACACCTTGGTGATTAGGCCTAGCAGTGCTCATCATATCACTGCCATTTTTCTTATAAAAATACCCGCTTGAAAATCCACCTCTATTAAATATTTGATGCATATCTAATAAATCGTGGGGATCAACACGATATCTTTCTGGATTTGATAAATATAAATCGATATATTTACGATAGAGTGAGGTTATCAATGCAACATAATTCGGATTTTTCATTCTACCTTCGATTTTGAAGGATGAAATTCCACTTTCCATTAATTGTGGTAAAATTTCAAGGGTTTGAATATCCTTAGGACTCAACAAAAATTTATTTTGAGGTGTGCTTTCTAGCTTGCCGTTATGATATAGTTCATAAGGAAGTCTACATGGCTGCGCACAGGTTCCTCTATTACCACTCCTACCACCAATAAGGCTACTAAAGAGGCATTGTCCAGAATAACTATAACATAATGCCCCATGAATAAAACATTCGATTTCAATATTAGAATGATGAATGATATTCGTAATTTCCTTTAATGATAATTCTCTACTAAGGACAACTCGTTCAAAGCCAAGCTTTTCTAGAAACTGTGCGCCCTGTAAGTTATGAACTGTCATTTGTGTACTAGCATGAAGAGGTAAATCTTGAAAAGTTTGATGAACGGTTTGATATACACCAAGATCTTGAATGATTAATGCATCTATACCTTCTTGGTACAAAAAACCAACTTGTTCTATAAATGGTTGCATTTCGTTTTCTTTTATGAGTGTATTAACCGTATAATATACCTTTACTCCGTGTAAATGTGCATATTCTATAGCTTTTGGTAACGTATCATTATTAAAATTCTCAGCATTAGCTCTAGCGCCAAATCTTTCTCCACCTAAATACACAGCATCACATCCTGCATGAATTGCTGCAATCAGCGAATTATAAGAACCAGCAGGTGACAACAATTCGGGCTTATTATAATTCATTCATAATCTCCTTGTTTTACTATAAACATAAAGCTATTCATAAACCGAGGTTATGAATAGCCCTTAATTGACAAAGTGTTCATTATTCTGTCTTTTCATGATCAAAAATTTCTATATACTCATCTAACTCTGCTTTATAACTATCTATTTCAGTTTTCAAAGCCTCAATTCGTTGATTGAATTTAGATCTTTCACCATCAAGTTCTTCTAATTTCACCTGCAGGCTAATTACATCTTGTTCTAAATTTGATATGCTATCATCTTTTGCTTTAATTATTTTTTCTAATTCTTCAATCTTCCCTTTAGCTTTAAAGTAATCATCTGCAATGTTAATTTCCAGTAAAACAGAGACAAGCCTAGTGCTTAACTTTTTTGCATTGTCCGATTTTTTTATTTCTTCAAACTTATTGTTGATATATAATGCGACTCTTTGGATATACTCTTCGCTTTCTGTTCCTGCTAGTGTATATACATTACCTCCAATAAGAACTGTAGTGTCATTTTTATGTGACATTATGCCAAGCCCCCTTTGTATTCCATATGATAGCATTATAACATACTACCTTGTCCTTTGAAAACATTTTTTAGTGTCCTATAGTATCATAACAGCATTAATATGCTGATCCGGAATAAAATCAGCATCCCAGTATAAAACACATGAGGGCAAATTCTCGTTAACTAAGGAAATATCTAATATATATTCATACTTAATGGAATATTCTCTTTTTAATTCAATTAAGCTCATTTTTGCTAACTTTGCTACTGCGTCCTCTTCACCATATAAATAAAATGTATTAATACCTTTATGTAATTGGTTCTCAATTGTTTTTTTTATTTCAATTCTAGTTTTTCTTATAATATGGTAACTATTGTTGATTAATTCGTACTGCCATTTTGCTTTTTTACGATGTCCTAAAGGTGTTAATAAATATTTCGTTTGCTTGGTTTGAGATTGTTCTATTACTATATATCCCATTTCATTCATACTTGCAATCAAACCATTAATTGTACCTAATGATAAGCCCAAGGCTTTTGCTAGTTGTCTTTGGCTTATTTGTTCATTTTCATTGATATGAATTAGTAACTGGAGTTCTTTTTTCATTAGCACCCACCCTATAACACTCCCTAGTTTTGCGTTCGCATTATGAACACATGTCGTATGGTTAAAATTAACATAATAACTGTTTAAAAGTCAATAGATAATTATATAGAATCTATATTTACTTGACCTTCTGTGCTTTCTAAATACGTTATTCCTAAATGCTTATAGCAATAAGGGGTGACAATACGTCCTCTAGGCGTTCTATTAATTAAACCTAACTGTAATAAATAAGGTTCATAAACATCTTCAACTGTATCGACTTCTTCTCCAATTGTAGCTGCTAATGTATCTAAACCTACTGGACCACCATTATACTTTTCAATCATAGTTATTAGCATTTTTCTATCATTTTTATCAAGTCCTAACGTATCAACCTCTAATAAGTTTAACGCAATATTTGCCACTTCCTTCGTAATCACACCATCAAATTTAACCTGCGCAAAATCTCTTACCCTTTTTAACAATCTATTAGCCAGTCTAGGCGTACCTCTTGATCTCCTTGATATTTCATTTGCACCTTCAGTTTCAATTTGTACACCTATTACTTCGGAAGAACGAATGATTATTTCTTTTAGCTCTTCTGGCGTGTAAAACTCTAATCTATGAATTACGCCAAATCGATCTCTGAGTGGTGCTGATAACAGCCCAATCCTTGTTGTAGCACCAACTAATGTAAACTTTGGTAGATCTAATCTTATAGATTTTGCGGCGGGTCCTTTCCCAATCAATATATCTATAGAATAATCCTCCATTGCAGGATACATTACTTCTTCAACTTGACGGTTTAATCTATGAATTTCATCTATAAAAAGAAGATCACCTTCTTGTAAATTATTTAAAATTGCAGCCATTTCACCTGGTTTTTCTATCGCTGGGCCAGATGTAATTTTCACATTTACACCCATTTCATTGGCAACAATATTTGCTAAAGTTGTTTTTCCTAGTCCTGGAGGGCCATACAAAAGAACATGATCTAGGGATTCATTCCGCATTTTAGCAGCATCAATAAATACTTTAATATTCTCCTTTGCTTTGGCTTGCCCAATATAATCCTTCAAAAGAGTTGGTCGTAAAGAAGTTTCTATACTTATATCTTCTGGAATAAATTCAGTAGTAATCGTTCTCTTATTCATTTATAATGTCTCCTTCGTCGCTTCTTATAAACGTGCTAATTGTTTTAATGCATGTTTTAATATGTCCTCAACATTATTAAAATTATCAATACCCTTGGTGGCCTTTACCGCTTCCGAATTTGAGTAACCTAAAGAAATTAGTGCAGCAATTGCTTCATGTAAACTATCATTATTTTCCTGGTTTAAGGTAGAAGCTTGTGTTTGGGTGTTCATCATATCTGAATAATCTTTAAGTTTAAGCTTGTCCTTTAAGTCGATAATTAGCCTTTGTGCCGTTTTTTTGCCAACGCCAGGAGCTTTTGATATTGCAACATCATCGCCTGTTACTACTGCAAAGCGAAGTGCATCAGGTGTAAGTGCAGATAATATTGCAAGCGCAGCTTTTGGTCCAATACCATTGACCGAAAGGAGTAGTTTAAATACATTTAGATCATCGCTCGTTAAAAACCCATAAAGAAGCATAGCATCTTCTCTTACGTATAAATATGTATATATTTTAATTTCATCACCTATAGAAGGTAATTCAGGTAAAATTGACAAAGGAATTTTTACTTCATAACCCATATTATTGTAATCAATTATTATATTATCTTCACCAACGATTTCTAACGTGCCTTTTATGTAAGCAATCATGCTTGTTTGCTCCTTCATTATTGACTAAGAAAATATTTTTATCAAAGGATATATGCCCTCCACATTCGCTACGAGCTTCCTTCGTTAGGTTAAAATTTCCAAGCCATATTGTATATGCATTTTACGCCAAAGAACATTTGTTCTACATAATTATTTATTATACGTAATAAAACGAATATACACAAGTAACATTTCTATTATTTATATATATTCTTTTCAGTAATGATCAAATTCATTGCTACATCATTAGAAGTTGCAGGAATTTCTTCTTCTATTTGGCTTTCATATGCAAGCGCAATAGATTTATGGTATAAGTGATTTCTTAAATAATTATCATAAAATCCAGCGCCATAACCTATTCTATTTTTCGCTTTATCAAACACTATACCTGGCACTAAAAATAAAGATTGTTGATTAGAGATGGCTTCTGTTAATATGTTGGTAGGTTCTAAAAGGCCGAAATTCCCGAGAACTAGCTCCTCTAATGAATCAATATAAAAAAACTTCATAATACCTCTATTATAAGTTTTAGGAACAGCAACTTTTCTGTCATCCTTTAAGGCATGTTCAATTATAGTCAAGGTATTCACTTCATTTTTCACTCCTACATAAATAAACAGTTCTTTACTTTGTTTATAAAGGTCGCTTTCGATAAATTTCTCTGTAATTTCATCACTTAAATCACATACTAACTTATATGGCAATTGATTTCTCATAAAAATATGTTTTTTTCTTAGTAATTTTTTTTCCATAAAACCTTCTTATATTGTTTTTTTATTTTTTTCTCTTTAATGGTTTAACGTTTCCATCAAGATCTTGCACTTTTATTGTACTTAATGTTCCTTTGAAATTTTTTGTAACTAATGAAACATATTCCTTTCTAAGTCGTGCTTGTTCTATGACTTCTTCGTCAGTTAAACCACTTTCTTTTTGTTTTTTGTATAGTTCATTAATACGATTTAATTTCCCTTGTTCCATTGTAAAACCTCCAAATTTTAATTCCTTGTTTTTATTTTGTTTCCATGGTTTGCATAAGTTAAAATGAATTTTTTTATGCGTTAATTGAAATAATAAGAGCATGTAACTATAACTAAATATTAATGAAATTAGGTGATCAACTTGAAATTTATGCGATTGTTTACCGTTCTTATGATTGTACTGTCACTAAGTGCATGCAAAAAAGAAGAATCTGATGAAAAATCTAGTAAAGATAGTAGTGATACAGTGATAATGGCAGCGAAAGTAGATTTATTTAATTCAATAGAAAAATTAACACAAGGCCTTTCCAAAAAAAAATATATCGAACTGTATGATTCATTAGAAGAAATTTTCGAATTATCTAATAAAGCAAACATCGTTTCAGAAAAAACAGATGCGGCTGCAAATAAATATATTAAAAACCTTAATCAATTATCAGAAGATATTAACAATGAAGCAAATTATCAAAAAGCCAAAGAAATTAGTTTTTCTTATGAAAAATCTCAACTTGAAATAATTTCAAGCATTGCATCAGGTGGCAAAAAAGAAGAAGAATCCTCAGGTGGCAGCTCTGAATCAGGTGGTGGATCAGAATCTAGTGGCGGTGGTGGTAACTCCTCAGGTGGTGAAGAAAGCTCCGGTTCTTCAGGTGGCGAAGAATCTTCAAAAGAAGGAGGCAAAGAAGAAGAAGAAGAAGAAAAAATTGTCATCCCCGAAGAAGAAACTTTAAAAAAATATCCTGAAATTATTATTACAGATAAAGATAACCAAATTATGGATTTAGCTGTTGACTTATTAGGTTATGTATCACAAGTAAGTCTTGAAGCAGACAAAGAAAATCCCACAGCACTATCAAACAGAGAAAAATATTTATTATATAAAATCACTTCTTTAGTCAAGCTCGATGAATATGCGGATGCAGGTGATCTAGTATCCGAAGCTCAAAACAATTGGGATAAGTTGTATATTAAAGTTCAAGATCAAAACAAGCAAGATTCAGTAACACTGAGTGCACTAATAAAAAATATTAGAACATCTGTAGAAAAGAAAGATCCTGTTGCTGTAGATCTTCAGTCAAAAGTTGCCATTAAATTATTAGATAATCTATCTATAAAAAACAAGTAGTTTATGAATAGAAAATAGTACCAATTGGTTCTTGTTTCATTATTTTGTATATAACATGGTCTGTTTCAGAATTAGCTATAACAGTATCAATGCCATATTCATTAGCAAGTTTTGCTGCTTGTATTTTAGTAATCATTCCCCCAGTACCTACTTTACTAATAGAGTCTGTTGCCATATTTTCTATCGTATCATCAATTCTCATTACCTCGTTAATAATGCTTGCATCTGGGTTCGTACTGGGGTCACTATTAAACAATCCATCAATATCAGATAATATTATTAATAAGTCTGCTTCAATTAAACAAGCAACAATTGCTGATAAATTATCGTTATCACCAAATTCAATTTCTTCAGTTGATACCGTATCATTTTCGTTTACGATTGGAATAGCCCCTAACTTTAAAAGTGCATTAAAAGTATTAATCGTATTATTCTTTCTGCCTTCATGCTCCAATAAATCTTTAGTTATTAAAACTTGCCCCACCGTTTTATTGTATTCTCTAAAAAGTTTTTGGTAGATCATCATTAAAGAGGCTTGACCTACAGCAGCAACAGCTTGTTTATCTGATAGGCTTTCAGGTCTATTTTTCATATTCAAAGCACTTATCCCTACAGCTATTGCACCAGATGATACAAGGATTACATCTTTCCCCGCATTTTTAATATCTGCTATTTGTCGAACTAACAGTTCCATTCTAGCAATGCTAATGTGACCTGTATCTTTGTGTGTTAATGATGATGAACCAACCTTTATGACAATTCGTTTTTTATTTTCTAGTATATTTCTAGCTTTCATTTTGTACCCTCGCAAATTATAATGTTTTTATCAATATTCAATCTATTTTACACCTATTTGATAATATTATCAAGATATTACTTGTTAAAATGGTCTAATTTAAGAACTAACGGTATTTGAACAAGCAATTTGCTCTGCTGTTTTTATTCCGTCTATCGCTGCCGACATTATACCACCCGCATATCCAGCACCTTCTCCACAAGGATATAAGCCTTTAATGCTACTCTCATATTGTTCATTCCGTAATATTCTTACGGGAGAAGAAGATCTAGTCTCAACGCCAGTTAAAATAGCATCTGAATTAGCAAAGCCTTTTATTTTCATATCAAATTCGAGGATACCTTCTTTAAGCGCCTCCGTTACATAAGTAGGTAAACATTGGTTTAAATTAGCAAAAGTATATTGTCCTTTTAAATTAGGTGTAATCGCTCCGATTTTCGTACTTACTTCATTATTTAAGAAATCTGACCATAATTGTATAGGCATCTTATAGTTAGAACCTCCAAGTTTAAATGCTGCTGCTTCCCACTTTCTTTGATATTCTATACCTGCAAGAACATCCGTACTCCCAAAATCATCAGGTGTAATATTAACTAAAACTGCACTGTTTGCATTTTTTCCATCTCGGTTAAAGTAGCTCATTCCATTTGTAACAAGATGACCTGTTTCTGAGGATGCATTGACGACATATCCACCTGGGCACATGCAAAAAGTATATACACCTCTACCTGATTTAGATCTATAGGTTAATTTGTAATCTGCTACAGGCAAATTCGGATGTTTAAATTGATCCCCAAATTGATTTTTTGAAATCGTATCTTGTAGGTGTTCAATTCTAAGACCGATTGCAAATGCCTTTGGTTCCATAGGAATGCTTTGTTCTTTAAGCATTTGAAACGTATCTCTTGCGCTATGGCCGATAGCAAGAACGATATTGTTAGAATAAAGAGATTCTGTGTCGTTAATAATCACACCTTTTATTTTGTCCTCTTCAATTATTAGCGAGGTTACTTTACTATTAAACCGGACCTCACCACCTAAGCTTTCTATTTTTCGTCTTATATTTTTAACAACTTTAATTAAATAATTCGTGCCAATATGTGGCTTATTAACATATAGAATTTCCTCTGGAGCGCCTGCCTCTACAAATTCTTTCAATATTTTTTCTTTTCTAAAAAATGGATCTTTTACTTGTGTGTTAAGCTTACCATCTGAAAATGTTCCAGCACCACCCTCACCAAATTGAATATTTGAGGCTTCATTTAAAACACTTTTATCAAAAAATTTCGAAACATCTTTCATACGTTGGTCTACGTTCTCGCCTCTTTCTAAGACGATTGGTTTCAATCCGTTTTCTGCTAATAATAGCGCACAAAAAAGACCAGCTGGCCCACTTCCAACAATTAATGGTCTTGAGCTTAAAGAGGATTTATTAGTAGTAAATGCATAACCCACCTCTTTGGTATACATAATATTATTACCGTCAACCACACCCTTCTGTGGACTTTCTTTTAAAACAACATCAATTGTATATACTAGTACAATGGCATGCTTTTTTCTTGCATCAATAGATTTTTTTATAATTACATAGTCTGTAATGCCTTCTTTTGGGACTCGTAATAAGTCGCAAATTTTCTGCTCTACTTGTTCCGGTCCATGATCTAACCTCATTTTAATTTGTTGAATTCTTATTTTTGTTGTCATTCATTACTCCTCTAAAGCTGCATTTTTTCCTGCAATAGCACCTGTGCTCCAAGCCCACTGTAGGTTATATCCACCACAAATACCATCAACATCTAATACTTCACCACACAAATAAAGACCCTTTGCCTTTTTTGAGGCTAAACTGTTCATATCAATTTCACTTAGTTTTACGCCACCCGCCGTAACCTGTGAGTTGTCCCAGTTTTGGGTTCCTGTTATCTTCATAGATAAATTTTTTAGAGCGTTCACAATATTTTTTCTTTCTTCCTTCGTAATATCACCAGCTTTTTTTGATGAAGTTATTTCTGAAGTTTTTAAAATTGGCATGATCAAACGATTATTAATAAATCCAATCAAAGCACTATCAATACTTTTTGTTGGCATTATAGTAAATCTATTGGTTAGAACTGTGTCTAGTTGCTCAATTGAAAACTCTGGTATTAAATCTATTAAAACATATGTATCAAGATGATTTTCATAATAATATGAGGCATCTCTACTTATTTGTAATACCGGTGGCCCAGAAATTCCATAGTCTGTAAATAGTATCTCGCCTTGATCCTGTTTAATTAATTCCTTTTGATCGTTTAGTAGCATTACCGTACCGATTATTTTTGTGCCTTTCAGATGCTTTAAGTACGCATAATCCGTTTTTAATTGAACCAATGATGGAAAGGTTTGTCTAATTGTGTGTCCTAATGATTTTGCAATATCAAAGCCACTTCCATTAGACCCTAAATTTGGACAAGATTTTCCACCCGTTGCAAGTATCAATTTACTGCAATAGTATTTATGATCATTCGTAAAAACTCTAATATTATCTCCAAGCTCAATTGTATGAACTTGTTCTTCACAACGTATATCAACTTTTAATCTCTCAAGTTCATGTAATAAGACAGACACCACTGAACTAGCTTGATCTGACCTTGGATACAATCTACCCTCTTCTTTCTCAATAACGTCTACACCTAACTCTGCAAAGAATTCAAGTGTTACTTTCACGTTAAATTTGTTCAAAATATTATCTAAGAAGTTTTGATCTTCTCGTACACTATAATAATGGTGAATTGCAACATCTTTATTTGTTAAGTTACAACGGCCATTTCCAGTTGCTAATATTTTACGACCAACCTTGTCTTTCCGTTCTAATATAGTAACTTTAGCACCTAGTCTTGCAGCAAAAATTGCTGCAACCATTCCTGATGCGCCACCGCCTATAACGATAATTTTCGATTTTCCCATGTTTAACCTCTTTCATGGTATACTGACCATTAACTTGAATAGTTTTCTAATATACGTATTAGTTCTTCATCACCATATACAATCAATCCTTCTTTTATCTTCACTTGCTCCTCTGGAGACAAAATAGTCATTGGTGTATCTAAAACTTCTCTTAAATAATGCTCTTTATTCATATTAATAAATTCAATAAAATACAAATCAGCTTCTTCACTACGATATTTTCCTGAGGCGACAGCTTCTTCAAAGGCTACTTCAAAAGCTTCTGTATAATCATAAAAAACCGCAATCTTCCCTTCATATTCTCTAATTATATAATATCCTTCTGAATCTCTTTCATTAATGCTTTTTCTTAAAACTACTCGATCAGAAGCGAAAGATATCAATTGCCAATCAGAATAATAACCTTCTAATTGATTTCTAGTCATATCAATTAAATAATAAGGTGGTTCACATTCATCTGTAACTAATTTATCATCCATCGTATAGTAATACTGGTATATAATTCTCGTCGAGGGTGATATTCTAGACAATTTCAATGAATCTGCTTGTATTGCAATATTTTCTGGTGCATGATCATCCATTTCATCTTCATAGGTTATGGGTTCTTCAAATTCATCTTCTTTAGGTTGACCCTTTAATAATACAAGTGAAGTTATTTCATACGATAGAACTACTGCAAGTACAATACCTAATATAATTAACGGCACATATAATTTTTTAGCCATACCAAAACACTCCTTAAAGGTTTTGGTAGTATTATTTACCGTTTTATTAGTGAATATACATTTTTTTCATGACTAAGAATTTTCCGCCTTCATATAAAGCGTATTTCACAACCTTGGCTTACATCATTTTAAGTCTTTTTAGAAGCCTTAAAATTTTCTGACCTTTAGGAAAGTCAATAATTTCTTTTTCCGTTATTCCTTTTAATTTTAATAAAATAAAGCAATATACGAATATACTTATTATAATAGATATTAGTGTTGCGAGGGTATTACTGGCTGAAATAATGCCTAATGCATTATAAGAAATATAGCACGTAACACCCATCAAAGTTGCAGCAGCTATTGGTATTATTACAGATCTTTTCATATTAATCTTAATAGGCACGTAGCGATTAATTATATAAATATTTAAAGTAGCATATATAAATGAAAACATTATATTTGCAATAACAGCACCGTAAATATTTAAGTTAAAAACAAACAATAGTATTACATTAAAAACGATTTTTATAATTAGGGCTATGGAAGATGTCCATATTTGCATTTTTAGTTTGCCTAACCCTTGCAAAATACCAACGGATACCGTTGAAAGACCAAAAAAAACGATGGAAATCGCGCTAATTTGAAGGAGCTTTGCTGCAAGCTCTAGATTCTCTCCTGTAAATAGCATATTGATAATAGGTTCAGCTAAAACAAATTCACCTACTGCAGCAGGCAATACAACCAATATAGTACCACGAATTGCAGCATCTATTTTAGTTCTAATATTTTCAATGCTACCATTTACTACAGCAGCAGAAATACTTGGTATACTTGCCATGGCTAGTGATGCTGCGATTGTTACTGGCAAGTTAATTAACAATTGATTTTTTGTTGCATACAAGCCAAATAGCTTTTCAGCTTCTAATTCTCCTAATCCATGGAACACAACTGCTCTCTTAAACATAAACATATCCACTACAGACGCAAAATTCAAAATAGCAGTACCGATTACAATCGGTATTGAAACCATTAAAATCAATTTCCAGTAAAAAAACAAGCTTTTCTTTTCAAAATTGCTTTTATCTTTTAGAATTTTTTTACTAATTATCTTTCGATTCGTCACTTTATAAACAAACATTAATAGTATGAGTGCAGCAAGGGCACCAATACCTGTTCCTATTTCTCCACCCGCAGCACCATACTCATAGCCCTTCTTAACTAAAATAATTGCTAATAAAAGGCTAAACCCAGCATTAAATATTTGTTCAAGAATTTGGGAAAGTGCAGTCGGCACCATCGTGTTCATTCCTTGAAAATAACCTCGATATACTGATAGTACCGAAAAAATCAATAGTGCAGGTGCTGTTGCTCTAATAGCGAGAGCAGCTTTTATTGAACCTCCACTATATATGGCTAATGCATCTGCACCAAACCATAAGATTACTGAAAATATTATTCCTAATATTAACGCTAAAGATAAAGCAGACTTAAAAATAACTTGTACTTCTTTTATTTTTTTTTCTACCATTCTTTCAGAAATAAGCTTTGAAAGTGCTATTGGAAATCCATATGTTGATATCATTAGAAAAAAAGTATATATTATGAAGGCAGTACTATAATAACTATTGCCTTCGTCTGTCAATATATTATTTAAGGGTATCCTATAAAAAAACCCAATAATTCTTACAATTATTGCTGCTGCTGCTAATATTGAACCTTGCAATACAAGACTATTTTTTCTTCTTTTCATCGTATTAACATCCAAACCTTTGCACCTCAATTATAAGTTATATTAAATCAAATTTATATGGCAGTAGCTCAGATACTTTTAATACCAATAATTCCTTCCCATCATCAAAAACCACTTCTCCCTTTGGCATAAATTCCCCTAACACTTGACGACAAATACCGCATGGGTAGGTGAATTCATTAGAACTGCTTACGACTGCAATTTTATCAAACACTGTTTCTCCTTCAGATACAGCTTTAAATATTGCTGTTCTTTCAGCACAGTTTGTCGCACCAAATGAAGCATTCTCAATATTACAGCCTCGATATACTTTTCCACTATCTGTTAACAGTGCAGCACCAACCTTAAATTTGGAGTATGGAACATAAGCGTATTCCATTGCTATTTTAGCTTCTTCAATTAATTCTTGATTTGTCATTTTCTCTCCTTATTCAAAAGTAATTTTATTTTCTCTATAAGAGGGATAAACAGCTATCCATGTTTTTCCTTTATTTAATAATAACGTTGATCCATCTTCATTATAATATTGGGTGGGAGACAGATGAGAAGTCTTTTTCCATGTAATTGGAATAGCTTTTCCATTACTTATGTAGTAACCATTTCCTGAGGTTATTAAAGACATATCTAGTCTTCCTTCTGAATCACCTGAAATAACCCACATATCAGCAAACTGTATAATAATATTTTTAAATTTCAGTTGCTCCTTTGTTTCTACATCAATTTGCTTCACATCATATTGAAATCTATAATACAAGTTGTCTTCATCATCATATTCAAACCAAGGTTGTGAATAATTAGAAAATGGTATCAAAACAACTTTAGCACTGACAGAAGATTGAGGCGTATATTCTTCCTCACTAAATGTGAACTTACTTTCAAGTTCGGGATTTAGCTCTTTTCTATAACCTGCATAATCCCATCCAGCCATAAGTCCATCATAACTAGTATATGTACTGTGAGGTCTAACCCTCGCAGGATCTTGAAAACACATTATTGAATCTAACCCCGAAAGACCATTTAAATTTGGTGTGTTTAATTGTCTAAAAGCATCCTTTGCCTGAGGACTTTGTCCATAATGAACATAAAGGGCATCGAAGTCAAAAGCAAAATCTAAAAAATAATGTCTTGCGCTTCTAATTGGTCCAATCTTCTCTGCATCAAAATCTTGAAATACTGCATACAATCTACAGATAGATCCTTCTACTAAAGTTTCATAAATAATATCAGCTTGTCCTATTCCACTTTGGGGCATTGCTGCTTTTAAGTTGTTAATCATAATACCAATAGGTCTTCGAAGCGCTGCTTCTTTACTAATATACAATCCTGTTAGAGGATTTATTGCATCATTATCATGATTAATAACCTCTTCTTCTTCTTCAATAATTTCTTCTACATTCTCTTCCTCAACTGGAATTGGGGTTATTTCTTCTTTTTTGCAAGAAGCAATGCTGAAAACCACTATAAACAACATCAGTATAATCCACATTTTTTTTATCATGCTATTCTCCTTAGATGTATTTTTATATAAGCTGAATGATCTTTGGTAAATATAACAATAAAAACACACAAATTGCTCCTACTGCAGCTATTAGCGTCGCCCCTGCAGCAATATCTTTAGCATACTTAGCAATTTCATTATATTTATTTCCACAAACCATATCAATAGAATATTCAACAGCAGTATTTAATAATTCAGTAACAAAAACGACTGTTATAATAAACACAATCAAAATCCATTCTATTACTTGAAATTTGAGTATATAGGCAAATACTATTGCAAGTATGGCCGAAACACAATGTAGTTTTATATTTCGTTCTGTTTTAAAAGCTTGAAAAATACCACTAAAAGCATTTCGAAAGCTATCTTTTAAAAGTCTATTTTTCATCTCATAAGGCCTACTTTTTCTAAAATGGCTTCTTGGATTTTAAACATTTGCTCAGTCTCATATTCATCAATATGATCGTACCCAAATAAATGTAACATACTATGAACGATTAAAAATCCAAGTTCTCTTTCAAAGGAATGTCCATAAGTTTCTGCTTGCTCGATTGCTTTTTCTATTGAAATAACAATATCACCTAACATTAATTCATTTGTATCTAAATTAAAGTATTCGCTATCATCTACTTCGTCAACGAAGCTAAAGTCACCTGGCTCATCATATTCTAGCAATGGAAAAGATAGAACATCAGTTGGTGTGTCAATATCTCTATGCTCTTTATTCATTTCTTTAATTTCTTTATTATTTACTAAGAAAATACTTATTTCAACATCAAAAGGACACTTCTCATGCAAAATACATTCCTCAATCGTTTTATTAATAAGCTCTGTATGCTTTGTTGTCATTTCGAAACTTGTATCATTTGTAACTATTATTGACATATCTTTCCCTCGATTCTTATACGTATTAATATACAATACATTGACTGTTCTAATCTTATCGTATATATTGCCACTATTATTTTATACTTTTAATGCAATTGCTGTCAAGATTTGTTATGTTTATTTATCCTTTGACTCGTACTTATCATATGCTTCAACAATCTTTTGTACCAAAGGATGTCTCACCACATCTTTATTCGTAAGGTGAACAATGCCAATTTCACTAATTGGATTTAATACCTTGATGGCTACATCTAGTCCTGATAATTTATCCACAGGCAAGTCTTTTTGGGTTAAATCTCCAGTAATTACAGCTTTTGATCCAAACCCAATTCTCGTTAGAAACATTTTCATTTGTGCTGGCGTAGTATTTTGTGCTTCGTCAAGAACAATAAAGGCATGATCTAGCGTACGCCCCCTCATATAAGCTAAGGGTGCAACTTCAATTAATCCTTTTTCCATATTTTTAAGAAAGGCTTCTGTACCCATTATTTCATAGAGCGCATCGTACAAAGGACGTAAATATGGATCAACCTTGCTTTGCAAATCACCAGGTAAAAACCCTAGTTTTTCACCTGCTTCAATTGCTGGTCGAGTCAGTATAATCCTATTTACTTCATTTCGCTTAAATGCGGTTATAGCCATTGCCATTGCTAAATAAGTTTTACCGGTACCGGCCGGACCTACTCCTAATACAATCATTTTTTCTTTTATATTATCAATATATTTTTTCTGTCCTAAAGTTTTTGGGCGAATGAATTTTCCGTTGGCTGTTGTACAAACAAAACCTTCGCTAATTTGATCGGCTTTTTCTTTTTCATTTTTTGATAACCCTAAATAGTATTCAATACTCGCAGGTGTTATCTCTATACCTTTTTTTGCAACTTCAATTAAGCCTACTAAAGCTTTTTCTGCAATTTCTACTTTATCTTCATTACCAGAAATCTTAATTTCGTTACCTCTGTTTACAATGGTTACATTTAAAGCATCTTCCACAAGCTTTATATTCGCATCAAAGCTTCCAAAAACCTGCAATATAATGTCGTGAGGTATCTCAATCCTCTTCTGTGAAATACTCATTATATCCCTGCCTCCGTGTTAATTCGTCAAAAAATTTATCTTGTCCATTCTTTTCAATTACATAAATTGAACCTGTGGCAATAAATGCCTCTTTATCTTCTTTAAATATTACATCATTCGAGAGTATTTGTATATTATTTTCTTCAAGTTTTTCCATATGCAAGTTAAGACGACTTTTTAATATTTCTTCCGTTTCTTCAACTGTATAGGTTTTTTCAACCTCTTCATAAATCATGAAAGTTGTGGTCATATAATAAATTGGCAAATAAAAGTTTTTAATAGGTTCAATTTGTTTCTGCTTTTCGACAATATCATAGTTCATAGAATTAATTTTAGGTTTTAATAAGTTAATTCTATGGTTGAAAAACTGTAATGCTTTATCTGTTTTTTGTTGATCTTTAATATAGTTTCTTTCTATATATTGATAGGAGATAGTATCTGAATATGGGTACTTTGTTTTCAAAAGAATATCAGCATCTGAATGAGTAAATTCTACTGCTTTTAATTGTGTTAATTCTTTAATTTCTAATGTTCCGCTAACTAAAACGGTATCCTTTTCAACCACGTCTCCTTGTTTCACTAATGGTGTTCCTTTTCGTGTAATTATTGAAACAATTGTGCCCGCATTTGTTGCTACAATATCACATGGTTTTTTATCATCGATTATTACTTCCGATTCAACACCTTCTCTAATATGAATAATAAGCTTCGTACCAATTAATTCACTGCTAACCCACATTGTCTGATTAAAATGAGATAACAGTTGATCATCCAACTTTGAACATTGTATTTTAGGTTTAAAACTTCCTATTGTAACATTTTCTTTGGTTAAATAAGCGGTAATTTCTTCCGTTGTATATTTCATATTCCCTTCTATTTCTATTCTCCAAACAAAAAATGACAACATGATGACAGCAGCTATACTTATCAATAACCCATATAAAAAGTATTTCCTTCTTTTGACTTTTAAAAACTTAAAGGGCATACCAATTTTTTTTAATATTTTTACACGACATTTGGTTTTTTTTGCTATAGGTGATAACATAAAAAAAGCCTTTCCACTTATACAAAATATATAACCATCAGCAATCTTTCTCACATTCCAGATGTAAATATTTTTATTTGCACAAAGGTTGATAAATCTTTCAGGTGAATATCCCCTTACTCTTATAACTACATATCCTTGCATATATTTCCATAACGATAGGATCATCACTACCTCCCTAAACATTAATAATTAATTTCAATAATGGATCCTGTCACTTTCATTTCTTCATTTGTAAGATATGTAATATTAAAATTAGATCCTTTAAATTCAATAACGCCATTTTTAGTAAGTATTCTGATGTATTCATTTGTGTATTCAACGATCCCTTTGTAGTTTTCTATGACGGCTTCTCTTTTGCCAGTGAGCGTGATTATTGCTTCTCCTAATATGACATCTTTAGGTACTTCAAATATTTCGGTAAAGTTAATTTTTTTTTTCTTTTTTTCTTTTTTCTTCATGCCAAGCCTCATTCATATGTTCTGTTATAGTTTATTAATTGGAGGAATAAAATATGTTCTTATACTAGTCAGAATTTTTCTAGTTTACGCTTTGGCGTTTCTAGTATTTAACGCAGTGACCTTGGACTTTGTGACACACGAATAAAAGCTACCGATTATTATCGATAGCTTTTATTATCTATGCCAATATACTTCTTACAATTTGACTTACAAGTTTGTTATCAGCTTTTCCGCTTACTTTGGCGACGACAGCAGACATCACTTTGCCCATGTCTTTTTGTGTTGTGATACCTAATTCATCAACTGTTTGCTGTACGATTACAGTAATCTCTTCTTCTGATAACTGTCGTGGTAGATATTCTATTAGCATCTCAATTTCTTGTTTTAGTTCAGAAATCAGATCTTCTCTTCCACTTTTCTCATACTCGGGCAATGCAGCCCTTCGCTTTTTTAGTTGTGAAGCTATTATTTGAATAACTCCATCATCAGATAGCTCAACATGGTCATCTTTTTCCACTTGAAGTACCGCGGTGCGTATAGACTGAACTGTATTTTTACGTAAGGTGTTTTTTTCTCTCATGGCATTTTTTAGTTCTTCAAATAACTGTTCTTTTAATGACATAACTTAATCATCCTCACGAAAATTAGTAACGACGTTTTCTTGCCGCTTCTGATTTCTTTTTACGCTTTACGCTTGGTTTTTCGTAATGTTCTCTTTTACGAATCTCCTGCATGATACCCGCCTTAGCACAATTTCTTTTAAATCTTCTAAGAGCACTATCAAGGGTTTCATTGTCTCTTATAACCACATTTGACATAGCCAATTCAACCTCCCTCCAGTTGTAATTAGTGCTGGCCTACAACTTCGGAGAATAAATTTTAGCACTATTATAAATTATATCATATTTCTCGAATTCGTCAATACATTTTTGACTTTAAATGCATATTATTTTATTGGAATATAATATTGATTGTTCTCAAGGCTGTAATTATAGTCTTCCAGATAGGTCATTAAATGTGTTATTGTATAATTTTCAGCAAATTCTAGTCTTTGTATGTCATAATTTGGCATTGTCAAATTATGATTGTTTATTTTTTCTAGTGTTTCCAAAACAGGTAGAATCCCAATCACTTCTTTGCTCCAATAAGTGTAGGTTGGAACTAAGGTCAATCCCTCTATTGTTGCTTTTTCATTATCAATCTTCTTAAAATCCAAACCCATAATTACACCAAGATCCTTATTAACACCTGGCTCATGCATTTGTGAAGATATAAAATTACCTAAGGAATAAATAACAATGCCCTGATCTATTGTTCCGTCGCTTCTAATAAGCTCACGAATATCAATGGGTTGTAGAACATGGGGATGGCTACCATAAATAATGTCGGCTCCTGATTCAAATAAAGCATCAACAAGATTTTCTTGATAAGAATTTGGTAGATCCATATATTCATTACCAAAATGAGGCATAACCACTACAAAATCCGGATTTAAATCAGCGGCTTTTTTCACTAACGCACACATTTGTTTTTCTTTTTCTGGTTCGTACATGTCTAATGAATTTATAATATATTCTTTGCCTTCAGAAGGGGTAAATCCGTTCATTGCATATGTAAAGCTCACAAAAGCAAACCTAATACCACCTATATCAATTATTTCAACTTGATCAGCTTCCTCCTTCGTTCTATAGGTTCCAACATGCTGAAGGTTGTTTTGATCTAGAATATCTAAGGTTCTAATGAGCCCTATTTCTTTACTATCTAAGGAATGATTATTTGCAGTCGTTAGCAAATCAAATCCAGCCGCACTTAAATTCTCAGCAGCAATATCAGGTGTAGAAAAACAGGGATAACCACTATACCCTTCAAATCGTTCTTCTACATTAAAATCATACGCCCCGTTGGCTCCCCCAAAGGTCGTTTCAAGATTGCCAATTGTATAATCTGCATCCATCAAATAACGCTTTACCTTCTCGAAAGTATCCTCAAATTGAAATAAACCTGTTTCACGATTATAAGATCTAGTTAGTTGATTACGATGAAACATAATGTCTCCTACCGTTTTAAGCGTCGCCAATCGAATAATAGGTTCCTGTACTATTATGGGCACTTCCACTTGTTCGTTTATTTCATTTACAATCTCATCACTTATGGTCTCTACCGATTGATTCGTACATGCTGATAGTGTAACGATGCTTATTAGCACCATTAGATACATCAATATTCTTTTTGTCATAAGCATACCTCTCATAAAATATTTTTATTAACACAGTATCATACCCAGACATCCTTAAACTTACTTAATTCTCTCGTCTAAACAAATAATATATTATCATATTTTATTTGTAATTACAATAAGATTTGATAATAATAAGGGTAGTACTTATTTAAATAGTACTACCCTAAATCTTAATTATCTTATATGTGCACGCAGTCTTTCGTTTTATTATTGTAGCTTATCCTTATAATTGTGTTTGTAGAATTTCTTTCGCTTTTAAAAGTGCTTCATCAATTTTCTCAGGATTCTTGCCGCCTGCTTGGGCGATATTTGGACGACCACCACCGCCGCCGCCAACTACTTTAGCAATTTCACTAATCATTTTACCTGCATGGGCGCCCATTTTTACCGCTTCATCAGAGGCCATAACAATTAAATTGACTTGTCCATTTGCCTTGCTGGCAAGGACTACAACACCATTTTTCATCTTTTGCTTAAACTGATCACCCATGTCACGTAATCCATTCATATCTATATCCAAAACAACGCCGCATAATAATTCTACATCCTTAACCTTCTCCACCGAATCTAACAAGTTGTCTACTTCACCACGAGCGGCTTTCGCTTTGAGCTTCTCGTTTTCAGCTTGTAGTTTTTTTAATTCTAAAAGAAGATTGTCTACTTTTTGAACAATTGCTGTTGGATCTGATTTCACCTTAGCCGCAAGCTCTTTAACAATGCTTTCTTGACCTTTATAATATGCAATAGCACCCTCTGAAGTGAAAGCTTCAATTCTTCTTACTCCTGCAGCCACACCTGTCTCAGAAATAATCTTAAAGGTTGATACTTCAGAAGTATTGTTAAGATGTGTACCACCGCATAATTCCGTACTATAATCCCCCATTTTAACGACTCTAACAGTAGCACCATACTTTTCTCCAAAGAGAGCCATAGCACCTGATTTTTTTGCTTCGTCAATAGACATTTCTTGTATATCAACTTTAAGACCTTCTAATATTTTTTCATTGACCTCTTTTTCTACTCTTTCTAGTTCTTCACTAGTTAATGCCGAAAAATGTGTAAAGTCAAATCTCAATCTATCAGCATTTACATTTGAACCCGCTTGTTCGACATGATCACCTAATACATTACGCAATGATTTTTGAAGTAAATGGGTTGTACTATGGTTTTTTGCAATAGCATAACGATGTCTTGTGTTTACTTTTAAAGTAACCAATTCTCCTAATTTGAATGCACCTTTTGTTACAGTACCTATATGAGCAATTTTATTGCCCACTACTTTTTGTACGTCAGTAATTTTAATTTCAGCAGTATTTGTAAAAATCACGCCAATATCAGCAGCTTGCCCACCACTTGTAGCATAGAAAGGTGTCGTTTTCACAAAAACGCTCACTTCTTGACCTTCTTTTACGCTTTCAACAACGGCTTCTTGTGTAGTTAAAGCTATGATTTCTGAAACATTTTCTAGAGTTTCATACCCCACAAATTCATTTTCTAAACTCGTATCTAATTGATTGTATACCGTTTCTTTTGAACCCATATAATTTGTTTCTTCTCTAGCTGCCCTTGCTCGAGTTCTTTGTTCGTTCATTTCATTTTTAAAAGCATCTTCATCAACGGTCATATCATTTTCTTCTAATATTTCTAAAGTTAAGTCAAGAGGAAAACCATACGTATCATAAAGTTTAAATGCACGATTCCCAGATAAGATTTTATCTCCAGATTCTTTCAAATCTTCCATATAGCCTTTTAATATGTGAAGTCCTTGATCAATTGTTTCGTCAAAACGTTCTTCTTCCACACTGACTATTTTCAAAATATACACTTCTTTTTCTCCAAGTTCTGGATATGCGTCCTTGGAAGTTTCAATGACTACCTTGGCTAACTTAGATAAAAATTTACCTTTAATACCTAGTAGCTTACCATGTCGTGCCGCTCTTCTAAGTAGTCTTCTTAGCACATACCCTCTACCTTCATTAGAAGGTAAAATACCATCCGAGGTCATAAAGGTTACAGAACGAATGTGATCAGTAATTAATCTAATAGAAACATCTGTTTTTGCATCAGCTTTATACGTTACGGAAGAAGCTTCACATACAGCGTCTCTAATAGCTTTAACTGTATCCACATCAAAAATGGAGTCAACTCCTTGCATCATAACTGCAAGACGCTCAAGGCCCATTCCTGTGTCAATATTTGGATTTGGAAGAAGCAAGTATTCTCCATCATCTGTTTTATCAAATTGTGTAAAAACTAAGTTCCACACCTCAACAAAACGATCACATTCACAACCCACTTTACATTCTGGCGAACCACAACCAAAAGCATCTCCTCTGTCAAAATATATTTCTGAACATGGTCCACATGGACCAGTACCGTGTTCCCAGAAATTATCTTCTTTTCCCATTCTAACAATATGATCCATTGGTACATGCGCTTTTTCATGCCATAATTTTTCAGCATCATCATCTTCAATATATACAGAAACATATAACAAATCTTTTTCTACTTTTAGCACTTCGGTAAAAAATTCCCAAGCCCATATAATAGCATCTTCTTTAAAATAATCTCCAAAAGAAAAGTTTCCTAGCATCTCAAAAAAGGTTCCGTGTCTCGCCGTCTTTCCTACATTTTCAATATCTCCAGTACGTATACACTTTTGGCAAGTGGTAACACGATTGCTAGGGGGTATCTCCTGACCAGTAAAATATGGCTTTAAAGGTGCCATACCAGCATTAATAAGTAGTAGGCTATTATCATTTAGCGGTACCAATGGAAAACTTTCCATTTTCAAATGATCTTTACTTTCAAAAAAATCAAGATACATTTTTCTTAGTTCATTAAGTCCATAACTTTTCACAACGAATCCTCCTGTATATTAACACGCATATTATAAACGTCGTTAAATATCTGATTATTATCATTACAATCTAATTTAAAATTATAAATAAGATAGGGCTTTTTGTCAATAATTTATATACTTAAGTGAAATTATTTGAAGCCTCCAAAGAGCACTTCGTAAAAACAACTTCTTAGAACTTCAAGTTTTCGTTGCTTGACTTTGATATTTCGCAAAAAAACTACTCCGTTTTGGAGTAGTTTTTTTGTATATGTACATATAGCCAAATATTATTTATTTTTTCTTGCTTGGATTTGTTTTAGTACTATTACTATTACTTTTTTCTTTTGTATCGGTATCACGCTTGCTTTCGCTTTTACTATCATTTTTTTCAGTATTTTTATCACTAGAATTATCGATTATAGGAGTAATAATGTCGCTTTTTCCATTATTCTTTTCAGTCTTATCTTCTTTTTCATCAATAGGTTTGATGTTTTTATCAGCTGACACTTCTTTATCTTTAGCACTCGAATTATTAACTACTTGATCTTTAACTACTTTCTCTTTAATTTCTTTAGCTTCTTTTTCTTTTTCTTTAATTTCTTTTTCTGAACTTGGATTATTCTTTTTAACACTATTATTTAAATCAGTAGTATTTGTTGTCAGCGTTGTTGTAGCGTCTTCAGTTTCTGAATCATCATCAAACGTAACTTTTTCAGCATCTTCTAACTCATCTTCATCAGTTTCTTTTAAGTTTTCTTTACTAATAATTTTAAGTGCCTTTTTCTCTAACTTTGATAATGCCTTAATTTCTTTTCTTTCTGCAATTGCAGAAACTTTCATTTCCTTAATTTGTTCTTTGGTAATGTCCTCATCTAAAAATTTGAGCATCTCATATTTACCTAAAGATAAACCTTGAGATTTAGCTGCTCTAAATGCATCTTCAGTGCCTTTAGCATATAAGAAGTTATATTGTTCTGTTTTCTTTTCCATAAAAACTTGTAATCGTGCTTCTAATGAATCTTCATTTTCTTCTGTTGTATCTTCATCTTCTTCTGTTGTATCTTCTTCTTCTGTTGTATCTTCATCTTCTTCTACTGTATCTTCATCTTCTTCTGTTGTATCTTCATCTTCTTCTACTGTATCTTCTTCTTCTGTTGTATCTTCATCTTCTTCTGCTGTATCGTTTTCTGGAATTTCTAAAACAACAGATGAGATCAAAATAGAACCTTGATCCAATAAATAACCCTCTGCTTGCGCATTTCCAAGTAATATTTCTATTGCATCCTCAATACTAACACCTAACATATCATCTGTAATGATGTTTGTTGCATCATTATTTAAATCTGTTACTTCAATAACATTGCTTTCTTCATCTAATTGAATTTCCACACTTGGATTAATATCTACTGTTACAATGGCATATGTATTTGCATACGCTTTATCCACATTTCCACCAAAATTTAGCAATGAAGCAACCAACACAACAACTAACAATGAAGCCACAAGTGCACTTATTTTTATCATTTTACTTTTCATCGTATATATGTCTCCTCTAAAGTAATATATTTTTTGGCCAACTGACATATCTGACTTATAATGAACCTTTTCCGGCTTTCCTTCATCTGATAAAACAACAGCATAGCTTGAATCAATTTTAACTATCGTACCTGTTTTCATCATAAATGTTCCCTCCTAGAACGTTCTCAATCCATTGAATAATTGAGTTCACTTTTTCTTCATATGCAACAACAATTGCAATAATCAACTCTTTATGTAACTTAACAAACTTTTTTGAAACACTAAAAAGATTTGATATCTCGGTTATAGGCAATCTTTTCTTCTCAAATATTTTTCTAGTAATTTCCTTATTCTGACTAATATTTATAGATAGCACAAAAATTCGGCTTCTAGTTAATTTATGACATGGTGCAGTTCTAACCAAATCATCCCAAGTAATATTAAAAGAAGAAAGATTTTGCTCATAGACCTGAAGTTCGTGCTTTTGTAGTGTGTCCTCTTCAAAATTTTGATATCCACTTACATTTGAATCTTCAAAAGCAATTTTAATTATCTTTGATTTTTTTCTTGTATCATCAATTAATCGATTAACAATTACTGTTTTAGCAAATGAGAAAAAGTTGCCTTTTCCTTCTTCATAATGATCAATAGCGTGATTAAAAGCCTCAATTGCAATACTTAATTCTTCGCTATTTTCTACTTCTACATATTTTTTCGTATAATCCGCCACTGTCTTTATGATGAAAGGGAAATGTGAAGAAATAAATTCATTCTTGTTGTCAAACTTCGTCATATTGTACCTCCAAGTATTTATCATACTCTTACTATAGAATACGTAGTACATTTTATATTAAGGGCCCTTTTTGTCGAATATTATTAATTTATTATACACAATGTCAAAAGATAGCTCAATATATATATAATGGGATAGTTTGTATACAAGCTATTTCGAATGACATTTAAAAAGAAGTTGGGTACTTCCTTCATGAAGCTAAAAAAGGGCTGTCTAGCATAGATATGAAATCTAATTTAGACATCCCTTTTTCTTAATGGTTTTTTATATTATTTCATAGCTTATAGTTGAATAATTTTTTGATTAACCAATTGCTGAAGTGCTTTCATCGTGCCTAACTTAGCATGATGCCACGTCAACCCACCTTGACAAAACACTGTATAAGGTGGTTTCATTGGTGCATCGGCACTTAATTCTATTGAAGAACCTTGGATAAAAGCCCCTGCTGCCATTATAACAGGTGCATCATAACCAGGCATGTCCCAAGGTATAGGTTTAACAAAGCTATCTACTGGAGCTGCTTCTTGAATTCCCTGACAGAAAGCAATCACGCCCTCTGGACTTTCCATGTTAACGGCTTGAACAATATCATATCTATCCTCTGTAGCGTTAGGAAAAGCCTTATATCCTAATCTTTCAAATACACTTGCAGTAAATATAGCACCTTTTAATGCACTTGCTACTACTTGTGGCGCTAAAAATAAACCCTGAAAGAAAACCTGATTCAACCCAAGTGTGGCACCTACTTCCTTGCCAAGACCAGGTGCAGTAAGTCTATTCGCTGCATTTTCAACATAATCGTTTTTCCCAACTATGTAACCACCTATAGGTGCTAATCCGCCACCAATATTCTTAATTAACGAACCTACAACTAAATCTGCTCCTACATCCGAAGGCTCAATCTTTTGAACAAACTCACCATAACAATTGTCAACCATACAAATGGTGCGATGATTTATTTTTTTAATGAAAGTTATTAATTCTCCAATTTGTTCAACAGATAAAGTTAGTCTTATTGCATAACCTTTCGATCTTTGAATTGTAACAAGTTTAGTCTTCGGAGAAATTGCTTTCTTAATATGATCATAATCTATTTCTCCGTTTGGAAGAAGTTCAACTTGATTATAAGAAATGCCATATTCCATAAGAGAGCCCTTAGTAGGCCTTATACCTATTACACCTTCAAGTGTGTCGTATGGTTTGCCTATAGGAGAGAGCAGCTCATCTCCTGGCCTTAAATTGCCAAAAAGAGCAACCGTGAGTGCGTGGGTGCCAGATATTATTTGTGGACGCACCAAAGCTGCCTCAGCATTAAACACCGAAGCATATACTTCTTCTAACGTATCACGACCCAAATCATTGTACCCATATCCAGTAGTTGCTGCAAAATGCGTATCACTAACTTTATTTTGCTGCATACTATAAATCACTTTGAGCTGATTATATTCTGCAACCAAATCAATTTCAGTGAAACGCTGCGAAAGTTCTTCCGAAATACCATTACAAAAATCAAACACCTCTTTTGAGATGTTTAACTTTGAATACATGGATTGTATCATCTAGTACATTCCTTCGCGTTCTTCAACCATTAATTGAACTTCCTTAGAAGGGATAATTGTTGATATTGCATGCTTATAAATCATCTGTTGCTTGCCTTCAGTTTCTAAAATAACAATAAAATTATCAAAACCTCTAACAATACCCTTTAATTGAAAACCATTTGTTAAATAAATCAAAATAGAAGTTTTATCTTTTCTAACTTGATTTAAAAACACATCTTGTAAATTTATGGCCTTACTCATGATGATGTCCCCCTTATTATTTCGTATTTTACATTTACTTTCTCAAAGGTACTAGACTTATACTTTAATCTGAGTCTCGTAACCAAGTGCAAGCATAGCTTACACATGGTAAAATGAATGCTTAGTTCTATTTTATTACAAAAATTCAATTTCTTCAATATCTTTTATTATTTTGTCCAAAATATTTTCAACATTGAATTCAAATTCCTCTAAATTAAGCCACCGAATGTTCTTTTCTCTTCTAAACCAAGTCAACTGTCTTTTGGCAAAGTGCCGTGTATCTCGCTTAATTATATATTTAGCTTCTTCTAAGTTACATTCGTTTTCTAAGTACGCAAAAGTTTCTTTATAGCCTAATCCTTGCATAGATACTAGTTCCTTTGTATACCCTCTATTTTTCAGTTCTGAAACTTCTTCAATTAAGCCCTTTGCAAACATATCATCTACTCTTTGATCAATACGGTTATAAAGAAGCTGTCGATCCATATTTAACATATAGAATAAATAATTGTAAGGTGAACACTTCTTTTTCTCTTCTTCATTATGTTTAGATATTGGAGACCCTGTTTGCTTATAGTACTCTAAAGCTCTAATTACACGTTTAACATTATTGGCATGAATTTTATTAAAAGATTCTTCATCTACTTCTTTTAGCAAGTTGTGTAGGTATTGATTACCGTTTTCGGCTGCTAATAACTCCAGTGAATTTCTGTAAGAATTGTCAACTTGTGTTTCATCAAAAGAGATGTCATATAAAATTGCTTGAATATAAAATCCTGTACCACCCACTAGTATCGGAACTTTTCCTTTCGCTAAAATTTCTTCAATAGCTACCTTAGCCATTTGCTGGAAAATATGAATATTAAAAGGGTCTCTTGGATCAATAACATCAATTAAATAATGTTTAATTCCTTGTTCTTCTCTTTTGGTAACTTTGGCTGTCCCAATATTCATATGACGATATACTTGCATTGAATCAGCTGAAATAATCTCCCCATTGATTCTTTTTGCAAGCTCAACGGATAAGTTGGTTTTTCCTGACGCTGTAGGGCCGGCAATAATTATTAGTGGCTTTTTCATTTTTTCACTCCTATTGTATTCTTTTGAACTTCTTCTCTAATTCATATTTTGTCATAGAAATGATTGTTGGCCTACCGTGAGGACAATTAAAAGGGTTTTCAAGGAGTAATAGTTGATCTATTAGGCGCTGATATTCTAATGAAGTCATATTATCGTGAGCTTTAACCGCAGCTTTACAAGCCATAGAAGCAATTTCATCTATAAGTATACCATATTTTTCTTCTTTATATTCATTGTCTAACTTATCTAAAATAACAACAAAATCATTAGGGTGTATTGGCTTGTCAAAGATATACGGTACAGCGCGAATTGCAACAGCGTCCCCACCAAAATCTTCTATTTCAAAACCAAGTTCCTTAAACAAATGTTTATGTATATCCAATCTTATTTTTTCTTTCATTGTTAAATGAACAATTAATGGTTGAAGTAGCTTTTGGGAATAGGATATTTTGTCCTTTAATCCATTTAGTATCTTTTCATATAAAACACGCTCATGTGCAGCATGTTGATCTATAATATAGTATTTATCCTTAAATTCAATAATCCAATACGTACTAAACATCTGACCGACAATTTTATGCTCTTTTGCAGTTGTAACATCTGTAAACAACTCTTTTTTATAATCGATTTGGATTCCTTTTAAGGTTTCATCATTTGCGTCACCTTGTGTATTTGATAGGCCTTCCTTTAAATCTGAATATTTCTTTACGTCTTCCTTTAACAAAGGTGTATCTTGAATATTTGTTGAATGGCTTATAGCATTTGAAGTTTGTGACTGCAACCTTTTTACTTCAAAGGGTTCTGGAACGGAATGAAGGATAGATTTGATCGGTTCCTTTTGCTTATCAAATGTAACTTCTGGGATTAACTCAGTCGTAGCCAACGCCTTTATAATAGAACTATATACAATATCATAAACTTGTTGTTCATTATTAAAACGTATATCCATTTTAGTCGGATGAACATTCACATCTATATATTCTGATAATATTTCGATGTTAAATACTGTAAATGGGTATTGATGAATGGTAAGTTTCGATTTATAGGCATCTTCAATCGCCTTTTGAATCACCTTACTTTTTATGTATCGTCCATTTATATAGTAATTTTCATAGCTACGATTAGCACGGCTAATGACAGGCTTACCGATATATCCCTGAACGTGAAAATCTCCATTGAATTCATTAAGTTGGATTAAATTCTTCGCAATATCCTTTCCAAAAACAGTAAAGATACAATCTTGCAATTGGTTGTTTCCAGAGGTATGCAACTTAATTTGATTATTATTAATGAATTTGAAAGAAACTTGAGGGTTTCCAAGCGCTAACTTATTCATTAAGTCAGATACATATGCAGCTTCTGTTATGGGTGCTTTTAAAAACTTTCTTCTTACAGGTGTATTATAGAACATATTATTGATTATAAAAGTAGTACCTTCTGGACAACCAATTTCTTCAACACTTTTTTCAAAGCCGCCTTCAATAATATATCTTATACCAGTTAAATTGTCTAAAGTTTTAGTGATCATTTCTACTTGAGAAACTGATGCAATACTTGCAAGTGCCTCACCTCTAAAGCCAAGTGATGATACCGTTAGCAAATCATCAATATTTTTGATCTTACTCGTCGAATGTCTTAAGAAAGCGTTCCCAATATCTGAAGCATCGATACCTATCCCATTGTCAGTTATTCTTATCGTTGAAAGACCACCCTCTTTAATTTCAACAGTAATTGCCGTAGCTCTAGCATCTATGGAGTTTTCGACTAATTCCTTTACAATTGAAGCAGGGCGTTCAACAACCTCACCTGCAGCAATTTTATTAATGGTATTTTGATCAAGCAATTGTATTATAGACATAATAATCCTCTACTTTATAACCTTATTTTGAAGTTCACTTAATAAGGTTAAGGCTTCTATTGGTGTGATATGGTTAAGTTGAATGTTCTTCAGCATATTTACTACTTCACTTTCTGTTGAATTAAATAAATTCAGCTGAACAGACTGTTCCTTTTTTGGTTCAATGATCTTATTACTGCTTGTATGTGTTGCGATATCCGCATCAGTTAAATCTTGTAATATTTCCTTCGCCCTTACAATAACATCTTCTGGAACACCTGCAAGCTTAGCAACTTGTATTCCATAACTTTTATCCGCACCACCTGGAATGATCTTTCTTAAAAAGATAATATCATCGCCCTTTTCTTTAACGGATATGCAATAATTCACTACACCATCAATCGTTCCTTCGAGTTCTGTAAGCTCATGATAATGTGTTGCAAAAAGGGATTTTGCGCCAATTATATTGTTGCCTACTAAGTATTCTACTACTGCCCAAGCAATGCTTAGTCCATCGAAGGTACTTGTTCCTCTTCCAATCTCATCCAAAATGATCAAGCTATGTTTCGTGGCATTTCGGAGTATATTCGCTACCTCAGTCATTTCTACCATAAAGGTACTTTGTCCAGATGCTAAATCATCCGAGGCACCTACTCTTGTAAATATTCTATCTACAACACCAATTGTTGCCTCTGACGCAGGTACAAAACTACCCATTTGAGCCATTAGCACAATTAATGCGACTTGTCTCATATAAGTTGACTTACCTGCCATATTCGGACCAGTGATGATTGAAAATCGATGTTCTAGACTATCTAAAAATGTATTATTTGTAATAAAGAGGTCATTGTTCATCATTTTTTCTACTACAGGATGCCTGCCATCCTTAATTGAAATAATATGTCCCTCATCAACTTTTGGACGAGTAAAATTCTGCTTACTTGCCACTTCACTTAAAGACTGTAATACATCAACAAGTGATACTTGAACAGACGTAGTCTTAATACGTTCTACCGCTTCTGCAAGCTGGTTCCTAATTATAAGAAATAATTCATATTCAAGTGCAACGACTTTTTCTTCGGCTCCTAGAATGGTATTTTCCATTTCTTTTAATTCTGGCGTTATATAACGTTCTGCATTGGCTAAGGTTTGCTTTCTTGTATAGCGATTTTCTGGAACCATATGTAAATAGGACTTGGTTATTTCAATATAGTAACCAAATACCTTGTTATAATTAATCTTTAAACTTTTAATCCCAGTTGCTTCTCTTTCTTGCATTTCTAGCGCTGCAAGCCACTCTTTTCCATCTGTTCCAGCAGCTCTTAATCGATCGACCTCATCATGATAACCTGTTTTGATGATATGCCCTTCTTTAATAGAAATTGGTGGTTCCTCTTCTATTGCTTGGTCGATTAAAAAAAATAAATCCTCAAGAGTATCAAAACTACCACTAATTTCTTGTAATAACGGTGAGGTACACTTATTAATAATCGCTTTTATATACGGTAGCATTCCTAACGATTGCTTAAAAGCGATTAGATCTCTGCTATTTGCTGTTTGACAACTGATTTTACTCATTAATCGCTCTAAATCATATACTGGTGATAATGACTCTTTAATCTCTTCTCTCACAATTGGCTGATTAAGTAATTCTTCAACAGCGTCTAGCCTTTTTTGAATGGGTCCTATTTGTTTTAAGGGTTGCTCTAAAAAGCTTCTGAGCATTCTAGCTCCCATAGCTGTTTTTGTTTTATCTAAAACCCATAACAAGGAACCTCTTCGCTCTTTTTCTCTTAATGTTTCAACAATTTCAAGATTCCTTCTAGTTGATAAATCAAGGACCATATAATCATCAGCATCATAATAATGTATTTTAGTGATGTGTTTAACACTACCTTTTTGGGTTTCAAATAAATAGTCTAATAATGCCCCTGACGCAATTAATGACTCCGTATGCCCGGATAGTCCAAGGCCTTCAATCGCACCCATTTGAAAGTGATTTTGAAGTGTATCAGTACACCGTTTCTTATCAAAAGACCAATCTTCTCTAATTCCAACGTATGCATTAAACCGTCTACTAAACATTTCAAGAAGTTGCAGATGCGTTTCAAGGGACTTATCTATAATGATTTCAGTTGGGCTAACTTTTGAAACTTCATCTATTAACTTTTGTTCTCCTGTAATACTTGTCGTATAAAAGTCTCCGGTTGTAATATCTACATATGCAACACCAAAATGGACTACATTATTAAATATGCACATTAAATAATTGTTTTTTGAAGCATCTAATGATTGCATATTTAAATTTGTGCCAGGGGTTACAATTCTAACGACATCTCTTTTGACGATGCCTTTTACATCTTTTGGGTTTTCAACCTGCTCACAAATTGCTACCTTAAAACCTTTCAATATTAGTTTATTGATATAATTTTCTGCAGCATGATGCGGAACTCCGCACATAGGCGCACGTTCCTCTTGTCCACAATCTCTACCTGTTAATGTAATTTCTAAAGCTTTTGATGCAAGTTTAGCATCCTCGAAAAACATTTCATAAAAGTCACCGAGTCTAAAAAACAAGATACAATCTTTATATTGATCTTTTAAATCAAAGTATTGTTGCATCATAGGTGTAAATGCTTTTGCCATTATATTTACCTCTTGTTTACACTAATTCTCCCATTAAATAGAAGGATTTAGCGTTTATAATTTTGACAGGAAGAATTTTACCAATTAACTCCTGCCCACCCGTTAAGTGTACTAAATGGTTATTTGATAGTCTTCCAGATACAAGTAATGGATTTTGTTGATTGACTTCTTCAATAAGGACATCAACTACTTTTCCAATATGCGCTATGCTTTTTTCATAGGCAATTGCATTAACCAATTTTAACAACTTATTAAATCTTTCCTTAGAAATATCTTCGGGTATTTGATCCGCCATAATTGCAGCTGGCGTACCTGTCCTTTTTGAATAAATAAAAGTATATGCAAAATCATAGCCTACTTCTTCTACTACTTTTAATGTATCTTCAAAGTCTTCCTCAGACTCACCTGGAAATCCAACTATTATGTCAGTACTTAAAGCAATATTAGGGCAAGCCTTTTTTACTTTATCAACGAGTTGCAAATAATGCTCTTTCGTGTATTTTCTATTCATCTGATCTAAGACCGTTGAGCTACCAGATTGAAAGGGCAAGTGTAATTGATCACATATTTTTGTAGATTGTGCAATAACCGCTATTAACTCATCAGACAAATCCTTTGGATGAGAAGTCATAAAACGAATACGTTCAATGCCTTTTATCTTTTCTATTTGCGCAAGAAGCGTTGCAAAGGTTATTTTATCGTCTAGGTTAGAACCATAGGAATTAACATTTTGCCCTAAAAGCATTATTTCAACAACACCCTCAGTAGCTAATACCTTAATCTCATTAATAATATCATCAGGCGTTCGACTCCGCTCACGCCCTCTAACATACGGAACAATACAGTAAGAACAGAAATTGTTGCACCCATACATAATGTTAATACTTGCTTTAAATGAGTGCTTTCGGATGCTTGGCAAATCTTCTACGATATCACCATGTTCCGTCCAAATATCAAAAATCGTTTCACCTGTTTCTAATCTGGTTTCAATTAATTCTGCAATCTTATAAAGATTATGTGTACCAAAAACTAAATCAATATGCTTAAAGGATTTTTTTAGCTTTTGTACTACCGTATCTTGTTGCATCATACAACCACATAAAGCAATTAGCATACCTGGTCTTTCTTTTTTGATATTTTTCAGATAACCTAATCTGCCATATACTTTTAATTCTGCATTCTCTCTTACACAACAAGTATTATATATAACAAAATCTGCACTTTCTTCTTTATCTGACGGAATATATCCGATCTCTTCTAAAATTCCTTTTAACTTTTCAGAATCATGAACGTTCATTTGACATCCAAGTGTCGTAATAAAATATGTTAAACCACTATCTTTTATTTTTTTACTTAATCTATGAATAATGGTCTTTTGTCTGTTTGCTTCTTCATGACTAATTGTTACTTGTTCTCTCATTTAAGTGTTCCTTTCTAATATGTATCTAGTGTAATTCCAAGGAATCAGTAATATCCTTATAATTTTACTGGATAATCAACTACTTTTCAACACTAAAATATGAACTTTTTATTAAGTATTCTTAATTATTTAACATCACTTTTTCAACATATAATAAAAATGACGTACTACCCCATAGGTAGTTGAAACCATTATTATTGCTAGAAATCCTTTGATGAACATTGAAACAAAGTTGGTTATAGGTAATATGCTTGAAGGTAAATATACATGATCTAGACCAACATTTAATATTGCTGGATTACTTACCATCTTTAGTATTATTCCTACCGTTCCTAAACTTATAATAATCGTAACGAATCTTGAAAAAGTAGTCCATTGTTTAGTTTTAAGATGAACCCCATAAATTAGTATTTGAATAAACCAAAAAACATTAAAATACACCATATATTCTTTTAGTAATGTTAGATTAAATATGGGAACAATCGTTGCCGATTTATTTTCAGCAAAAGCATAAATAGCTATTCGTCCAGGAAATAAGTTGAAAATAATTATTGCCAGTGTTGTAAAACAAAGCGCAATAATTGTCTCTCGTCTTCTCAGACGTCTTTTAAAACCAGGTATTTCTTTTAAATCCTTTG
Organism: Firmicutes bacterium HGW-Firmicutes-7; assembly: GCA_002841375.1. Taxonomy (GTDB): domain Bacteria; phylum Bacillota; class Clostridia; order Lachnospirales; family Vallitaleaceae; genus HGW-1. The sequence goes on along the minus strand of PGZO01000014.1, from coordinate 40,933 downwards.
GGTGCCATTTTCTTTTAATTGCATTGATATTTAATCCATGTTCATTACTAAAATACTGAATAAGGGCAAAAACTAATGTAATTGAACCCATTGTAATGAGGCTTGCAGCGATTAATTGAATAGGTAGTTTTATCAAAATTACATTATAAACACCTTGTGAACAGATTACAGATACAAATGAACTTATTGTAAGTACAGTACATACACTTATAATACCAATTACTAAAAGCAATCGATATAATTCAAATAGTTCTGGTCCAACTAAATATTTATGATTTGGATAATATCTTTCAGATACTTCTGCTGGCGAACCTAATTTTACTAAAAGTTCAAATAGTTCTTCATCCGTAATTTCACTTGCGTTTACCTTTTTCTTTAACTTGTTATTAATTTCAGTTCCAATAATAACACGCAGTTCTGATTCGATACCTTCTCTATGCTTTTTAGGTAGTTTTTCACCTACAGCGTAAATATAACGCTCTATCCAATTACTCATGATCTAATCTCCAAAAATGAATATGTTCAATCATTTGATTGAATTATTGCTAACAGACCTTTTTTAATAGCAATCGAACCTTGCTCATTTATTATCTCATTGCTAACACCAAAAGAACTATTTCTCGAAAGTGTTGCACCTTGAAGCTTGTATTTTAGGCCCTCAGTAGTTACTCCAAAAACTTTTTTTGATATCGGTATTAACGAGATATATTTATATTCTTTTTTATGATAGATGTGAATACCTTCATCACATATTAGTTCTAGTGAATTATTCATATCAACTATTTTTAGATGCGCATGATAAATGAACTTTTCTAGCATATATATGTTTGCTAACGTATGATCTAAACGTAATCCAGTAGCGCCAAATATAATAATTTTTTGAGAACCTTGTTTAATTGCATATTTAATTGCAATTTGCGTATCCGTTAAATCTTTTTCAGATGAAAATCTCACGGTTTTAATTCCTTGGTCGACAAAAGAATTAAACACGTTCTCATCAACAGAATCAAAATCACCTAATAGTACATTAGGTAAGATACCAGCATTATATAATGCATCAGCGCCACTATCCGCACATATAATAAGGTCAACATGCCTTTTTTGTATTTGATCTTTTAAAAAATCCCCAGGAAGATATCCTCCAGTAACAATAATTGCTTTCATATAATCAACCTAATACTTTTTAAAAGCTTGAATGGAATCACGAACATCTGGAGAACCAAATATAGAAGAACCAGCTACAATGACATCTGCTCCTGCTTCAACTACTTGTTCAACATTGTCTAAAGTGATACCTCCATCTACTTGAATAACACAATTTGACTCTGTTTTCTCTATCAGATCTTTCATTTCTTTTATTCTATCTAACGAAGCCTCAATAAAGCTCTGCCCACCAAACCCTGGGTTTACTGACATGATTAAAACAAGGTCTAATATTGGCAAAATTGGTTCAATGGCATTGCAAGGTGTACCAGGATTAATTGCAACACCAACTTTTACACCTTTTTCTTTAATGCTTGTTACTAATCTATGCAAATGTTTTTCACCTTCATAATGAACCGTTAATAGGTCTGCTCCACTATTAATAAAATCATCAATATACCTGATAGGATCCGCTATCATTAAATGCACATCAAATATTTTATCTGTACACTTTCTAATAGCTTTAATAACTATTGGTCCTATCGTAATATTTGGTACAAAGGCGCCATCCATAACATCTATGTGTATATAATCACACCCTGCCTCTGAAATTTTCCTTATTTCTTCTTCTAACCTGCCAAAATTTGCAGATAGAATTGAAGGTGCTAATTTTATCATTTTACCATCTCCTTATATCTTTTAATTCTTCATAAATCATTACATAGTTATCATACCTTGACTTAGAAATCTTGCCTTCTTGTAAAGCATTTTTAACAGCACAATTAGGCTCATTTATATGATTACAACCTTGAAATCTACAATTATCAATATATTCAGTAAATTCGACAAAATAATTTTTTAGCTCATCAGAACTCATCTGATCTAAAGATAAGGAGCTAAATCCCGGTGTGTCAACTACATAACTATTTTCTCGAAAACATATTAACTCAGCATGTCTTGTAGTATGCTTTCCTCTTTGTGCTTTTTGGCTTATTTCACCTATTTCAAGGTGTACTTCTTTTTGAATTAGATTCAGAAGAGAAGATTTCCCAACACCTGAAGGTCCAGCAAATACAGTCGTGGTATTATATAAAAATTTATCTAAATCCTCAATACCTTCACCTTTAGTCGCACTTGTAGTAAAAACAGGGTAACCAATACGCTCATATGCTTCTTGTATCATAGCTGTATCTTCTTTGCTAAGCGTATCTATTTTGTTAAAGCATATAACTGCTGGGATATTTTCTTTTTCAACCATGATTAAAAAACGATCTAGTAAATTCAAATTTGGTTTTGGTTGATTAACGGAAAAAACAATCATTACTTGTCCAATATTTGCTACTGAAGGTCTAATTAGTTGGTTCTCTCTTTTTTTCACTTCTAAAATATTGCCCTTTTTTTCTTCATTCATTAATTCCTCTATCAAAACATTGTCACCGATTAGTGGCTTAATGTTTTGATTTCTGAAAACACCTCTTGCTTTACATTCAAATAGTCCTATTTGGGGAACATGAACATAGTAAAACCCCGCTATGCCTTTGATGATTTTACCTTCCATCAATCAGCCACCTCATCAAAATTAAGCGTATTTGTATATTCCTTTACATTATCTAAATAAACTTCCACAGTTGCTTTACCTGATCCTTGTACATTTACTACTACTGGGAAATCTCCACTCGTAACTGTGTTCGTATACACCAAATTGTTATCTCCGTTACTTAAAATTAAATATACTTCTAATAACCCACTCGAAACACCATCTGGCAATAAATCAGTTATAGTTATTCGTTTAGATGCAGTAGATTTACCAGTACTTACAACTAAATTGACAACATAACCTTGTTCAACTTCATCACCAACATTAACGCTTGTTGTAATAATGTCACCTTTTTTCACGACATCATTTGTTGTATAAGTAATTGCTCCTACCTTTAACCCATATTGTTCTAAAACTTTAATTCCGTTTGCTTCAGAATTTAACATAATGTCTGGCATTTTAACTAAAATCTTTTCTTTACCTAGACTTACATAAATTGTTATAACCGATTTAAGCTCTGCTATTTTTAAACCTTCCGGTTCTTGCCTTATTACTTCTCCTAAAGGTACTACATCATGATTTTCCATTTGTCTCGATACTGTAAAACCACTATCCCTAAGAATCTTTTCTGCTTGATCAAACGGTAAATTTGAAACATTTGGGACGGTTGTTGCGTCTTGACCTCTACTTACTACTAAATCAAGTATTATTTTTTTTCCTTTTTCAATGGTAACTGTACCTTTTTTTGATTGGCTTACCACATAGTTCTCCGGTTGTTCTTCTGAAAATTCATAGGTTTCTTTATTATATGATATACCTTTTTCATCTAAAAGCTCTTTTGCATTTTCTATTGTTAATCCTTCAACAACCGGAATAACGATTTCATTTGATGATACTGGCTTATGATTTTTACTCCAAATGCCATATGATACAAAAAACATAATTCCTACTAAAATAACTGCGCTTAAAATTCCGGAAAAAACAATAAATTTATTCATTTTTTCTCGTTTTGGCACTGCTTCGATCTCACTTGCTTGTCTAATATGCTCAAAATCAGCAGTGGACATTTCTAATGTAGGTGAATCATCTTCAAATTTATTAATACTTACAAATTCTTCACTTGGAAAATCTTGTGCAGTTTTTAAATCCTCTAACATTTTTTCAGCTGATGCATAACGCATTTCGGGTTTTTTTTGAGTAGCCTTAATGATTATTTGTTCTAAGGCTTTGCTAATATTTGGATTTTTATCTCTTGGTTGTGGTAGTCGATCATGAATGTGCTTAAGTGCAACGGATACTGGTGAATCAGCAACATATGGCATCTCACCTGTTACCATTTCAAACATCGTTATACCAAGAGAATAAATATCACTCTTTTGATTACAAAAACCACCTCTAGCTTGCTCTGGAGCGATATAATGCACTGAACCAGTTGTAACATCATTTACAATAATTGTAGATTCCGAAGCAATTCTAGCTATACCAAAATCAGCAACCTTAACCTTTCCATCATTCGTTATAATAATATTTTGGGGTTTAATATCTCTATGAATAATATGATTTGCGTGAGCATGTTCTAATGCTGACGCAATACATGCTGAAATTTTCATCGTTTCAACATCATCTAACTTGCCTTTTTCTTTAATATGCTCTTTCAATGTTTTACCTTCTAAAAATTCCATTACAATGAAATGCACCTTATTTTCATTTCCAACATCATATATATTAACAATATTACTATGTGAAAGACTTGCTGCTGACTGGGCTTCTGCTTTAAACCTTTTTACAAAAGCATCGTCTAAACAATACTCATCTCTGAGTATTTTTATAGCGACAAATCTTTGAAGTTTTGTACATTTAGCCTTATATACTTCAGACATTCCGCCAGTTCCGACTTTTTCTATGATTTGATATCTATCGTTAATCAACATTCCTGTTTTAATCATTATTTCACCTCATTTCTAGTTTTTAATATCTATAATTAGTAATGTAATATTGTCTGTACCGCCATTATTAATAGCTTCGTCAACTAACATATTCCCTTGTTCCCTAATTTCTATATTTGAGCTAAGTGCTTCAAATATCCTTTCATCTCTTACCATAGTAGTAAGGCCATCGGAGCAAAGAAAGATTTTTGTAAGTTCATTGGCTCTAAGTTTATAGATATCTGGATCAGCATGATGCACTATACCAAGTGCTCTAGTGATTTTATTTTTAGCAGGATGATGAATACTTTCATCCCTTGTTATTTCACCAACCCTAATTAGTTCTTCAACATAGGAATGATCAATCGTAACTTGTTTAAGTGCCTGGTCTATTACATATAATCTACTGTCTCCAATATTAATCACATATAGGATATCATCAATTAATGAGCACGCTACCATAGTGGTACCCATACCATTCATCTCACTCGTATGTATTGCTTTCTCATATATAACATTGTTGGCATATTGAGTTGCTTTTATAAATATTCCTTCTATTGTTTCTGTACTAGAATCGTTTTTTACATAGTTAACAAACCCTTCTACCGCAAGCTTTGAAGCCACTTCGCCTGCATTGTGTCCACCCATTCCATCAGCGATAATAAAGAGGTTTGGTAGCTTGCCAATAGGCTCTTTTGACATAAAATAATTGTCTTCATTAATTTCTCGAACAAGACCAATATGAGTTATTCCAAACGTTTTCATATTCCCTCCTACAATACAAACCTTCATCTAAATCAGGTTCTTTTCGACTCATTATTACTTTTATTAGTATATGATCTTCTAAGCTGTCCACATGCTGCGTCTACTTCTTGGCCTAAAGCTCGCCTAATTGTTGTTGTGATTTTTTTACTCTCAAGTATCCTTTTAAAATTTTTAATTGTTTCCTCATCACTTTTTTCAAAAGGTCTACCTTCTACATTATTCATTGGGATAAGATTTACATGACATAACAACCCTTTAAGTTTTCTCGTTAAAAGATATGCATCATCTTTTGAATCGTTAATTCCTTTAACCAAACTATATTCAAAGGTTATTCGTCTGTTCGTAGTTTTCGTATAATACTTACAGCTCGCCATTAACTCTTCATAAGTGAATTGGTGAACAATAGACATAAGCTTCTCTCTGACATCATCCCCTGCGGCATGAAGAGATATTGCCAAATTAACGTCAGTATTCGCATCAGCAAAATCATAAATTCTAGGAACAATGCCACAAGTTGAAACAGTAATATTTCGTTGACCTATGTTTCTTCCTTCCTTTGAATTGATTATTTTAATGAACTTCATTAAATTGTCGTAATTATCGAAAGGCTCACCCGTTCCCATAACAACAATATTTGATATTTTTTCTCCTGAAAACTTTTCAATGGCATATATTTGTTCTAGCATTTCTGATGGTTTTAGATTTCTAACTAATCCACCAATGGTTGATGCACAAAATTTGCACCCCATTTTACAGCCTACTTGAGAGGAAATACAAACAGAATTTCCATATTTATATGACATTAAAACACTTTCAACAACTTGATCATCTTCAAGTTCAAAAAGAAACTTCTTTGTTCCATCTTCCTTTGAACTTAAACAATCTAATTGCTCTACCTTAACGATAGAACAAGTCTCTGAAAGTTTATTTATTAATTCTTTTGATAAGTTGGTCATTTCAAGAAATGAATGAACGCCTTTTTGATGAAGCCAAGTATAAATTTGACTACTTCTGAATTTTTTTTCATTCATTGATAAGATGAATTCATTCAGTTCATCTAGATCCAACGACTTAATATCTATTAATCTACTCATATTTTATGCCATCCTTTTCATTTTTGCAATAAAAAATCCATCTGAACCTTTATTTGTCGGGAGTAATTGTAAAAATTCTTTATCTTTTGCAGTATTAAACTTATTTATTGCATCATTATCAATAGGTATTAGATCAAAATTTGTATTGTTTTCTAAAAACCACTCAATATTTTTATCATTTTCCCATTTATTGATTGTACAAGTGCTGTAAATCAAAAAGCCACCAATTTTAACGTACTTACTTGCTGTACTTAATATTTCCTTTTGAACTTGTATTAAGCTAGAAATGCCCTCTAAAGACACATTATATTTAATATCTGGTTTTTTCTTTATAATTCCAAGTCCTGAACAAGGCACATCTGTTACAACGATATCAATTTTATTTTCAAAACTTTCATTAAAAACTGTAGCATCTTGTTTAGAAATGTCTACATTAGATATTCCGAGTCTTGAACAGTTTTCTTTAATCATTTCAAGCTTACGTTCAGACACATCTCTAGCATAAATTAAGCCCTTATTATTCATTATTTGAGCCATATGTGTAGTTTTACCACCCGGTGCAGAACATACATCCAATACAAGGTCCTGCTCCTTAGGATTGGCAACTTCACCCACTAGCATTGAACTTTCATCTTGCACTTGAAATAACCCTTTCTGAAAAGCTTTTAAACCTCTTAATGCACCCGCATTTTCTAAATAATATGCATATGGTAAAAAATGACCTTCTAATACATCAAGTTGATCTTCTTTCAAATTACGAAGTAGTTCCTCTCTTGAACCCTTTAAAGCATTATGTCGAATACATAACTTCGGCGTTTTTAAACTATCTTCAAACATTTCCTTTACAGTCATGTAATCATATTGCACCAACAAATAATCTACCAGCCATTTAGGAAATGAATACATAATAGACAAATATTCTGATTTGTTTAAATCTTCATTTGGATAACTTATTGATGCTATGTTTCTTGAGATATTTCGTAGTACGCCATTAACAAATCCAGCTAAATTTATCATCTTTCGCTTTTTAACCAACTTAACTGCTTCGTCAATAGTAGCGCTATGAGGGATATGCTCCATATAGAGCATCTGATATATAGACATTCTGAGAATTAGTAGAATGGGTTTTTTTAATTTACTGGCCTTTACTTTTGAGTATTGATTAATAATATAATCTATTTTCATTTCGTACTCTACTGTACCATAAACTACTCTATTAATAAATGCTTTTTCTTGTTGTGCTAGTGTTAGCATATTAAAATACCCTTCTAAAGCATCATTAATAAACAGCTTATTTGTTTCTAATTCTTCTAAAATTTTCAAACAGACATTTCTTAAATTAATGGGAATCATCTCCAAACATCGATTAGTCAAAGGATACTTCCTTCGTTAGGTTAAATTCAATATATTAATTGGTTTATCTAATCAAAAACCTTACCAACCTTTAATGGTACACCTCTTAAAAATGAAGCTGCATCCATTTTATTCTTTCCCTGTAGTTGTAACTCTTTAATTAACAAACTATCTTCCCTACACTTAACGATAAACCCTTTGTTTTTTATGATATCAATTATTGTACCTGGTTTAATCGTATCATCATTGAACGCTATTATCTCTGATTTCCATATTTTAAGAATTTTATTTTCATAAAATGTGTACGCACTTGGCCAAGGATTTAATCCGCGAATAAACCGCTCAATTTCTATCGCACTGCTATTCCAATTTATTTTTCCTAATTCTTTCGTCAACATCGGCGCAGTAGTAGCCTCTTGATCATCTTGAGGCACTCTTTTAAGTGAGCCTTCTTCAATTTGCTTTAAAGTATGAAGCAATAAAGGTCCACCTATAACACTTAATATATCATGAAGACTACCGCCCGTTTCTTCACCAGTAAGTATAACTGTTTCTTTTAAGAGCATATCTCCTGTATCTAGACCTACATCCATAAACATAGTCGTTAAACCTGTTTCCTTCTCACCATTAATAACTGCCCATTGAATTGGTCCAGCACCTCGATACTTAGGAAGCAAAGACGCATGAACGTTAATACAACCGTATTTAGGTATTTCTAACAATGCTTTAGGTAGTATTTGCCCAAAAGCAATAACAACAATTGCATCAGGTTGTAAATCCTTTAATAGATTAATAAATTCAGCATTTCGAACCTTATGAGGTTGATAAACTGGTATGTTGTACGCCAACGCAACTTCTTTAACCGGTGTTACGGTCATTTTATTGCCTCGTCCTTTAGGCTTGTCTTGCTGCGTTACGACTGCAATAACTTCATGTTCAGAATCAATTATCGCTTTAAGTGTGGGTACTGAAAAATCAGGTGTTCCCATAAATAGTATTTTCATTTCATCACCCTACTCTTTTATAATGTTTTTTACTAAATCAGTAAATAATATTCCATTTAAATGGTCAATTTCATGACAAATCGCTCTCGCTAGTAAACCTTCACCTTCAATTGTAAATATTTCTTCATCTAAGTTAAGTGCTTGAGCTTTAACAAAAAATGGTCTAACGACTTCTCCAGTTTTCCCCGGAAGACTTAAACATCCCTCTTGATTCACTTGCTCTCCGTCTTGTTGGATAATCTCTGGATTAATCATTACAATTGGTCCATCACCAACATCAATAACAATGAGTCTTTTTAATAACCCAACTTGAGGTGCGGCTAAGCCAATCCCTTCAGCTTCATACATTGTATCAAGCATATCTCCAGCTAGGGTTTTTACATTCTTTGTTATTTCATTTACTGGCTTAGATATTTTCCTTAAAATTGGATCGTTATCTGTACGTATTTTTCTTAGTGCCATCTTGAACCTCCTAGAAGTTTTATATTAGTTCGACATCATTGAATTAATGTCATGATTGATTGTCATATGTTGCCATAAGTTATCAGAACGAACTGCAAAATTTAATTCATACAGTAATTGATTTAAAGTTTTAAATTCTATTGATTTAATAATAATACGCCATCTATAGGCATTTTTTAATTTTGATACGTTTGCAGGCGTAGGGCCAAGTACCGTCATGCTTTTTTGACCAATTAATTTAATAATTAATGCCTTTAATTGAAATACATCTTCAATCAATGCGCCTTCATCCTTGGAACTCAATAAAATTGTAGCTATATTGGAAAAGGGCGGATACCCCATCATATCTCTAAATAGTATTTCATTTTTATAAAACTTCTTATAGTCTTGTTCCTTTGCACACTGCAGGCTATAATGATCAGGTGAATACGTTTGAATGATAGCCTTGCCTTTTTTTGCGCCTCTACCCGTTCTTCCAGTAACTTGAGTCACAAGTTGAAAAGTTCTTTCGCAAGCTCTGAAGTCGTTTATATATAAAGATAGGTCTGCTGCAATCACGCCAACTACAGTAACATTTTCAAAGTGATGTCCTTTTGCAACCATCTGTGTACCTATTAATATATCTGCTTCACCGTTTTCAAACTTCCCAAGTATTTTCTCATAATCATTTTTTCGAGAAGTCGTATCAAAATCCATTCTAAGTACTTTAGCATCTTTAAATTCACTTTTAATATAGTTTTCAACTTTTTGCGTACCAATACCAAATTCTTTTATATATTTAGATGAACAATTTGGACATGTTGTAATCTTGTTAATTGTGTTTCCACAATAATGACAAACCATTTTTTCTTTGTTAGAGTGATACGTATATGCAATATCACAACTTGGACATTTTACCACGTATCCGCATTTTCTACAAGATATAAAGCTTGAATGACCCCTTCGATTAATAAATAATATGACCTGTTCTTTTCTATTTAAAGCAGCTTCTATATTTGCTTTTAGTAAATGACTTAAAATTGTCTTGTTGCCTTCTATTAGTTCTTCTCGCATATCTACGATATCTACTGTTAAGGATGCATCCTGCACTGCCTTATCTGTAAGTTCGAGTAAAGTATATTTTCCTTCTAACGCTTTGTAGTAGCTTTCTATTAATGGGGTTGCAGAACCTAATACAATGGGACAATTTGACATGCTCCCTCTTTTAATTGCAACTTCCCTTGCGTGATACTTCGGTGGCATTTCAGATTTATAGGTCATTTCATGTTCTTCATCAATGATGATGGCACCTAATCTTTCAAATGGTGAAAATATTGCTGATCTCGGCCCGATCATTATTGATATCTTTCCCTCTTTCGCTTTTCTCCATTGATCATACTTCTCACCTTGAGAAAGTTTGCTATGAAGAACGCCTACAATATCTCCGAACCTCCCAATAAATCTACTTACAGTTTGAGGGGTTAACCCAATTTCCGGAATTAAAACTATCGCTTGTTTCCCCTCGTTGATTACTTGGTCGATTACTTGCATATATACTTCTGTTTTTCCACTACCTGTTACACCATGTAGTAGAAACACTTCATTATTACCTTCTCTTACAGCAGTTTCAATTTTATAGATTGCTTTTTGTTGATTGTAATTTGGCATTATCTTTTCAGTTTTATTCATTTTTTGCGCATTAAATGGATTCCGATATGTTTCATGATCCTCAATGATTATTAACCCTTTTTTCTCTAGTGTTTTTAAGACACTTTTAGAAACTCCTGTTTCATTTATTACATTTTTTTCATATAATTCATCATTAGACCTAAGCAATCTAAATACTGCAAGCTTCGTAATCCATTTACTGTTTGCACTATTTTCCTCTATTAGCCTATCTAAAGCTTCTATGGAAATATTTCTTCTTATTTTTTTACTAAATTTTTTATTTATTTCTGTACTAGATGGAATCATACTTTTCAATGCTGCCTGCATACTTGATGTATATCGTCTTTGTATCCAATAAGCAAGCTTTATTAAATCACTCTCAACATTAATACTTGGATTGACATTGAAAATACTTTTAAGTTTTGTTTCATCAAATTGTATTTGATCTGTTAGAGATACTACATAACCTTTTACTTCCCGATTAGATGGACCAAATGGAATTGTTACGATACTGCCGATATCCACAGAACTTTGAAGTGATTCAGGTATAAGATATGTGAATGGTCTATCTAAGCTTTTTGTGGATATTTCTAAAATAATATTAGCATATTTTTTCATTTGTATTCATCCATTCTTTTAAAGATTAATATTAAATTATCTTAATGATATATTATACCATAATGATATTTAGCAAACAATGTTGAATGCTACTACTTAAGAGAACTTTCATAATCTATAAGAAAATCGGAAGCGACAAGCTAAAATCCTGGTTACACAAGTAAAAATAAAGTCCCTACAATTATGTAAGGACTAAACTGATATTTTTACGTATAATAGAAAAGTAAGGTTAAACTACGTCAATTAAACCTTCATAAAGTTCCCAAACAGCATTAGACAATGGTCTAGGTGATTTCTTGCTTATTAATGGCTCATCACCATCTACAATTTGTCTAGCTCTTTTAGCTGTTGCAATAACGATTGAATATCTGCTTACTAACTGATCTTTTGTTAAATTTCTTTCATTAATAGTACTCATTAAATCTGTATAGGATGGATGTAACATCTAATAATCTCCTTTCAAGAGTTCTTCAAATTCTCTTTTTAATTTCTTTTTTAGATCTTTATTTCTAGCAACTCTTTCATGCTCAGCAATGATAATTGCATGAATATGAGCAACACTATCCTCTAAACCATCATTAACAACTATATAATCATAATCATCTATAGCATCAATTTCTTGATATGATTTTTCCAAACGTTTTTTAATAACTTCGATTGTTTCAGTACCGCGATGAATAAGGCGATGTTTAATTTCATTCGCTGTAGGTGCAGTAACAAAAACAAGTAGACTATCAGGAAATTTCTCTCTTACTTGTAATGCTCCATGCATTTCGATTTCCAGTATAACATCATTTCCATTTTTTAATTTTTCATTTACATACTTTTTAGGCGTTCCATAATAATTGTCACAATAATTAGCCCATTCTATAAGCTCATCATTCTCAATCATTCTTTCAAACTCTTCTCGTTCAAGGAAATAATAATGTTCTGCCTCCTTCTCACCTACTCTTGCTTTGCGAGTAGTTGCAGAAACAGACAATGAAAACAAGTTGCTTTCAATCAATTTCCTAACTATTGTACCTTTTCCAGCCCCTGAAAAACCTGAAATAATAATAAGTATACCTTTTCTCTTCATATGATTATCCTATCTTTTTTCTTCATTATTTTCCAATCTACTTACTATTGTCTCCACTTGTATACCTGCTAACATTATATGACCTGTAGTCATAATAATAACAGCTCTAGTTTTTCTACCAAAGGTAGCATCTATAAGCTTCTCTTGCTCTCTAGCACTTTGTATCATTCTTTTTATTGGCGCGGATTCTGGATTTACTATTGATATCACTTTATCTACCATAACAACGCTTCCAAATCCAATATTAATAAATTGTTTATTCATTTTCATCACTCTATGTTTTGAATTTGTTCTCTTACTTTTTCAATTTCTGTTTTTAAATCCAAGGCTTGATTTGATATATCGATAGCATTTGCTTTGGATAATATTGTATTCGCTTCTCTATTCATTTCTTGCGTCAAGAAATCCAACTTTCTACCTACTGGTAATTCAGTGTTAAAGGTGCTTTTCATGTGCTCGATATGGCTGATTAGTCTTACAATCTCTTCGTCAATACAAGCTTTGTCAGCAAAAATCGCAACTTCAACTGCTAATCTTGCCTCATCAATTGATGTATTTTCTAGTAAATCTTTTATTCGAGATTCAAGCTTTTCTTTGTAAGCCACTACAATAAATGGAGTCTTTTCCTTGATTTCACCTAGGGCATCAACCATAACATCCAACTTCTTTAACATATCTTCTTTTAGATGTTCACCTTCAATTGTCCTAGTTTCAATTAATTGATCAATACTACTACTTAAAGCTCCCTTTAGTATACTCCAAAGTTCTTCTTGATCATCATCTTGCTCTTCAACAACTAATACGTCTGGATATCTTGTCATGTGAGATACCTTAATATCATTATCAAGGCCAAATTGCTCACTAATTAGTTCAAAATATTTAAGATATTCTTTTGCTAGTTCAGCATTAAATTTAATATTTTCTAGTTTTTCTGAGTTGTCTTCGTAGGAGATAAAAATATCAATTTTACCTCTTGATAATTTTTGTTTGACATAACTCCTAACTTCATTTTCTAAAAAACCTAATTTTCTAGGCATTCTTACATTCACTTCACAATACCTATGATTGACAGATTTCATTTCAACAGTAATTTTCCTCTTATCTTTTTCAAACTCGCCTCTTCCAAAGCCTGTCATACTTTTTATCACTTTATCAACTCATTTCATCTAATAATATATTGCACAGATACTATATTATAACCTAGTAGTTGTCTATAGTCAAGAAAATCGGCTGGACCGATCATAATTAATTAGGGTGCTTGACTAAGCCTTAATTTTTGTATCATTGACTTTTACCTTCTATCACTAATATGATATAATAGTTGAAAATATTATATTGTAATTTGGAGGTAGCCGAATGATTAAACACATTGTCATGTGGAACATAAAAGAAAATGAGAACAAGGAAATTGTATTAAAAACTTTAAAGGAAAAGCTTGAAGGCTTAAAAGGTGAAATTGACTTTATTCAAGTAATTGAGGTTGGATCAAATTATAATAGTTCGCCTCAAGCACATGATGTAGTATTATACTCTGAGTTCCTAACTAAGGCAGATTTAAATGCTTATGTTATACATCCTGCGCATAAAAAAGCGGGCGAATATGTTCGAAGCGTAGTAAAAGATCGTGTAGTAGTTGATTATGAACAATAGCATCTCCATCTAAAAACTTAAACATCCTGAGTGAATTTATGAAAATGTCGCTTCAGGATGTTTTTATAAAATAGACATTGATTTATTTCCAATTGATTTTTGATAGCTTCGTTGCTTTTATCTTTTTAAAGTCTGTATTATCTAATGTTTTTTTCAAGTCTACCAAATGATACGCTGACATAGCAAAGGAAATATCCGCATATCCTTCTACAATTGCTGTATTAACGCCGATCAGTTCTCCACTACTATTGAATAATGGTCCACCACTATTTCCCGGAGCCAATGGTAGGCTAGATTGTAGAATCCTTGCGTCTCCATCAATAATTGTATTTTGAAACAAGCCAATTGTAACTGTATTGTATAAAGCCATTGGGCTTCCTATTGCAATCACTTCATCTGCTTTAGACATTGCATCTGGATTGCCTAGCCTAACGGGCTTACCGACATTATCTTTTAGCTTAAGTATTGCAATATCAATTGATGTATTTAATGCGACAACACCATCAACTTCTACCTCCGTACCATCAACTAATCTTGCAGATAAAATTTCTTGACCATTAATTACATGAACATTTGTAACAACGATACCTTCACACAGGAAAAACCCTGAACCCTGAGAAGTATCTCCTAAAATTGCTACCGTCTTTGAATCATTCTCTTTGATAATGCTCTTAAGATCTAAACCGGTTGATGACGAAGATGCAGTTCCATCACCCTCTTCCATATTAATAGAGCCTTCTACGACAATCCCATTAGAATTACCTGTTATATCTGCGTCTGTTATCTTATCAACTTCTTGTGCTTTACCTTTAAGTTTCTCGTCAAAGTTTTTCAAAAATTCATCAGATTTTCTTTCATCTGTATAAGTATCCCAAGGTGCATAAGTTGTCCATCTATCAACTTTCCAGCCATCTCGCTCTTTAATAACCGTTACAGTACCATAATACTTATTCTGATATAGTTTATCATAAGCATAACCGTCCATGAAAGTATAGCCTTCAAATGTGAACACGACACCAATCTTATAAAAACCCTCTCCACCAGATAGAATTTTTATACTATCCCATTTTTTAGGTATGCTATAAATATCACTTGGAACATATGATTGAACTAAATCTATTGAATAAAATTCCGGATTTTCTTTTTCATCTGATGAAGCATACTTTTCAAAAAAAGCTGCATAGTCCCAAGTATAATCACCATAATCTGGATCCATCATTTTATAATCCATATACAGTAATTTATCATTTTCTTCATACACATTTGACATCTTAAACCAGTCTGTATAAAATTTCTTAGTAAATTCAATTACTTCTATTGCTTCATCTGTAACATTTTTAGCAGGTGCATCATCAAAGGTGTTGACATCGCGAAAATTCTCAAAAGATTCGTTGTTTAATTTATCAGATGAAACTTTGACAGCCTCTTCTTCATCACTGCTAGCGGATTCTCTATCCTTGGATTCAATAAAGGATTTACAACCTGAAAATGATATTAATAACAATACCATTACAGAAAGAATAATTATCTTGTTAATAAATGCTTTAAACATTTCTAATACCCTCCCGATTAACTTGTTTTTACCCATTAAAACCTTACAAATCATCTGATTCTTTAAGCACTTGATATAAAAAAACAAGTCCTTGCTTTGCAGCACTCGTACGAATTTTCATACGATTACCACTTAATTGCAACTTCTTAATAAAGGTTTCATTCTTATAGGTGATTGCAATGTAAACTAATCCAACTGGCTTTTCCTCTGTACCACCGGTTGGTCCAGCAATTCCAGAAATTGCAATGCCTATATCTGTCTTTGCCCGGTTCTTAATACCTATAGCCATCTGCTCAACTACTTGTTTACTAACTGCTCCATAAAGATCAATAACATTTTTATCAACACCTAATTCCCTTACCTTGGATTCATTAGAATAAGTAATTAGACCTTCCTTAAATACTTCCGATACACCTGAACAGTTGATTAATGTGCTCGATAATAGCCCTCCAGTACAAGACTCAGCGATGGCAATTGTGTTATTGTTCTTACTAAGGATTTCTACAATTATTTCTTCTAGTTCCTTTTCCTCAGTAGTATAAATATATTTATCTAGTTGCTTTCTCATTTCTACCTCGGTAGCAGTAATAAGGTGTTGGGCTTGTTCAATACTAGTAGATCGTGCTGTAATTCTAAAATGAACTTCTGAAAGCTTTGCATATGGGGCGATGGATGGATTCGTTTGCTTGTCTATAATACTTTGAACAAGCTCCGCAGCAGAACTTTCTCCAATCCCAATAAGTTTTAATGTTCTTGAGACGATGCAATCATTAGAATTTCTTCTTAAATATGGTACTACACTTTCCTCAAACATTGGTACTAGTTCATTTGGTGGTCCAGGTAAAATAATAAATATCTTCCTACTGCTTTCTATTAATATGCCCGCTGCCGTGCCATTATTATTATCTAGTATAATCGCACCATCTGGCATGAACGCTTGTTTTAAATTATTGTTAGCCATGGGGATATTCCTGTATAAAAAAAACTGTTCAAGCTTCTTAGCTTGGTCATCATTCAACGAAAGCGGTAGATTTAAAGCCTTCGCTACCGTTTCTTTAGTAATATCATCGCTGGTAGGACCCAGCCCCCCTGAAAGAATAATCAAGTCACTTCTTTCTTTTGCATTATTGATGGTTTGAATTAATCTATCTTCATTGTCACCAACAACCGTTTGATAATACAATGACACACCTAAGTCTGCGAGTCTAGCACTTAAATATTGTGCATTCGTATTTAAAATATCGCCTAAAAGCAGCTCTGTTCCAACACATATAATTTCTGCAATCACAAGAGACCTCCATCATAACAATTAATAAAATCTTTACTATTCTTTAAATACTCCAGCGTTCTTAACGATATAATCAAGTGCTGATATAACTGTTAATATAGTTGATGCATAAATAAGTATAAGTTCAATATATTCAATATAACGAATTTGAAATTGAAATAACACAACTATAATCATAATCATCGTCGTAAAGGTTTTAACCTTCCCCCACCAACTTGCAGCAATTACTTTGCCTGACGTAGCTGCAACCAGTCTTACACCACTAATTACAAACTCTCTACTGATTATAATAATTACAATCCAAGCTGCAATATCACCTTGTTCAACAAGGTAAATTAATGCAGCAGATACCAATAACTTATCGGCTAAAGGATCCATAAATTTCCCAAAATTCGTAACAAGATTTCTAGATCGCGCTAAATACCCATCAAGCCAATCTGTAGCACTTGCTATCATAAAAATAACTACAGCCACATAGTTTGCGTAATTTTCTGGGAATAGATATAAAACAAGTAAGAAAAAAGGTATTAAAATTACTCTTAACATCGTAAACTTATTTGCTATGTTCATCTTTTATCACTCCTATTAAATCATATTCACTTGCTTCTTCCACTTGAACTTTTACAATTTGACCCGTTAACAATTCAAATTCGCAACCAACAAAAACAACTCCATCAACATTTGGTGCATCCATATACGACCTTCCACAATATACCTTCTCCTCTGGCAAGTACCCCTCTATCATAACATCGAGCGTTTCACCTAACAGACTTTTATTTTTTTCATGTGAAATATTTTGTTGAATAACCATTAATTCTTCTTTACGTGCTTTCTTTACAGATTCCTTAATTTGGCCTTCCATCGTTGCTGCTATTGTACCTTCTTCCAAAGAATAAGTAAAAACACCAAGACGATCAATCTTATATTCTTGTACGAATTCTCTTAACTCTTCAAACTGCTCCTTCGTTTCTCCCGGAAAGCCAACAATTAATGTGCTTCTAATACATATATTGGGTATTTGCTGTCTAAGCCTTGACAAGACGCCTATTATTGTTTTTTTATTGCTTCTTCTAGCCATGCTTGAAAGGATATCATCATTAATGTGCTGTATTGGTATATCAATGTAGTTCATTACCTTTCTTTGTGTTCGAATAACTTCGATTAATTCGTCAGTAATATCTTCTGGATAGCAATAAAGTAATCTAATCCATTCTAAGTCTTCTATTTTACATAACGCTTTAATTAGTTCAGGTAATTTTTTTTCTTTGTATAAATCAATGCCATATTTTGTAGTATCTTGTGCTACTAAAATCAATTCTTTTTTGCCTTGTTTTACTAAGTATTTAGCTTCTTCAATTAGACTTTCCATACTCCTACTTCTAATATTCCCTCTCAATTGAGGTATAATACAATACGTACAGTTATTGTTACACCCTTCTGCAATTTTCAAGTAGGCATATCCTGTCGTTGTATCTGACATTCTATTCATATACGCAGTGGGGGAATAATTAATATCTTTAAAGGAAATTACTTTTTCTTTTTCTAACACCTTTTTTATCGTTGTAATAATTTCATCATAATTGGATGTTCCAAGTATTCCGTCTACCTCAGGCATTTCAGCCATTAGTTCTTCTTTATATCTCTCAGTTAAACATCCTACCACGATGAGTCCTTTACAATTGGCTGTTTCTTTATACTGTGCCATTTCCAATATGGTTTCAATGCTTTCTTCTTTTGCATCATGTATGAAACTACATGTGTTCACAATAATAATATCTGCTGCTTGTTCGTCACTTGTTATGACATATCCTTCTTCATTCATCATCCCTAGCATAACTTCACTATCCACTAAGTTTTTGTCGCAACCTAGTGATACATAATATATTTTAATACTCAATTAATTTGCCTCCAGTGTTTATTCCTTAATTATTTTGTTGCTGCCAATACACAATTTTTCATTAGCATTGCAATTGTCATTGGACCAACACCACCTGGAACAGGTGTTATTGCACTCGCTAAATCAAAGCATTCATCATAAGCAACATCACCACATAGTTTTCCATTTTCTAATCGATTAATACCAACATCTACTATTACAGCACCCTTCTTAACAAAATCCTTTGAGACAAAGTTTGCTTTTCCAATTGCGGCAATTAATATATCTGCTCCTTGGCATTCTAAGGCCAAATCTTTTGTTCTTGAATGACATATTGTAACTGTAGCATTTTCTCTTAATAAAAGCATAGAAATGGGCTTACCAACAATGTTACTTCTTCCGATTACAACGCATTTTTTTCCTTCCATAGGGATACTATATCTTTTCATTAGCTCAATAATTCCTGCTGGCGTACAAGATACAAAACCCTCACGTCCTACGCTTAAATTACCAACATTAATAGGGTGAAAGCCATCTACGTCCTTACTAGGATCAATAGCCAATAAAATGTTTCCTTCATTAATTTGTTTAGGTAAAGGTAATTGGACTAAAATACCATGAACATCACTTCTACTATTAAGGTCATGAATTAATTTTAATAGCTCTTCTTCTGAAGTTGTACAATCTAATTCGTAAGATAATGATCTAATTCCGATATATTCGCAAGCACGCTTTTTATTTTTAACATATACTTGTGATGCTTGGTTTTCACCTACTAACACGACAGCAAGGGTAGGTTCTATACTCTTTTCTTTGAGCAAAGCAACCTCTGCCTTCAGTTCATCTTTAATATCTTGAGCTGTTTTTTTTCCATTCATTATTATTGTGCTCATTTTTATCCTCCGGAAGCTTATAGTTAATTCTAGGTAGCTTATTTCATTATGCTTAAAATAACCCTGTAATAACCCCATCTTTATTAATATCAATGCTCTCTGCTGAAGGCTTTTTAGGTAATCCCGGCATTGTCATGACGTCACCAGTTAAAACAACAATAAACTCTGCCCCTGCGGATATACTAATTTCACTAACCGTAATATCAAAGTTTGAAGGCCTTCCTAATAATTTCGGATTATCTGACAGAGAATATTGAGTTTTAGCAATACATACTGGAAGATTGCTTAAACCAAGCTCTTCAATTTTTTTAATGGACTTAGAAGCCTTGGCTGTATATTTCACATCCTGTGCACCATAAATCTCTGTTGCTATTTTTTTAATCTTATTTTTGATCGTGTCATTGATGTCATAAAGCGGCTGGAAATGACTTACCTTATTTTCTAAAGTATGAAGTACTTTTTTCGCTAAGTCAACACCACCGATTCCACCTTTTTGCCATACTTGTGCTAAAGCAAATTCACAACCCATTTTCTCACAAGCATCTTTTACATATGCAATTTCTTTATCTGAATCCGTAACAAATGAATTTAATGTAACAACGACTGGCACCTTATATTTATTCAAGTTCTCAATATGCTTTTCAAGATTTACAAAACCTTTCCTTACCGCTTCAACATTTTCTTGTGATAAATCAGATTTTTGGACACCACCATTATATTTTAGTGCTCTAATAGTGGCTACAAGTACAATTGCATCTGGCTTAAAACCTGCTTTCGTACATTTGATATCTAGAAACTTTTCAGCACCAAGATCAGCACCAAAACCAGCTTCTGTAATAACTAAGTCGGCCAATTTTAATGCATACTTTGTTGCACGAATACTATTACATCCATGCGCAATATTTGCGAATGGCCCGCCATGAATAATAACGGGTGTATTCTCTAGCGTTTGAACAATGTTTGGTTTAATTGCATCTTTTAGCAGTGCTGCCATAGCACCTTCTGCCTTTAAATCATGTGCAGTTACTGGTGCTCCTTCAAAGTTATATGCAACTATAATTTCTCCTAACCTTCTTTTTAAATCTTCTAAATCGTTGGCTAAACATAAAATTGCCATAACTTCTGATGCAACTGAAATCATGAAACCATCTTCTCTTGGTACCCCTTGCAATCTTCCACCTAGTCCAACTATAGTGTTTCTCAATGCTCGATCATTCATATCCATTACACGCTTCCAGACAATTTGTCTAGTATCTATATTAAGATCATTTCCTTGTTGTAAATGATTATCAAGAAGTGCCGATAATAAATTGTGGGCTATACTAACAGCATGTATATCTCCAGTAAAATGAAGATTTATATCTTCCATAGGTATTACCTGAGCATATCCTCCACCTGCTGCACCCCCTTTAATTCCCATACATGGCCCTAAGGAAGGTTCTCTTAATGCGATCATAGCGTTAATTCCTAATTTACCCATTGCTTGTCCAAGGCCAACCGTAATAGTCGTCTTGCCTTCACCAGCAGGTGTAGGATTGATAGCCGTCACTAAAACTAATTTTCCGTTATTTTTATGTTTTACCTTGTCCCATAAGCTATCAGATAACTTTGCTTTATACCTACCAAATAATTCTAAGTCCTCTTCAGCAATATTAATGCTACTTGCAATCTTAACAATTGGTTCTATACTTGCTTCATTCGCTATTTGAATATCTGTTTTCACTTAAATTTCCTCCAATAATTATACTAATTATATCACTCATCATCTTTCTCACCGGCAACTACTGCCTCATTTGATGCTTCAACTTCTTGTGCCTCATGCTTTAATTTATAGTAATCTTCCATTGTAAGATTTACTTTTCTAGGTTTGCTACCTTCTTCTGGTCCAATATATCCTGCCTCATACAGTTGGTCAATTATTCTTGCGGCTCTATTATAACCAACTCTAAATTTTCTTTGAATCATCGAAGCAGAAGCTTTTTCTCTTTCTACAACAAGTTCAAGAGCTTCTTCAAAATAACCATCATAATCACTTTCTTGTGCAGAATCTTTATCATCTTTTGCCTTAGGATCTTTTGAAATTTGCTCCATGATACTTTTGTTATAATTTGCTTTTTGACTTGCTTTTAAAAATTCAACAATTCTTTCAACTTCCTTATCTGATATAAAAGCTCCTTGTACACGTATTGGCTTCGGCATACCAACTGGATAATACAACATATCTCCTTTTCCTACTAATTTTTCAGCCCCATTCATGTCTATAATTGTTCTTGAATCCACACCTGACGAAACTGCAAAAGCAATCCTTGAAGGTATATTTGCCTTAATAATACCTGTAATTACATCAACTGAAGGTCTTTGAGTCGCTAAAATAAGATGTATACCTGCTGCCCTAGCCATTTGAGCTAGTCTACATATTGCATCTTCAACATCTTTAGCTGCAACCTGCATCAAATCTGCTAACTCATCAACAATAATAACAATTTGAGGTAATTTGGAGAGTTCTTCATCCTTATCAGCATATTTATTGTACCCCACTAAATCTCTCACATTAGCATTTGCAAACAACTGATATCTTTCTGACATTTCTTGAACAGCCCAATATAAAGCTCCAGCTGCTTTCTTTGGATCTGTTACAACAGGAATTAACAAATGAGGAATACCATTATACACCTTTAATTCAACAACCTTAGGATCTATCATTAATAATTTCACTTCATTTGGATTCGCTTTATATAATATACTCGTAATTAATGTATTAATGCAAACGCTCTTTCCCGAACCTGTGGCACCTGAAATTAACATATGAGGCATCCTTGCAATATCTGCAATAATGGTTTCCCCACTAATATCTTTCCCCAGTGCAAATGCAATTTTAGAAGGAAATTTCATAAATTCAATTGTGTCAATTACTTCTTTTATATGCACCATACTGACTTCTTTATTAGGAACTTCAATGCCAATTAATGCCTTTCCAGGTATAGGTGCTTCCATTCTAATACCTGATGCTGCAAGATTTAATGCTATGTCATCAGATAAATTAACAATTTTACTTACTTTAACTCCTTGATCTGGCTGTAACTCGTATCGCGTAACCGTTGGTCCATAGCTTATATTAACTACCTTAGCTAGTACACCAAAGCTTTCTAACGTTTGTTCTAACTTTTCAGCATTTTTTTGAAGCATCTCTTTAGAACTTCTAACGCCCGAGAAAGGGTTGTCCTTTAATAATTGTAACGGAGGATATTCATATAACGTTTTATTAATTGGTGCTTTTATTTCCTCTTTTATTGATTCAACATCTTTAATATCTATTTTTTCTTGATTAGGCTTTGTCGTAGAATCTTTGAAAAAAGAAATTTGTACACTTTCCTTTGGTTTCTCGATTATTGGTTCGTTGCTGTTTTCTATCGTTGTTGATTGTTGAACTTCTTTCATAGAATCATTTTTAGTATCTTGAATCAAATCAGTGTCATCGTAAATTGTAGATTTAAGAAGCATATTTTCTCTGATTCTATTTACATTTTGCTGTTGGTCACTATTCATTAATTGCAATGTGCCCTCTTCGCTATAAGTCGACTTACTACTTTGATTTTCTTCTCCACTCTCAAAAATTACATCTTTTATTTTTGAATAAGCTGACAAACCTACCACCTTTAATTTGCTTCCTATAAATTTAATTAGTTTAAATAAGGACTTCTCTGTTAATAAAATAATCAATGATAAATTGATTAATAATATTACGAGTATACTTCCACTCTTGCCGAGTAGCATGGCAAAGAAATCTCCAATAAACCCACCAATAAAACCACCGCCAACATGCAATTTAGATGAGACGGAAAAATAATTTACGAGAGCTGGGAAAAAAGCACTTTTCCCCATTAAGTAAATATTGATTTGTGATTCTTTAATATAAATAATATGTATAAAGGATGTGAATGCAGGAATCAATAAGATTAGTAACATAAGCTTATTATTTAGTCTTTGATTTTTTTTATTAAATATTTTAAATATTGATGAGCCAAGTATAAATATTGGAATCAAGTATGCACCAACTCCAAAAGTTCCAAAAGCAATATTTCTAACGCCTTTTCCAACAATTCCACCAATATTGAAGTAAATACATAATATTAGAAATAACCCCACTGCTACAAAGGTCATCACTACTATTTCATATTTTAATATCTCGTGCTTCTCTTCTTGAATTTTCGAAGCTTGTTTCACGTAAGGCCTCTTTCCTTTTGTTTGAATTGCTTTCCGACCTTTATTTGTACTTCTTTTACTTGTATTGTTTTGGGTCATTACGATCCCCTTTCATTATTATGGTGACCATTAAAAACTCTATTTAATATTCTAACTGTTTTCACCAATTATTTCAAGTTAATATTTAAACCAAGCAAGTTACACCCCAATACTGTTTTTAGGGGGGGATGAAAATCGGCTACGCCGAATTAAAATCCTCGTGAATATATTTCATAAAAGGTTTCCTAGTAAGTTAAAAAGGATATAACAATATTTTTATTGCTATATCCTTTAAACTACTTATTTATCATTATCTACATTATTTTTTTCATCTTTTTTTTCTTCTATAAATGAGTAAATCTTTTTAAGTGCATCTTTAATACCACCTAGTTCATCAATGATACCTAAGTCTACAGCCTCCTTACCAACAATTATACTCCCAACGTCTTTAGATAATTGATTGCGATTTAACATGAGCTCTCTAAGACGGTCCTGTGATATTTTTGAGTTTGAGGTTACAAAATCAATAATTCGATCCTGCATCTTATCTAAGTATTCAAAGGTTTGAGCAACCCCTATTACAGTTCCATTCATTCTTATAGGGTGTATCGTCATCGTTGCACTTGGTACAATATAAGAATAATTCGAAGCTACTGCTAAAGGTACGCCAATAGAATGTCCTCCTCCTAGTACTAAGGAAACTGTAGGTTTACTTAACGATGCAACCATTTCAGCTATAGCTAGTCCGGCTTCAACATCACCTCCAACTGTATTTATGAGTATAAGAATACCATCAATATTATCATCTTCTTCAATATTAGCCAACTGTGGTAAAACATGCTCATATTTTGTTGTTTTGTTTTGTTGAGGCAAGCATACATGCCCTTCAACCTGTCCTATAATAGTTAAACAATGAATACGTTTATTTAAGTCTTTATTCTCAATAACAGTTTGTCCGTATTCCTTAACATGATCATTTGAGTTTTCATTTTCTCCTTCTTTTGAGCTTTCTCCTGAAGATTCATCAGAATCAGAAGTAGTAGACATTTTTTCCTTTGTATCTTGATCCACACAAACCACCTCCTGTGCAGTATTTTATATTTTCTTTTCCAATAAAGGTGGGATTTTCCAATAGTAAGGTATTTATATCTAAAGATTACTTATCATATTATGCGTTAAGAAAACTTTTTTTATTCCTTTTTATAGGTTATAAGAATTGGTTGAATTTGCTTTCCACTTAATGCACTCATTAACGTTTCAAAAATCAAATCCATCTTGGCAACTAAGGAGTTTTTCTTACGCGTATAATCATCCTGTCCAAAGGGGACAAAATACAAGTTGGGTGTGTTCATTAAAACCCCCAGATTTTTCATATTAAGTCCTAATGCATCATTAGACGCTATGCCAAGGACGACTGGCTTACCATTTCTAAGTGTTGCCTTTATAGCCATGAGTACAGACGTATCGGTAATGGCATTTGCAAGCTTTGCGAACGTATTTCCAGTGCATGGTGCTACTATTAACGCATCATACGGATTATGAGGTCCAATAAGTTCAGTTTCTTCAATTTTTGTTTGTACTAAATGACCAGTTATCTTCTCAATCAGTGCAACAAATACTTTCGCTTCACCAAAGCGGGTATTAATTGTACTTGCATTTGCTGACATTATTGGAAATACTTCTGCACCTTCATCAATTAGCTTTTTAATGGGTTCTATAATGTTTTTAAAAGTACAAAACGACCCAGATATCGCGTATCCAATTTTAATATTTTTTAATCGTTCCATTAATCATTCTCTCCTGTCACACTCTTGATTAATTCATTTAATATTTCGCCAATAATTGTTCCTGCAGTCCTTGGAGAAAATCTACCAGGAATTCCTCTCATCTTAACAAAGCAATCATGATCCATTTGATAAGCTTCCGTAATATCAATAAAAAGTGTCGTACACGCTAGAATTCTCTCGGCCTCCAAAACAACTTTAGGTATTGTATTAATAATATAATTATATTTTTTATTTGGAGGTAACTCACATAATAAATTCAAACCGTTGTTTGGCACAGCTCGTTCTTCTATTGAGTTTAACGTATAAACCTCCACTGATGCACCTAAGTCTTTAAGATTTTTTGCCATCCGTTTACCACAATAACCGTAGCCCAATATTAGCCCTTTACTTCCATGAATTGTACAATCTAATTTATGAATTATTTCTGCAATAACACCTTCAGCGGTTGGAATGGCGTTTTTTAATTTAAAAGTCTCTATGTCTGTTATATCAATTACCGAACAACCAATGTTTTTAAAGTCTGCTAATACTTCATCTGTAAAAGGTCCACCAATAATGATGTTATCTTTCGTGATCTTTGAAATAAAGGATTCTATTGAAACTACCTCTACAAAATATTTAGAGTAGACATGTTTTTTATCTCTACTAAAGGGAATCGGGGCTATAATAATATCACTTTCTAAAAAAATATCTGAAAGATTGCAAACTTTTATCACTGTTTCTCTTTCATTAATACTTTCATTGGCAAAAAAGACAACAGGCTTTAGAAGTACATCCGCCAAATAACGTTGTCTTAAATCTCCTCCAATAATTCCAATTGCTTTTTTCACGTAAACACCACGCAGATTCAATGTTCTTAATATTAATTTATGTTTTTACCTCTCTTTATGTGCAGATAGAACACTTAAATGCCTGATTTTCGAAGTAAGTTACCCCCACTTAAAGAAATGGGTGACTTCTTTCGTTAGGTAAAAAAATACACCAATAACAATCAAATTATTGGTGTATTATATTATGTATATTTTATGTCGTCAGTTATCACTTCACTTATTGAACGAGAATAGAAACTGCGTGGGCCACACCTTCTTTTTCTATCCAAATAATTTTGCCATTAACTTTAATTGGTGTACCGACTATGCCATAATTACTTTTTGGATGTTCTAATTCAGTTAATGGTAATTGAAACCATTGTCTAGCTATGATATTTTCATTTTCATATAGGGTAAATTGAAAGTTATCATATAGAAAATAACTTCCCTCATGATCAACAAATTTTAATTTTTGATAATCCTTAAACTCTTTTATTCTTTGCTCTAAAGAAATGATCTTGTAAGTAAAATTCTTCGTATCGAATATATACGCAAACACTTCGTCCTTATTATACAGGTAAAAGGCGACTTGATTTTTTATTCTATTATAATAATCATTGTTGTTTGTCATGATATGTTCGAAGCTTTTATTATAAGTAGTACTAATTTGCTCAGTTAAATAATAATTATATTTAACAATATTTTCTTTATTAAAAACAATAAGACCATTTCTATCATAATAAACTAGTTCAGCATCGACAATATTATATACGCCACTCATTTTTTCCCATCGTTCATAATTATATAAATATACATCATCATTTTTAGTTAGTGCGCATTGATCTCCATCTATTAATTTATAGTAATTATTGCCAAGTGTATCCAGCTTCATTAAACCATATTCCATATCAAATACGAATTGTTCAGTATCCGAAGTATATAACACAGTCCTATCGTTAATCTCAATGTTTAAATTTTGAGCCTCTAAATCATTTACACTATAATCATAAACGATAACACCTGTCTTCAGATCAATAATGGAAAACCCGGTATTTTTGACTTTAGTAAGTACTGCCGTATTATTTCTCCATACTTTGTTACCAACATAATGATCTGTATAATTTTTTTCCCATAATACATGCCCATCAGCCGTTGATATTGTTATTATTTTTGAACGACTCTTATTGTCATTCATTAAAATATTTGTGTAACTTATATCTGTAGATTGCATCATGGAATTCACAAAAAACAATTCTCCTGATGCATTATAGTTTTGTTCCCAAGCAAATTTTATATTAATATTATGTATTGGATTGCTTATAATCGTACCAAGTGGTATAAAAGATAATCCTGTAATAATGCCGACTATTAATATAACCCTTATCCTATCTTTCCAATAATCATTTACATATGACGACCACTCACTCCTACTCGAAGTAAACAGTTCATACGAAGTTTGCCCCATGATTAAGGTTATCGCAATGCATAATAAAATAATAAAAATTCCAAATGCACTTCTATTTTCATATATGGTATATGGAGGAATAAGCAAAAAAATCGGATACATTATTGATAGCACCATAACTTGTACGATCCCAATAATTGGTAATATAGAATAATAATGTCTATCATTATGTGCCTCTCCCGTTACAATATGAAGTATATACGCAACAGCTGCTTGCATAAACATAAGGCAAAGAAAAAATAAGATTTTATCACTTCCAAGCGCTAAAGCCATCTTGTGATATACTGATATTACCTCTGAATTTCTAATAAATGTATTAACATTAGCAAAGCTCGTATAAAATGGCATTATTGTTAATATCAATAACGAAGGGATAAACATTATTCTAAAGTACTTACTTAGTTTCTCAATTGAACGAGCAGCTGATTCTAAAACCCAGAAGAAGATTATTGCTATTGAAAATAGCAATGAAACCGCTAACCCATTTGCATATACACTATAATAAATTGGTAATGGACTTGCTTGAGATGTCCATAAAATAAATATTGTAGAAAAATATGCAGTTAAAAAATATACGTTAATCTTTGCATTTATTGTTCCAAAAGAAAGAGAAGATGCAATTAACAACTTATCATCCGGATCATTTTTAATTCTAACGCCAAATTGCTCTAAAAAAAGCTTATGAATAAAAATGTAAAAATCATAGAAAACGACAAGCTTTGTCATTATCGATTGAGTGAATCCCATTAATAAGACCATTGGTATCGATACTCTAAATGCAAGCTTTCTAATTTTAGCTTGTTTTAAATATCTTATAGCATTTACTAATATCATTATTCCTGGAAGTAATATTAATAGTCCATCAATAATAGCTTCAATTTGAAGGCTAATTTCGCCTTGACTACTGTAGATATAGTTAAATTCACCCCAATATATACCTTGGAAATAAAAAACCATTATTGATATACTTAGTACCACTAAGCCATTTGCAAAAGTTACCGCTTTTCTATGTGATTTTAAGAGATACTTTTCTGACTCAAGTGCCTTTCCAGTTAAATGTCTTGTTGATGTAAACAGTATAAAAAGGTTTACAATATACAATCCATGAGAGATTACAGGTGCACTGATAATATTTCTGATGAAGCTGAAAAAGTTCATGTTACCACCGATAAGTATTCCTGCTTCTATAATCATCCAAAATAAAATAATCGCTTTACAAAGTAGTATGATTTTTCTTCCAAATATTACTCTAGGTTTCGTTATAATTATCTGCTCAATACGTTCTAATTTTAATGTATATAATGCAATAAACCAAAATACGGATATTAGCGCCGCATCCATAATAAGTTTAATCATCTCTAGCCGCTCCTTAACTATGAATTATTGACCTGTATGCCCAAAGCCACCAGCACCTCTAATACTCTCTTCAAGTGTTTCAACAACTTCCCAATGGATTTGTTCGATCTTATTTATAACCATTTGAGCGATTCGCTCACCTCTTTTAATGATGAAATCCTCTTTTCCTACATTTAACATAATTATTTTAATTTCTCCACGGTAATCCGCATCAATTGTTCCCGGAGCGTTTACTAATGTAATTCCATATTTTAACGCAAGCCCACTTCTAGGTCTAATTTGTGCCTCGTACCCTTCTGGCAAAGCTATTTTTATGCCTGTCCCAATAAGTTTAATCTCACCCTTGTGCAGTATTTCATCTTCCTCCACACAAGCATACAAATCCATCCCTGCCGCTTGTTCACTCATATATTGAGGGATAGGTAAATCTGTTCCTTCAACGGTTTGTTCTATGAAAACTTTGATCTTTTGCATATTTCTTCAATCCTTTCAACATTAATTTCATCTAGATTCCCGATAATAGATACACTCATTTTTAACGGATCTAATATTTCCTTAGAAAATTCAATTAAGGATTCCAATGTTACTTCGTTAATTTTTTCAATAATTTCATCTTGCGATTTAATGGTGTCTAATATTAATTTTGACTTGCCATAATTCGACATTCTAGCATTCATGCTCTCAAGACCAATAATCAAATTGCTTTTTATTTGTTCTTTCGTCATATTTAGCTCTTTTTTATTAAACCCTTTTTTAATAAGCTTGTCAAGTTCATCTATTATAGCAGTAAGCACTTCCTCAATTTGTACTGGACTTGAAGCAGCATATATATTAAATAAACCACCATACTTGTAGGATTCAGGATAAGAATATACTACATATGCTAGCCCTTTTTCTTCTCTAATGCTTTGAAAGAGCCTTGAATTGATACCTCCACCAATAATTGTATTCAAAATCGACAGCATATAAACTTTTTCAGATTCATAAGATATGCTTGGAAATGACATACAAATATGTGCTTGTTCAATATCTTTGTTTTTGGCAGTAAAAATCCTTTTATAGGTTGCATTATCAATTCTTTCAATTGATTTATTTGTTTTAATCGTTGCAAAGCTCTCTTCTAATTGAACTAAAACATTATCAAAATCCATTTTCCCTACTACTGATATAACCATATTTTCAGCAATATAATGCTTTTCTAGGTATGATAATATATCACTCCTTGAAAATTTTTTAATGTTATCTTGAGTTCCTAATATATTATAGCTTAAAGAATGTCCCTGCCATACATTATGTTCTAACGCATCCATGACCAAATCTTCTGGTGAATCTTCACACATTTTAATTTCCTCAAGTATTACCCCCTTCTCTTTTTCAATCTCTTCTTCATTAAAGGTTGAATTACAAATCATATCAGATAGTACATCTAATGCTACATCAAAGTGATTGTCCAAAACATGGGCATAATAACACATATATTCTTTTGAAGTAAAAGCATTGATTCGTCCTCCTACCTCAGACATCTCATCCGCAATATCTCTAGCTGTTCTTTTTTTAGTACCCTTAAAAAGCATGTGCTCTATAAAATGTGAAATACCATTAGTAGATTCATCTTCATCTATTGAACCGTTACGTATCCATATCCCAACGGATAGAGTACGAACAAAATTATTTTCTTCTCCAATAACACATATACCATTTTTTAATCTAGCCGTTTTAACCATTAAAATACCTCCTGTTTATACGCTTATATATAAGTAATGATGCAATTGTCACGAAGACATTTGCATCATTACGATCTAATCTTGAAGTGCAAACTTTATTATTATTCTTCTTCTAGAATTGCTTTTCTAGACAGATTAATTCTTCCTTGTTGATCAATTTCCATTACCTTAACCATAATTTCATCGCCAACATTAACTACATCTTCAACCTTATTTACTCTTTCTTTAGCAAGCTTTGATATATGAACTAAGCCATCTTTACCAGGCACTAATTCAACAAAAGCACCAAATGCAGTCACTCGAACCACTTTACCTGTATAAATGCTTCCTACTTCAACGCCATTTACGATTGTTTCAATAATTTTTATTGCTTCGTTAGCTTTTGCCGTATTGCTACTACAAATAAATACACGACCATCATCTTCGATGTCAATTTTAACGCCTGTATCTTCTATGATTTTATTGATAACTTTTCCTCTAGCACCAATAACCTCACTAATTTTCTCAGGATTTATAGTCATTTGAAGGATCTTTGGTGCATGCTCAGATAATTCTTCTCTAGGTTTATCTATTGCTTTTAACATTACTTCATCTAATATATACAGTCTAGCTTTTCTAGTTTGATGAATCGCTTTCTCAATAATTTCTTGACTAATACCTTTAACTTTCATATCAACTTGAATTGCAGTAATTCCTTTGTGTGTCCCTGCGACTTTAAAGTCCATATCTCCAAAGAAGTCTTCAAGTCCTTGAATATCTGTTAAAAGTACATAGTCATCATCATTATCTCCAGTTACTAAACCACATGAGATACCTGCAACTGGTGCTTTAATTGGTACACCTGCAGCCATTAAGGATAATGTACTCGCACAAATACTGCCTTGTGAAGTTGAGCCATTAGAGCTTAATACTTCTGAAACCAATCGTATTGCATAAGGAAATTCTGCTTCTGATGGTAGTACTGGTATTAAAGCTTTTTCTGCTAATGCACCATGACCAATTTCTCTTCTTCCTGGTCCTCTATTTGGTCTTGATTCACCAACTGAGAAGGACGGAAAATTATAATGATGAATGTATCTTTTTGATGTTACTAATTCATCTAATCCATCTAAATGTTGTGCTTCTGAAAGTGGTCCCAAGGTCGTAATTGTTAATACTTGGGTTTGACCACGGCTAAATAAACCAGTACCATGAGATTTAGGTAAAAAGTCTACTTCAGCAGTAAGCGTTCTAATTTCATCTAATGCACGACCATCAGGTCTTTTATTGTCCTTTAAGATCATCTTTCTAACAGTAGCCTTTTCATACTTGTACATTGCCTCGCCAAGATAAGGTAGCCACTCTTCATTTATTTCAAGAAGCTTTTCTTCAAGTTCTTTTTTAATTACAGAGATGCGTTCTTCACGTACTTGTTTTACATCTGTAAAAACTGCTTCTTCCATTCTATCACTACTAATGATTTCTTTTACTGCAGCAAACATATCTTTCGGTACATCTGATTTTTCATATTCGTGTTTTGCTTTACCTTCTTTTTCAACAATGCCTTCGATCCATTGTACAATCTTTTGATTTACTTCATGTGCTTTTGCAATTGATTTAATAATGATGTCTTCAGAAACTTCATTTGCAGAAGCTTCAATCATAACTACCTTGTTCTTAGTTGATGAAACAATAACAGATGCTTCTGTTATCTCTCTTTGGTCCTGATTAGGATTCACAATAATTTCTCCGTTAACAAGTCCCATAATAACTGTAGATATTGGTCCTTGAAAAGGAATATCTGAAATAGATAACGCAACAGATGATCCAATCATTGCTGCAATCTCTGGCTGACAATCATTGTCTACACATAGTACTGTATTTACAATAGCACAATCATTTCTATAATCGTCAGGAAAAAGTGGACGAATAGGTCTATCAATAACTCGTGATGTTAACACAGAATTTTCTGAAGGCCTACCTTCCCTTTTTATAAAACCTCCTGGAATCTTTCCGACTGCATACATTCTTTCATCATAATCTACACTTAATGGGAAAAAATCAATACCTTGTCTTGGCTTCTCTGATGCCGTTGCCGTTGATAGCACAACCGTATCCCCATATCTTACTAGTGCAGCACCGCTTGCTTGTTCTGCTACTTTGCCGATTTCAACACTTAAAGTTCTACCGGCCAATTCCATTGAATAAACTCTTGACATAATGATCTCCTTTAGACTTTATGCCTAGTATTCCTTAGTCGTTAGTCTTTATCATTCAATGCTATTGAATTACAAAAACTAATGACTAAAGGGCTTAGGACTAGGCAATTTTGTTTTTCTACATTTGTAGCGTTCTTTGTACAATTGTAGTGTTCTTTGTAGCTTATAATATACATTAAGCCTGGCTTTTAATTAGAAAGACAAACTTTCTTACGCTAAAATAATAGAGCGGAAATCTCCCGCTCTATATTATTATTATCTTCTTAAAGATAATTCTGCAATTAAGTTACGATAAGATTCAATATCATTGTTTTTAAGATATTGTAATAAACCTCTTCTTTGACCAACCATCATTAACAAACCTCTTCTTGAGTGATGATCCTTTTTGTGCATTTTTAGATGCTCAGTAAGATGGTTAATTCTAAACGTTAATAATGCAATTTGTACCTCAGGAGAACCAGTGTCTTTGTCATTTCTCCCAAACTTTGTAACAATTTCTTGCTTTGTAGCTTTGTCCATTACCATGGGGCTACCTCCTATTTTTTTATATTATGCCTATTTCTAAGATGTGGGCGGAGTCTCCAACAACTGAGGAACGGCAACTTCCACAAAATATCTTACCATATGTCATAAATTTTGTAAACCGTTATTTAGTTTTAAATCGAATAAAAATCACTATTTAGGAGGTATCTATCATGCCAAAATCATTTCATAGTATCGCTTTAACATTATTTTGTGCTTATTATTTTAATAATATACCACAAAGCCCAAAATACGGGTATAAAATCTCCGCGTTCGTTAGGTCGAAACCTATTATAGGTGTGATCTAAGCCTCTAATCGTACGCCACATTGTCTGTTACATTTAACAACAAACTTCCATAATATATAGCTCTTTTTGTGCAAATAATGTATAATATAATTACTTCCTTTTTTCATATAAATTATAAGGAGCATATTATATGGATGTATTTGTCGCACGTCAGCCTATATTTGATAGAAGCAATCGTGTTTATGGATATGAACTATTATATCGTACAAATGAAAATAATTTCTTCGACAATAGTGTCTCTTCTAATGTAGCTACTTCAATTCTACTTATGAATACGTATTATTCGTTCGGCATTGACTACTTAATAAGCAATCAACTGGCATTTATTAACTTTAGTAAAGCCCTCGTGGAAAATGATATACCACTATTGTTAGATGAAAAAAATGTGGTTATTGAGCTGCTTGAAAATATTAAACCTGATCATCATTTGCTGAACAAATTATGTTACCTAAAGGAAAGAGGCTTTAGAATTGCACTAGATGATTTTACTTTTCATTATCCATATGATGAATTAATTAATCTAGCAGATATTATCAAGGTAGATTTTTTAAATAATACACTCGATGAAATAATGCAAATATTCTTAAAGTATAAAAAACAAGGAAAAATTCTATTAGCAGAAAAGGTAGAATCCTATGAACTATACCTTTGGGCTAGAAAAGTTGGCTTCGATTATTTTCAAGGGTTTTATTTCAGCAAGCCTATATTAGAGAAAAAAAATATGCTTCAAGATTCAGCGTATCAATACTTTAGACTTATCGAAAAATTGAATGCTGATGAACCTAATTATAAAGAAATCGCAAGCATTATTGAAACAGACGTTACATTGACTTACAAACTATTAAAACTTATTAATTCGAGATTTTCTTTAGTAACCAACATTTCGTCAGTTCAACACGGACTCGCCCTGTTAGGCATTAATGCATTTAAAAAATGGTTAAGTCTAGCGATGTTACAAAATATTGCTACACTTAAAACACCTGAAATAGTAAAAATTGCAATGATCAGGTCCCAATTTATGGAGAAAATCGCTCGTGAATCTTCTTTAAAGAATAGCTCAGAAGAAATTACCTTTGTAGGTATTCTTTCTGTTATTGATGTTTTGCTAGAAGCACCAATGAAGGATATTCTTCATAACCTTCCTCTAAGTGAAGAAGTGAAGAATACCCTTCTAGGTGGAGATACTCAGTATGGTATCGTATTAAAAATACTTAAAACATATGAACTTGGAGATTTTGAAAATCTACCTAATATATGTGAACAAATTCATTTTGATTCTAACAAACTTCCTAAAATATATTGTAAGTCTGTAAAATGGGCTGAGGATTTGTTTGAGTATATGCAGTGAACCATCTCCAATAGTAAGCGACGTCGTAAATTACCTCCAGCGGGGGGCTTACTTCGTTAGGTTAAAGTAATTCTTCATTTCTTCTATATCCAAATCAATTTGTTCTTTCAACTCAGTAAGGTTATTGAACTTCTTCTCTGGCCTTACATAGTGATACAACTTCACACTTATTTCTTCGCCATAAATGTCTTCGTTAAAATCAATAATATGGGTTTCAATAATAAGGGCTTGTCCCTCCACTGTTGGATTATTTCCAATATTGGTTACACCATTATAGTCTTTACCCTTTACCTGTACTTTGGAAACATATACACCCTTAGGCGGCAACAATTTACTTTCATCAGGTATAATGTTAGCTGTTGGTATACCAATGCCTGTTCCTATATTTTTTCCCTTCATAACTTGTCCATTTATTATAAAGGGCCTTCCCGTCAGTTCATTAGCCAATTCAATATTAGCATTTTTAATTTCATCACGAATCCATGTGCTGCTAATTACGGTATCTTTGTGCTTTAATTTATGAACAACGATAACATCAAAATCGTATTCCTGAGAATACTTTACAAGTGTTTTATAATCCCCTAATTTATTCTTTCCAAATCGATAATCTGCACCTATAATAACCACTTGAGCATTAAGCTTAGTTAGTATTATATCTTCGATAAATTGCTTATACGACATTGATGCTGACTGCTTGGTGAAAGGAAATTCGATATAAAAATCTATACCTTCTTGCTCCATTACCATTTCTTTTTCCTGCCCGGTATAAATAAGGTCAACTGGCATCTTACCTGTTAGAACAAAAGATGGGTGGGGATTAAATGTAAAAATCGCAGTTTTAACACCTTCTTCTCTAGCTATTTCCTTTGCTTTTTTAATCAAAAGCGTATGCCCTTTATGTATTCCATCAAAATTACCTAATACAACAGCGGTTTTAGGTAGTTTTATATAATCATTCATTGTTATTTTTTCCATTTTAATCGCTCCTTAAATAAATAGCGTCTTTGGCTTCAGTATTAATTCATCATCTTCTGATTTAATGCAATTATATATTCCAATAAATTGATTTAATTCATCATAAATTCTATATTGGATACCTTCTGTTAACAATACCCACTCCGCCAAATTATCTGATTTAAGTTTGTTACCATTATATAAATATTTATTACTCGCTTCACTTACAATTACCTTTGGATAGCTTTGAAAAACACTATCTACATTCATAATTTTATCTTCTAACTTGTTGTCAGAAATTAACTGATCTAATTCATCTATTTTAAGGCTATTTTGTATATCAAAATCTCCTGACTTTTCTCTTATTAAAGATGTCATGTGTGCGCCACAACCGAGCGCCAAACCAATGTCATGACACAAGGTTCTTATATATGATCCTTTTGAACAAGTTACTCTAAAAAAAACGATGGCCTCTTTAATTGAGACATCTGAAATATTATAAATAACAATATCTCTAGCTTTTCGTTCAACAATTTTTCCTTCTCTTGCAAGTTCATATAACCTTTTTCCACCGATTTTTATTGCTGAATACATAGGTGGTATTTGACTATACGGACCTATGAAGCTTTGTATAGCTTTCATAATCTCTTCATTTGAACTATGAACCTCTTTAGCGTCTATTATGGTGCCTGTGTGGTCTTGTGTATCTGTTACTTCACCTAATTTCATCGTTGCTACGTAGGTTTTTTGCTTGTCTATTAAATAATCAACTGCTTTTGTTGCTTTACCAATACAAATTGGAAGTACACCTTCTGCTTGAGGATCAAGTGTCCCAGTGTGCCCTATTTTTTTTATATGAAGTTTTTTTCTTAGAATGGCTACAACATCAAAAGATGTGTAATCTTTCTCTTTATAAATATTTATAATGCCATCTTTCATAAAAGGTCCTCTTAAGTAATGTTGGTTATGTCAGGATGACATAACCAATTGTTCATTAATCACTGATACGATTTTTTGTATAACGGTAGATAAGTGGCCTTCAAGAGAAAATCCTGATGCTTTCTTGTGCCCACCTCCACCAAAATATTGTGCTACTTTACATACATCTACTGCACCTTTTGAGCGCAAGCTTATTTTATGTTCATGTAAATCAGTTTCGTATATGAAAACTGAACATTCTACATTTTCAATTTCGTTCAGCATCTGAACAATGCTTTCTGTATGTTTTTTTGTAGCATTTAACGATTGTATCTCATTTCTAGTTAAATACGTTAGAACGATTTTATCTAATGAAAACATTTGTAGATTTTCAATTGCTTTACTTTGAGCTCTTAAACCAGTTAATGTTTTATATGAAAATAATTTATTAATAATTTCAGTAAAGTCAAATCCATAAGCAATAAGACTCCCTGCAATATTATGGGTATTTTCTGTTGTACAGCTATGTTTGAATACACCTGTGTCATAAATAATACCCGTATATAAAGCGCTAGCTATGTCAGCGTCAATTAATAACTTATCTTCTATCATATCATAAATGATTTCACAAGTTGAACTAGCACCGCCTACGACATGATTATAATTACCAAAATTAGTATTACTAATGTGGTGATCAATATTAATGATTGTTTTTGCTTGATCTACATATTTTTGATATTCGCCAAATCTAGTAATATCTCCACAATCAAGGGAAATTAGTAAGTCCACTTTATTTGGTTCTTTATCAGCTATCCATTTTCCTAAAGGCAAAAAGTTATAAGTACTTGGTACATCCTTTAATAAAACATTTGCCTTAATCCCTTTTTTATTTAGTAACATAGCTAGCCCTAATGTAGCACCAATACAATCTCCATCAGGATTCATATGCCCTAAAATATAAATATTGTCTGAAGCTTTAGCAAGTTCTTCAATATCCTTAAGAAGCATATTTTATTTCTCCTGTCCTTCATTATTAATAACGTCATCAATTAGCTTTGACATATTAATACCATATTCAATGGATTGATCCATGACAAAATGAAGTTCTGGTGTAATTCTGAGATTAACTTTTCTTGCTAATTCTCCTTTAATATACCCCGATGAACTTTTCAAACCATCTTCAGTGCTTTTACGAACTTCTTCATCTCCCAAAACACTAATAAAAATCTTACAGTGTTTTAAGTCTGGTGTTGTTTCAACCCTAAGAACGCTAGCTAAAGGCGTTACTCTAGGGTCTTTAATTCCAGTTCTAATAATATTGCTCAGTTCATGTTTAATTTCTTCGTTAATTCTTGTAATTCTATTATTTGCTTTTTTCATGTTTTACCTTTCATACTATAAATACTAGGAATGCTAGGAATGCTAGGAATGTAGGTTATATTATCTTGGGATTTCTTCCATTATAAAGGCT
Organism: Firmicutes bacterium HGW-Firmicutes-7; assembly: GCA_002841375.1. GTDB lineage: Bacteria > Bacillota > Clostridia > Lachnospirales > Vallitaleaceae > HGW-1. Next base: position 1,946 of record PGZO01000014.1, on the reverse strand, counting down.
TCTACGATGTCGCCTTCTTTCATGTCGTTATACTTCGTCAATGTGAAACCACATTCATATCCTGTATTAACTTCTTTTGCATCATCTTTAAATCGTTTTAATGAATCAAGCTCGCCTTCATAAATAACAATGTTATCTCTTAACAATCTAACACTTGATTTTCTAGCTAGCTTACCATCAAGTACATAGGCTCCTGCAATCGTACCAACACCAGAAACTTTAAAGGTTTGCCTAATTTCAGCATGCCCAATAATTTTCTCTTTAAACTCTGGATCTAACATCCCTTTCATTGCAGCTTCAATATCTTCAATCGCATTATAAATTACACGATATAATCTAAGATCAATTTCTTCATTATCTGCTGTAATCTTTGCAGCCGCTTCAGGTCTTACATTAAAGCCTATTATTATTGCATTAGAAGCAGATGCCAACATTACATCTGATTCATTAATTGCTCCTACACCACCATGAATAATGTTTATCATTACTTTTTCATTTGACAGCTTGACTAAGCTTTGTTTTACTGCTTCAACAGATCCTTGAACGTCTGCCTTTACAATAACTTTTAGCTCCTTTGTCTCTCCAGCTTGAATTTGTGTAAATAAATCATCTAAGGTTACTTTATGTGGCGTATGAGTAAGTAATTTTTCTCTATTTCTTTCTGTCACTTTTTCAGACACATGTCTTGCTTCACGCTCATTCTTTGCTGTATAGAAAGCATCACCAGCAATTGGTACCTCTGATAAACCAAGTACTTCTACTGGTGTTGAAGGTCCTGCTTGTTTAACACGTCTTCCATTATCATCTACCATTGCTCTAATACGTCCGTAAGAAGTTCCTGCTACTATAGAATCTCCAACTTTAAGTGTACCATTTTGAACAAGTACTGTCGCAACTGGACCTCTGCCTTTATCAAGCTGAGCTTCTATAATGGTTCCTCTTGCATGTTTATGAGGATTAGCTTTTAATTCTTCAACCTCAGATACAAGTAATACCATTTCTAATAATTGTTCTAAATTTGTCTTTTCTAGAGCGGATACATCAACACAAATCGTATCACCACCCCATTCTTCAGCAACCAATTGATATTCAACTAATTCCTGCTTAACGCGATCTGGGTTTGCACCTGGCTTATCAATTTTATTAACCGCTACAATAATTTTAACGCCAGCTGCTTTAGCATGGTTAATTGCTTCTATTGTTTGAGGCATAACACCATCATCAGCTGCTACTACTAAGATAGCAATGTCCGTTGCCATAGCACCTCGAAGTCTCATTGCTGTAAAAGCTTCATGACCTGGTGTATCTAAAAATGTGATTTTTTGACCATTAATTGATACTACTGATGCACCAATATGCTGAGTAATACCACCTTGCTCACCTTCTGTTACTTTACTTTCTCTTATTGCATCTAGTAAAGAAGTTTTACCATGGTCAACATGACCCATAACTACAACAACTGGAGATCTGTTTTCTAAATCTTCTGCAGCGTCATCTTCTTCTTTAAAAAATTCTTCTGTAAGATCTACTTCCTCCACTTGTTCAACAAGAAAACCTAATTCTTCTGCAATGGATTGTGCAGTTTCAAAGTTAATTTCTTGATTTGCCGTAGCCATAATTCCTTTAAGCATCAAAATTTTAATTATTTCTGAAGCTTGCATATCTATTTTAAGTGATAAGTCTTTAACTGTAATTGTGTCTGTTATTTTTATAATGGATAGATCTCCTTCTTCTTCAATTTTAGTATATTGAGTCTTTGTATTAGTTTTTGACTTTGATTGGGTTTGTTTTACTTGTTTCGTTTGCTGTGTTGCTTGTGTTACTTGTTGCTTAGTTTGTGTTTGTTGTTGCGTTGTTTGCTGTCTTGGTTGTTGTGTTGTTTGCTGTCTTGGTTGTTGCGTTGTTTGCTGTCTTGGTTGTTGTGTTGTTTGCTGTCTTGGTTGTTG
>PGZO01000063.1 GCA_002841375.1 Firmicutes bacterium HGW-Firmicutes-7 | reverse complement strand
GCTATAGTCAAGATTGTTAAAAGTATTAATGAAGATCTTAATGTTTATGAGACTGGTTCAGCGGGTGAATCGTTACTTATTGCTAAAGAAAATAAAATAAATGTTATATCTTGACAACATCAATTATGCAATTCCGATTGGTAGAAAATATAGAAAAGATTTTATCACCTTATAATATGTTGATGAGTATTAGTGAAAAGAAAAAATTGAGCATATTTAAATGGTCTTGTCAATAGTAAATGTCTATTCGGTGTATTTTAATGTCTAAACGACAAAGAAATCTAATATAATGTCGAATAGACATCAAAACATACCGAATATGCAAAATGAGTTGAATTTTTTTGTAATAGATATATAATGAGGGTGAGTTTTAGTTGACTATTCATCGGTTACTTAATATAGAAAAAACTATATTTGAGAATATCAAAGGAGGATTCAGTTTATGAAAAGAATTTTTATGATATCAATGGTTGCGTTAATGTTGGTCGTTAATATGCCAATTTCTAGTGCAGCATCGCACTCTAATGAAGTGTCAAAAAAATTTACTTGGTGGGTAGGGAGAGATACAATAATGTACCCTTTGGTTGGGTATTGTAATACAAAGATTACTGAAGATTATACGATATCGGGATATCCAGCATATATGAACTCAACATCGAGGAATACTTGGGCATATATTTCTTGGGATTTCGCAGAACAAATGTATGTGACTGGTTGTTCAACAATAAAATATTATACAGGGTCTACTCAAGTCTACACTAAATCACTAACAAGAGATTACAATGTATTAGTAAGCCCAAGTTGGAAATGGACTTATTATGTGAGCGAGAGTGATTATGGAAGGACAGTAAGTAATGGTTTAATTGCGAAATCAGAACATTCATTTATGGTAGTAGAAGCACTAGTTCCAACATGTATAGTTAAAAATCAACTGACAATATACTAAACATATTCAAGGAGAGATAGTATAATGAAGAAAAAAATGATGATTTTATCGAGTATTGCAATAGTCTTGACATTAAGTATCATGGCTGTTGGTGCAAATGATGACAAAGAGGGAATTAGAGAACATGCAAAAAAGGTACAAGAACAAACAAATAATAAGGAATCAAATGTCGTTGCAAAGGTTTCTAGTGCTACAACAACAATTGAACTTACAGACACCCAAGTTGAGACATATTGTTTAAACAGTGAATATATTACAAAAAAACCAAAAGACAAAAAAGAAGCTTTAGAATCAATGATTAAAGAAAAGGTAGAATATTTAATTGCATGCGAAGAAGGATATGAGGTCGGTAATGAGGTTATTGAGGGGAAAATTAAAGAAGCAAAGGCGGTAATAAATTCGGACCCCGAACAGAAGGTGTTTGTTCAAAATTATATTGAGGCATTAGGAATTGATGAAGATCAGTATTATAATGAAGTTTATGATAGCTATAAGATAAGTCTTACAATTGGAAATTATAAAAACAATTATGTGAAGAATGAAATTATAAAAAAAGACAAAAATTTAAAGTACGAAGAATTTACAGAAGAATATTATAATGCACTTGAAGATTTTATGAAGGGAGTTAGAGATAAATATATTTCTGAAAATAAAATAAAAATAGATAAATAAATTTAAAATATAGCATGTAAGTTGATGCCTTGGAGGGGGGGAACCATATGGAGAAACCCTCCTTTTGCCATGTAGTATGTCCCCTCGTGCACGAGTCTGTCTAACAATATATTCTTATAAAGTCAATAAACATAGTTTTGTCTATAAAATTACTAACTTTAAGGAATGGGTGAAAACGTATTTAGTGATGTTTCAGTTGCCGACTGGTACTTTAGGTATATTGAAACAGCGGCAACCTACGCGGGTGTATGGTATTTTGGTAGTTACCCCAGAATTCGTTGAAAAGCAACTAGATTGTATTTTTAATGATATTTATCCTGATGCAATAAAAATTGGCATGGTAGCTTCAATTGACCTTATCAAAGTAATTGCTAGAAAACTTATTCAATATGATGCTAAGAATATAGTGATTGATCCTGTTATGTTTTCTACGAGCGGGTATGGTTTAATGGACGACAATGCAATGACTGCATTAATATCAGAATTGCTACCATTAGGGGATATCATCACATCTAATATTGATGAAGTAGAATATTTATCTGGTTTAAAGATATCGAGTACAGTCGATATGATCTTGGCGAGCTGAGAAGATTTTCAAAAAATTAAAGGATGGATATTGGTTAAAGGAGGACATCTTCATAATGCAGCAGATGATGTACTCTATAAAAATGGAGAAACCATTTGGTTTAAAGGAGAAAAAATAGTCAATTCCAACACACATGGGACAGGATGCACACTCTCTTCTTCAATCGCATGTAATCTTGCTTATGGATATAAAATGCAAAAAAGCATAGAATACGCTAAGGAATATATAACAGGAGCTATTAAAGCACAACTTAACTTAGGAGCCGGTAATGGGCCATTAAATCACTGTTATCTGTTATAATATTTAACCTAACGAAGGCGGAGGTTTTGTAAACCTTGAGATAATAAAATATACCTAAGTAATTTCAATATATTACGTAAATGTTAACTTGTAAAATAAATAGATATAATGTATAATCGTGTAATATATATAGAGGAATTTCGAGGGCGAGAAAAAGAAATAACGTTTTTATGAATTTATAGTATTTTATTTAGTTGAGAGAATAGGCCTCGGTAGAGTGAAGATTTGTTTGTTAAATATTAGACGAACAGTTCTTGACTTTGTATTCGAGGTTTTTTTATTTTTATGAAAGAGGAGAGAAAAATGGGGAAAATATTGA
>PGZO01000041.1 GCA_002841375.1 Firmicutes bacterium HGW-Firmicutes-7 | reverse complement strand
CCAAATTTTGAAATAGCTTTTGTCTCTACCAAAAAAACTTCATCACTAATTTTTGAGTGTGTCAAATCAGTTTTACAATTGCGTTTCGCAATTACCTATATTAAGAACTATCTATAAATAATTTCCATAACCACTGTTTATTAATAATCATGACATTATTTTGTGTTTTAATTGACAATCAAATTATAAAAGGGATATACCAAACACAGTATATCCCTTAATAAACTTCAGGTAATTTTCCTACGTTGGCATTATCCAAATCAGGTACTAGGGTCGAAGCAGTATTATGCTTCCTCTCAGCCTGTATACACAAGCTCCCCAAATATTTAATTGTTAGTTAGCATATCATAGCCGCAAAAATTTGTCAAAGCATTTATTAGCTCTCCTATATCACTTTGAATAGATGTAACTGGTATTTATCAATACCTTCTTTGGAATTGAAAATTCTAGTATACCTGCTACATAGGGTGCTATCTCATATAAATCAAAATAAATCACCAATTCACCATTTTTAATATAGAATTTTTGCCGATCACTAATACCCTTAAATGCATTTATTGCCTCATAGCCTAACGCTTTATTGCGTTTTTTTATTTGCCATTCAATTTCATTATTGATGGCTCCTACATAAAATTGATCATGAAACAAATCACTTAGTGCCACTCTCTTACCTGCTTTTATATCATAATTATAACAGATCTTATAGCTCATGCCATGAGCGCCTCCATAATAGTTACTATAGCGAATGCAAAAACTTAGTATTTGTTTATCATGATTATAAATATTATAGCTCGATTCCAAATAGTATGGAATATTTGGTGAAATGTACTCATTCGTAGACTGTTTGAGTTCATTGATAAATTTTTCGACATCTCTTTTAATGTCTTTATGAACTTCTTTATCAAGTTGTTCATTTTCTATTCCTAGTATTACAGGTATATGTAAATCAATTCTATACTTTTCTGTTATTTCTTCAATATGTTCTTCTTGTACTTGATTTGCACAAAGTTTACTCGTTAAATTATTATATCTTTCTTTTGTATATATTCTTTTATCTTTCCCTGTATAAAATCTTGTAAGAAACATTGCATAAAAAATGTTATACATTAAAATTACTCTTCCCCCAATTAAATACTCTTCATATATATTATATAGAATATAATGCGAAGTTATCTCTAATAATATTAAGTTGACAAAAACTGCAATGTCTTATAAACTTAAAGAAACAATTATGTGAGGAGTGTTAACATTGACACAGGACGATAAAACGTTAGGCGGATTAATACCATTACTTGGGATTTTCGGATTTTCAATTGTTTCAATTATTCTTTGGGCAGTTAAAAAAGATGAATCTGAGTTTGTAGATGAAGTAGGAAAAGAGTATTTAAACTTTGTTATTAGTTTAATTATTTACTCTGCAGTAGCAGGCATATTAGTTATTATTCTTGTTGGAATTGTACTCTTAATTGCAATTGGAATTTACTCATTAGTTGTTAGTATCATAGCAACAATAAAAGCCTTTGGCGGAGAAGTATATCAATACCCACTAATCATTAGATTTATTAAATAATCTAAATAATACGTTAATCCCCGCAAAGTAACTCCTCTTAATATAAGATGTTTACTGCACGGGGATTATTATTTGATATCTTCTAACTCTTTAATTAATTGTCCAAGTATTTCACGATTTTCTACTGCTTTCTTCTTAACTTCACCTACCTTAATAGCCAATTGCTCCTGAATTTTTACATAATCTCTCATAATCTCATCAATAATGTCCTTAGCATTAACCAAATCAAAATTAGAGACATCTCCAGCAGAGTACATATTAAGCTCTCTTATATAATATTCTACCTTAGGGTCATAGATAAACCCAATCATAGGTACGTTTTGAATGGCAGCATATAATAATGAATGTAATCGCATGCTTAACACCACTTTCGTTGCACCTATAATTTCTATCATTTCCGACACATCATGTTTCTGTTTCAAGATAAATGCTTTATTTTTCATACTTTTTAATATTTCTTCTGAAATATCAATATCAGTCGGATACTTCATCGGAATTAAAACAACATGCATATCATATTGGTTTGTAATATAATCACAAAGCTCAGCTGTCTTATGGATATAGCTATCTGAAGATAACCAGTTTCTAAACAGAACTGCCGCAAGTGGTTTCGTAGTATCTACACCTTCATTCTTAAATATCTCATTAACATCTACTTTTACATAAGGTAAATTAAATACAGGATCCGCTGTTATATAGATCTTAGGCTTATTAATGCCTAAAGCTTGAAGCTCATCGTTAGAAAGACTCTCCCTAAGAGTAATTACATCTGCCTTATTAACAATCCACTTTGTTACCCGTCTATTGAAGGCTTTATTAATAGGACCAATGCCATTTGCATACAACATACATTTCTTTTTATGTAGCTTAGCATACCAAATAATAAATAAATAATAGAATAAAGAACGCGTACTAGTCTTATCTTGAAGCAAGCTCCCCCCACCCATTAATACTATATCAGAAGTCTTAATCTGGGCGCGTACTAGATTGAATTTAAACCTATAAATGGCATTAACGTCATATTCACTTATAGTCTCTTCTGGATTATTAGATAGGATCGTAATCTCATGGGAATCCAGCTGTTTTATATCCTTGCAAATAGAGGACAAAATAGCATCATCACCTGAATTTGAATATCCATAATAACCAGTAATCAGTATTTTTTTCATACCTTTACGCTTCCTTTGAACAATCAATTTTATTCATCGCTATTATAATAGCAACATAGCTCCAAAAATAAGTAACCATAAAAGGTGACTCGAAAATATTTTCAACAAAATTATGTCCAACAACAGCTAAAATTCCTGAGAACATACCATACATGAGAATTCTTACCGTTATATCCTTCGTGTTTTTAATATATAAATATACCTGCCTAATCGTAATAATTATTAAAAGCAACAATGAAATAAGTCCTATTAATCCTACTTCTGCTATCGTCTTAACATAATAATTATCCACATAAAATTGAGACAGTTTATGATTCATCGCTACAGCTCCACCATACCTCCCAAGCCCCAAACCTATAGCTTTACTTTCTGACCACTCTGTTAAAGCAGCGGCCCATCTATAAGTTCTACCACCTCTAGCAGCCTTCGCTTGATATTCAGGTGTAAAAAGATAACTTGCTCTACTCCATAAGGCATTAATATAAATTAATGCAGCTGTAGCCATTGTTGCAATGACGATTATTAATCTTCTAGAAACAAAAATGAATAAAAGAATTACAGCAAAAAAGCCAACAACCCAAGCCCCTCTTGTAAAAGTAAACAGTAATCCAAAACCCATAAAACTAGTAAATAAAATAGCTAGTATTTTTTTTAAAATATCTTTTTCGGCTATAAACATAGAAAGTGCCACAGGTATGTTAAGTACAAGTACACTTCCTAATGCATTTGGACTTTTTATAATTGAATAGGCCCTCGTTGTAATGGTTTCACCACTATCTACCCAATTGCCTAACATTGGTGCATGGGTAAAATATTGATACATCCCATGAAGCCCAAGTAAGCCAATTGCGATAATAAAAGCCCATACCATTCTATACGCTACTTCTTTCGTGTCAATGAGTTGTACAACGATAAAGAACCAAAAAATATATTGAACCACGGCTCTATATCCTTCAATTGCTACGTCTAATTCTGGTGAATTAACAAAGAGTAAAAACAAGTACACCATTGCAAATAAAACAATTGGAAGATCAAGTGAAGTAAAACGATATTTCTTGTTTCTAAGTATTCGCCTAGCAATAATCCACAAAACCATAACTACAAATAATAACTCGTCCCATATGCTTGATACAGAAGGTATATATTTTCTAGTAAAAAAATCAATATATACGTAAAAAGGTATTAAGTAAACAATATTAAATTGTTTGATCATCTTACCAATCAAAGTGTTCTTTGCTATCGTACCCATTAAGTCCTTTAGAAACCCAACTATTATACTACTCTCCCAAGCCAATCGTAATTTTGCAAAAAACTTTTCAAAGAATTTCCCAATAAAAGACAGACTCTTATATATTGCAGTATGTTGATATATCTCTTGTTTCTCATTATACGTAGCATAAACCGTTGGTTTAAAAAAGAAGCTTTTTTCTGCCAACCTACAAAAGGCCAGAATAAAATTGTAAATGGCACTATTATATATCCATTTTCTTAGTGTATTCATATTTCATCTCCGTCTATTGAAGGATTTTAAAATCAGTTACGAGTACGGAAAGATTCGAGGTTTCTGTGGTTAAGAAAATACCCGCACCTTCTCGAATTTCTTGTTTACCAAAAGAATAAATAGGTTCTTTATAGTCTATAATCGCTTCTATTTTCACTTTTGCTTTCTTATAAAATGGATGTGGTCCAACAACACCACTACCTTCATTGTTAATACCAGATACCATATAGTCAATTATTTCAACTTCTACTATCTTTCCGTCTAAATATTTTTTATCTTCTGCAATTATATCTCCTACTTTTAACGATTCTAAATACATTGGACGGTATTCAATCGTTTCTACCCAAATTTCAGCATTAACTTCCTTAGTTCCTCCATCAAAACTTATAAGGTTTCCACCTGAAAATTTGTTTATTGCACCAAGTACTACAGCGACAAATATTAGTACAACAACGATATCTAAAATATGCAATTTCCCAAATAATTTCCCTTTATTATCAATGAGTTTCATAGGCCCTCCCCTTATTCTTGATCTACGACTTTGACAACGTAACCATATACCGCCATCTGATCTGTTTTAATCCAATAACTATCGCCTGCTTTAATTCTTTGTCCCCCAAAATCCATATATGAACCATATCGATTAACTTTCGCCTCAATCAACACACGTAAGGTTTTCGTTGTGGGATCATTTACCATTATAATCTCGTTATCTTTTACAGCTTCAACTACTGTATCTTCAACATAAACCTCTTTAATGTAGGCATCTTGATACTGCCCTACCGCCACAATCTGATCATCCGGAGCAATATTATCACAAATTTCAGGTGATAATTTGTATGCTTCAGCAATAAAGGTAATTGTTTCTTTGCCTGTTACAATGGTTTGACCTGAATCATCTTTAGTAAGATACTTATAGGCACCTACTGCGATTATAATCATTACTACTATTACTAATAAATCAATACCGTTAAATTTTCTCTTCATAAGACCTACCTCTCTAAAATCTTTTTATAGACTTCTTGATATCTATTGGCCATAGCAATATCTGAAAATCCTTCTTCAATTCTTGTATATAATCCATCTCCAAGCTCTCGTGAAAAAGACTTATCAGAATAAATTTTCATAATATATTTAACCAGCACTTCTATATCATTGTCTTCAAAAAGAAGTCCTGACTTTTCATGCTGAATTAATTCTGGAATACCACCCACTCTTGAGGCAATTGATGGTTTTGAATATTTTCCTCCTTCTAAAAGAGCATAGCACAATCCCTCACTATGGGAAGTTATCGTGTTAATGTCAAGTAGCTGATAGAATGAATCCATCTCTGTAACAAAACCCAAAAAATAAACTGTATCTTCTAGGTCATGATCCTTAACATAGTTTTTATATTTGTTCTCATATTTTTCGTCTCCATTTCCAGCAATCAAAAATTTAATTTTTTGATTTTTAGTTTTTACGATTTTAGCAGCTTTAAGAAGAACGTCTATACCCTTAATTGGGTGTAGTCTTGAAGCAGTTCCAACATAAAAATTGTTACCCGAATAAGGTACCTCATAATTTTCTAAAAATTCTTCTTTAGGGATAACGTGTGATGGAGCTGTCATAGGTATACCATTATAAATAACAAAAATGCTTTCCTTTCTAAATCCCTTATGAATAAGGTCAGATTTAAGCTTTTCAGCCATGGTGATATAACCGTCCATTTTCATTAAGCTAATCCTATTTAAGGAAGTAAATACGAACTTCTTATAAAGACTGTTATCAAAATCATGGGTATAATCACTGTGTACAGTAGTAATCATAGGAATATTAATCTTTTTTTTCAAAAACGCGCCAAGAAAATTCGCTCTTGCCCCATGGCAATTAACAACATCAAACTGTTCCTCATGAATAATTCTGGTAATTTCCGATAGAACAGATAAATCGACTCGACTTTTCTGCTGTAAAACAACCACATCAATTAACATCTCTCTTGCAAAGTCAGCAAATTCTGCATCAACAAAACAGATTAATTTTATGGTCATTAACTTTTGAAGACCTGTAAGCAATGTAATTACACTAGTTTTTGCGCCACCCGTGTCCCCACCACTTATCATATGGATTGCTTTCATATTATGACCCTATTAACCTTTCTGAGAAAATGCATTATCAAAAACATCAACTAATCTTTGGGTTAGCATAGCTCTTTCATATTTTGAGATCTCCTCCCAATTTGGCTGATGAACCAACTGTCCCTTCTCCCACTGATGAAACATCTGTGTTATAACCTTATAAATACTATCCGGATCATCATTACCACATAATTCACCTGTATTTGTTTCTTCAATGATATCGCCAGCAACACTATTCTCTGGAACCATAGCAATCATTGGTCTATTTGCATAAAAATATTCAAAAATCTTACCAGTATAAATCTTTTCCGATCCTTTTCCGATACCAATAATAAATAATAACACATCCGCTTCTAATAACTTACCAACACTTTCCTTATGTGGCATGTATGGTAAAAATCTTAAGACCTTTTCATATGGAAAGATTGCGTTCATTCTGTCCACCAATTTCGGACTATAGCTACCAATAATCTTAACAATTATTTTATTCTCATCTATTACTTTATTTTCAATTGCTTGTTTTAGCGCAAGGAAAAATGCATCTGGCTTCGTTCTACCATAAATGGCTCCTGAGTACGTAATATTCATTTTTTTATTATTGGGGAACTCTCTGTTAAAACCATCAAAATCGTCTTTATCAAATCCATTAGGAATAACATAAGACTTATTGCCAATATCATAATCCTTTAAAAATGCTTTTAACATTAAAGGCGTATTTGTTATAAATTGATCACAAGTATATGCAACCTTACGCTCCATTTTTTTCTCAATGGCTTTTCGAATAACATTATAATTCTTATCTAAAATATAAGGATTATTGGTCCACTCGTCTCTAAAATCCACTATCCACTTAACCTTCGGTAGTTTCTTTTTAATATACAGACCCATAAGATGCCCACTATAGGGCGACGATGTAGAATAGATTAGATCAATATTATTTTCTTTTACATAGTTATAAGCTTTTTTTCTATTAAACCTATACCATAGCCACATATGATCCGGTAATAAAAGTTTATACGCAATAATCTTTCCTATGATGCCCAATAGACCATCTTTTTGCTCAATTGAAAAAGGCTTACTTCTTATAACCTTTATTTTCGGATCAATATCTGCCTCAAGGGATTTATCTATATTTTTTTTAAGTGGTTTTATGGTAAAAACAATAGGTTCATAGCCTAACCCAGGTAAATATTTTACAAACTTAGATGTTCTTTGTACACCAGATCCTGCTACTGGTGGAAATTGATGTGCAATCATAAATACCTTTTTCATAAATTATCCTTCTTTCTTTTAGTACGATCACTTTCTGTTTTTAATGAGCTTAGCTGGTACACCGCCAACTATTTCATAGGGCTTAACATTCTTCGTTACTACTGAACCTGCCGCAATAATCGAACTATGACCAATATTTACACCTGGTAAAATAATAGCCCTAGCTCCAATCCATACATCATCTTCAATAACTACTTTTTTAGGAGTTGTTTCACCTTGTTGATTCATAGGTCGCTCGATGGAGGATACTTCGTGATTCCTAGTATAAATTATAACATCTGGTCCCATCATAACATCCTGACCGATAGTTAAAGGGCCCTGTATTCTAGCATTAAGACCAAGGCCTGAACGATCTCCAATTGTTATTTCAATACCTTTACCAAAGAAAACATTTTTTTCTATGTTAACATCTTTGCCCACTCTATCAAATATGCCTTTGCAAAGCATCGCTCTAATACGCCTAGACCTAAATGAAATAAGGGCATCTGATTCAGGCATTCTTTTCGCTATACTATAATATAAAACCAAAGAAACAAACTTTCTTATACGCATAAGGAACCCCTTTTATCTTAAATTGCTAATTTCATTTTTTATTTCGCCTGTTAAAAATAATGTAATAAAATAGCCAATTGCTGCTAGTGGAATAACTATAATTAAACCAATTAAATCGATTAAGAATAAATAATCAAATGCTAGTACAATTATAACCATTATGCTACAAGATAGCAATATATTCCACAAAGATTTTTTACCCACTCTGAATCTCATACGCTTATTTGCTCTTAACCAAGAAATCGCCGCATAAATAATATACGCAATCAAAGTAGAATAAGCTGCAACCATATAACCAAAAATTGGTACAAAAATAATGTTTAAAGTAATATTTACAGCAGCCGCAATGCTACAATTTATTAGGATTGGAAAGGTGTATGCCTTAAGTTCCCATCCTCTATTAAAATACTCTGAAAGACCATAAAAAAACATGGCTAGGCTTACGATTCCTATAACATCACTACCTTCAAAATATTTAGGTCCAAGCGCAATGCTTGCAATTGGCGCTGATAAAAGAAAAAGACCGATAGCAGCAGGAAGCGCGATTATAATATAATACTTTCCACCTAATGATAATTTTTGATTTGCTCCAGTATAGTTTTTATTATTCCATTCATTCAATATCTTTGGGTATATTCCTCTACTTAGTCCAAACATAATCATCGTAAAAATAGCAGAAGAAATTGCATAATTTGATGTATATAACCCTACATCTTTGCTACCATAAAAATATTTAATGATATATCTATCTGAAATATTTAAAACAACCATTGCTAAACTAAGTCCCATTAAAGGATATCCAAAAGTTATGAGCGCTTTTAACATACTTTTAGAAAAGGATTTTAATCTTATAAGTTTGAGCATAGAAGACGAAAATATTGCAATGAGCCCAATTGCAAAATCCGTTACGCTATGAGAAATAAAAATAGCAATAATGGTATTTCCTATAAATCTTGTAAGTATATAAGTGAATATTAGCTTTATACTAACAGATGCTAAAAGCAACACTGAGTTGAGCATTCTCTTATCTGAATATAACAGTTGCGTTAATAAGATTATGTTTAAACTATAACTAATGAGCACAAATATAATTAATAATGCGTACAAATAATCTAAATTCCAAAACACCTTTGGCAGAAAATAAACGCCTGCTAAAAAAAGTGAGGATAGAGCAATTACTGTTGTGACCCAAGCAACAACTAACGTACTGTAGAATTGCTTGTTTTTTTCTTTGTCTTTAGCGTAAGTGTTTGAATATCTTATAATTCCTTGAACAATCCAGCCTAGGCAAATTAAAAACCCAATGCTAATTGTCGTATTGATAACTTGATAATCACCAAATTCTTTTGGGTCAAATAAAGTTGTATATACTTTTATTGTAACAATACCGATAATACCTTCCATGATTTTTATAGGTAGGTATCCAACCATAGATCCATTAAATTTTTTAATCAACCCACCAATTGACATAGCTTTATTCCCCTCATGATTCCATCTCATCTCATTAATAAGGTAAAGGTATTTCCCGTTCAGTGTTTTTATCATTTTCAAGTTAAAAGCGACCCAAATTAAAATTGGTGTCGCTTTAATAAGCAAAATCTATAATCAACTTTCACAAATTCTATAATCTCCAGTAGTCGAACGTCTTTTCAGCTTCTAACTTGTCATAAATCCCTTTTACATCAATCAAAATCTTAGTCTTAACATTGTTATCATAGAGTTTGATAAGCTTATCAAATGACAATTCGACATATTCTTTATGTGGCACTGCAACTATTACTGCATGAACATTCTCAATGCTTTCTAAATCTAGAAGATTGATACCGTATTCCTCAACAGCCTCTTCACTCAGTGCATATGCATCTGTCACAAGCACATTTACGCCATATTCCTTCAATTCATAAATAACATCTTCAACCTTAGAGTTTCTTAGGTCTGGTACATTTTCTTTAAAAGTTAATCCCATTATAAGAACTGTGGCATCCTTAATTTTAATATCACTTGCAATCATACGCTTGATTGTTTTTTCAGCTATAAACTTACCCATATTATCATTAACACGTCTTCCAGACAAGATAATCTCGGATTTATATCCTAACTGTTGTGCCTTATATGTTAAATAATATGGATCGACACCAATACAATGTCCACCTACTAAGCCAGGGTAAAACTTTAGAAAATTCCACTTGGTTGCCGCTGCTTCAATAACCTCATTCGTATCTATACCCATCTTATCAAATATCATTGATAACTCATTCATAAAAGCAATATTAATATCTCTCTGAGAGTTTTCAATAACCTTAGCTGCTTCTGCTACCTTGATAGAAGGTGCTCGATGAACACCTGCATCTATGACTATTTCATAGGTTTTTGCTATTATATCAAGAGACTGCTCATCCATACCTGAAACAATTTTCACAATATTCTCAACTGTATGTACTTTATCTCCTGGATTAATTCTTTCAGGGGAATACCCAACCTTAAAATCTTTACCATATATTAGACCTGATTCTTGTTCTAAAATTGGAACGCAAATTTCTTCTGTAACACCTGGATAAACTGTAGACTCAAATACTACAATAGAACCCTTCATAAGGTTTTGTCCAACTATCCTAGTTGCACTTTCGACCGGGTAAAGATTAGGCACTTTATCTTCTCGTATGGGTGTAGGGACTGCAACAATATGAAACTTTGCTTGCTTTAATCTTATTGCATCACTAGTAAACTCAATACCCTCTACTTTGCTTAATCTTTCATTACCTACCTCATGCGTTGGATCAATGTTATTTTTATATAAATTAATCTTTTCATCATTTACGTCAAATCCAATAACCTTAACGCCTCTTTCCGCAAAAGTAACTGCTAGTGGTAATCCTACATAGCCTAACCCAACAACTGAAATTAATCCTTCCATTAACCTTCTCCTTGTTCTCTGTGACTCAATTTTATAATAATAAGCCTTTATTTATGTATTAACCTTATTGACTGATATCAACTCTTGGATAAATATTATTTATTGTATAATTCAAATTGTTACCCTTTATGTAGAATTCAATCATATTGAAGGAATTATTAATATCAACTTTCTGTCCACTACCAATGTTATACCATAAGCCATTAATATCTACATAACGAATTCCTTGATTATAATCGACATCAAATTCGTATCCACTGGCATTGATATAGAAAATATTCTTTCCTGTTTTATTTTGATAAGTTGTTAAAACTTCTTTAAGCAAGTCTGCCTCACGTTGATCGGTAAAACTACCTGTCTTAGTGGGATTGGCATTACTAATTATAATAATATTGTTCTGCACTGTGTTCGCTAAATCTTTCGCAAGTATACGCCATTGATTCGCATCTGTCTTAGCGAGTCCACCACTTCCTGTAGCAAGATTTAGGATACGAACTCCTTCATAGTCCTTAACAGCATACTTATTATCCCAAACAATACTATTAGCGGGCATTTGACCCTTCGCTACATTAGAATTTCCTGCAAATATAGCTAGATTAGATCCTTCCATATTTTTATAAACCTTTTGTAATACTACATCATCTAATAGTCTGTTTCTCGCTGCAGTTGACCCAAATAGAGAAATTTTATACGCATCTGTGCTTGGCTGTGTTGTAAGTAGCGGATCCGTAATGATTTCTTTTAAATCATATTTTAGTGCATCTACATTAAAAGATTTAATTTGCATCAGTCCATCAAAGTATAGTGTGCCTTGCAAAGCTTTTGTTGATTTAATTGCTGCAGCATATATTCTTTCAACTTTCACAGGATAAACTGCTTCCGAAGGAATACTAGCCTCTAAATACTTCCATCCAGTGAAGTCAACATCTGAGGAAAACGTCACATTAAAAGCCGTTCCTGCTGCATCTACTAATTTTCCTCTCACCATTACACGATTGTTACTTCCATAGATGTTTAGACCTAGACTTTGCATTTTTTTATTAATCGTTACTGAATCAAGAACGGCATACGCAGCTTGTGTTTGATCTGAAACACCCATAAAATAATCTAATCGAATCGATTTCTTACCATCACTAACTTGATCTGATGACAAACCTACTTTTGTCTCTACTGTTTCCGGATATACCGCAGCTTTAACTGTAATATCTTCAAAAGAGCTTAGAGAACTTTTTTCTCCACCAACAGTAGCATAGACTACAACCTCTTTCCCACCGACTTGAGCAGTAATCTTAGTCATCCCTGATTTACCCGTTGCAACAAAGGATCCATTTATAAAGCTACCTAATGACCCATCTGCTACATTCCAAGTAACCGCAGCTGGATCCATATTAATTTTATATCCATCACTATCTGTTCCTATTATTTTAAACTTTCCACTTTCGAATGCATTAAGTTGAAGTACGTTAGGCTCCAAATCTAAATCTATATAAGTATCTATGGATACAATTTCTAAAGTTTGAGAAACGCCATTATATTGGTAAGTTAACTTACCTTTCCCCGCTGTCGTTGGTGTAAAAACATTTTTATTCCAAGAACCTGTAACGCCTTGATTGGACCAAATCACTTCATTTGTATTTATGGTATATGGATTATGATATTGATCAATACCATAAATATTTAATGTTATTGGTGTATTAATAAATACTCTCTTTGCACTTGCTTTTACACCTAATTCATATAGTTCTCCTTGAGGTGCATTTGTAACGAATCCTAGTCCATTTATAATTTTTCGTTCAGATCCCTCCGAAGGCTTATTCATAATAGAATCCTTCGTGTCCCCTTCTTTTCTAGCAACTAATTCACTTGAACCGCCACCATCAAAATGCATTGCCTCAGAAACTTGGTATTCAAGAAGATAATTTGCAAGTTCTGTATGGGTAGCTCCTATACTTTTTCCTCTTCCATCTACAACCATTGCTATTAAATACTTTCCATCACTTGTAATACCTACTGCTGATCTTGGATGTCTTTTACTTGGCTCCACAACAAACGCTGACGTCACTACCTTACCACCCTGTAAAATCTTACCACCACCACTTATTGCTAATTCAAAATCATCCCGTCCTAACGTATTATTAACTAATAACGTTACTGATTGTCCTATCGCATAATGTTGTATATGTGTAGCTGCTATTGTTTCATTAATTGTAATGATATAGCCATTTTCCGGAATATCTACACTACGATTTGGCGGTGCTACATCTGTAACGATATCGTTGTTTACCACAATTTTATATAATTTCGCTTTACCGTCAATTTGTGCGGAGTTTTTCATGGCGATTGCGTTAATAACTATAGGATTTGTAAAATCAGTAATCGTATTGATTCCACTTATGTACAACTCTCTACCTTCTGCATTAATGACTTTCAAACTTGCACCTAAAAAGTCAATCATCATCCCATTAGCTGTTGTTTCGATTAAGGAAGCAGCCCCCTTGGCACTCATATTATAGTTATGTTGAAGGCTTGCATAATCTCCGTTATATTCTGGTCCAATAATATCCGTTGGTGTCTTACTCATATCAAAGAAAGAAGCATTAATCCCTCCGACTATTTTGGGACTAATCTGTGTCATATTTGTCAAAGTATCTTTCGTTCCCCAGCCATTTGCTGAGCGTAATATATCTAACCCTGTGTATTCATTCTCAATTTCCATTTTCAGTACATGAATATCTACCCATCCAAGAGTTGTTAATTTGGATTTTGTTTCATATGTCAGCCCTGAAGTGACAATTTGATTGGTTACTGTCTCATATAAGACATCTGATTTTGCAATTTCTGTTGTTGCAGCTATTGATATGTTCGCTACAGGTGTTATTAAAAATATAAGAACTAAACATAAGCTGAATAAGGATTTGTTGATTTTCTTCATTTGTATTTCATCTCCAAGGTTTTTGATCCAATAGGAAAGTTCTCCTTTCCTACGAAGTATAGAACAAAGTGTGAGAAAGTATAAAAGTTGTGTACTGCACTGGCAAACGCTTTGTTCAAATTGTTAAGTAAATAATTATATTAATAATTCTACTAGAGTATACCAAATTACAAATCCTAGGTCAATTTTTTAACAAAAACGTAATAGAATTGTCATCTACCTAAATATGCATCACAAATTATATAAGATTAATTATTATTTCTAGATACCTAGATAAGTAAATAACCGTTATAAAACTTATTACAGCGCCAATCAGCACATCCGTTGGGTAATGAACACCGATGTACATTCTTGAAATACCCACTAATATAGCTATAAACAAAATCACCTGTCCAATAAATACTGTCTGTATAAGGAATGTTATAGATACTGCAATAGCAAAGGCTGCTGCAGTGTGACCAGATGGAAAAGAATAATACTCAAGCAAATTATCAAAAACATGAATATCTTGAAGCACCAAGTTTGGCCTTGGTCTATTTATTATAATTTTAATCGTATGTATTATTACTTGAGAAACTATAAGAGAAATAGGTACGAAAATGCCGCCTTCAATTATATTCAAATGATCTAAAGCAATCATAAATATGGCAAATACAGAGGCAGCAGCTACACTCCCAAAGTGAGTAATGAGCGGCATAAATTTATCCAGTAAATTACACTTTATCCTGCGATTAATAATGCAAAAAAATTTTTGATCTGTTCTAATAATATATGAAATTAAAAACCTCAAATTGATCAATCCCTTCACTGTTAGCTTCTATAATCAAATTATATATGGATTCACCTTATTTGGCGAAAATTCAACTTATGTAAACTAAATGTATTGTTATGTAGATTCATTTAGTATAGAACAATTTTTGTCTTTTGTAAACCATCCATATAAGAAAAATCTATCAAATTAGAAAAACCTATCAAGCAAGCTTTTGATTTTTAATATTACTCTGTGCCATCTAATCCAATCTTTTCCTATACTATAAACTGGTCTTGCCCACATCTCATCCTATATATGACAATATATTCACCCAACTCACCTAACATGATAAACGTAACACCATTTTCTATAATTAGAATTATTTTTTGAATACAAAAAATAAGCAGTAATCATACTGCTTATAGAAGCATATGCTAAGTTTATTAGCTTAAAAATTATTCATACGTTTAAATGAATTGATTAATTACTCCACTAGTGAAACACTTCTACTACTTAATTGCTCAATAAACTGCGTTGCTTCCTTAGATTTTTCTGTCTGCGTAGTGTTTGCATCCATGATCTTTTGCGTATGGGCAACCGCTACTTCAATAGATTGTCCTACTTTTTCTAATTGCTCCACAACA
>PGZO01000013.1 GCA_002841375.1 Firmicutes bacterium HGW-Firmicutes-7 | reverse complement strand
AACTTACTTTTGACACTAGAATAAAAAGATAGATAGGATGGATGGTTTAACCATCACTATATGTTGTGTGAGAATTAGAACAACTTACTTTTGACACTACAATAAAAAGCTAGATAGGAAGGATGGTTTAACCATCACTATATGTTGTGTGAGAATTAGAACAACTTACTTGACAACGAATTCTATTCATGATATTCTTTAAAAAAGAACAAGTGATTTTTTATGATTCACGCTTAATATAAAGGTGAAATTTAAAGGAGATAAATCATGATTACAGTTAAAGGGCTTGATTTTACTTATCAAAAATCAAATAAGCAAGCCATAAAAGAAATAGACTTTGATATCAAACAAGGAGAGATATTTGGCTTTCTAGGTCCAAGTGGAGCCGGAAAAACAACAACTCAGAGATTAATTATTGGACTATTAAGAGGGTATGAAGGTAAGGTTGAAGTGTTAGGTAAAGAAAGAAGATTATGGGGAAAAGAAATTTATGAAAATATTGGCGTTGCATTTGATTTCCCGAATCTTTACATAAAATTAACTGGAGAAGAAAACTTAAAACTGATTCGTTCCTATTATAAAAATAAGGCAGATAATATCCATCAACTTCTCGATAAAGTGGGACTTTTATCTGATAAAGATAAAAAAGTTGAAGGCTATTCAAAAGGCATGAAGATGCGACTGAATTTTATTCGTGCCATCATGCATGAACCTGAATTAATGTTTTTTGATGAACCAACCTCGGGACTTGATCCTGTTAATGCTAAAATTATTAAAGATATGATTGTAAATCTTAAAGCTAGTGGCAAGACAATATTTTTAACAACGCATAACATGACTGTAGCAGAACAATTATGTGATCGAGTGGCTTTTATAGTAGATGGGAAAATCTCTGTTATAGACGAGCCTAAGAGCTTAATGCTTAAACATGGAAAGAGAGATCTTAAGCTAGAATATTTAGAAGAGGGAAAACTCGTAGAATCTCATTTTGATCTTCAAAACATTGGACAAAATAATAACTTTTTTGAAATACTTAAGCATAAACAAATCAAAACTATCCATAGTCAGGAGGCCACTTTAGAAGATGTCTTTATTAAGCTAACGGGGAGGGAACTATTATGAGATTACTCAGTGCAATAAAAAGTGATATTATCTTTCAGTTTAGACAAGGCTTTTATATCATATATATTGTCATTTGTATTGCATATATGGTAGGGCTATCTTGGATACCTAATCCAGGCTTAAAATATGTTGTACCATTAGTTGTTTTTTCTGATCCTGCTGTGTTAGGTTTATTTTTTATTGGTGGCATTATTATGCTCGAAAAAGTCCAAGGTGTCATTCAAGCAGTAGTTGTTACACCACTCTCAACAAGAGAATTTATTCAATCAAAAGTTATTTCACTATCAATTATATCCATTCTTGCGGGTATTATCATAACACGTCTTACTTACATTGGAAATGTAAAGTGGATAATATTAGTAATAGCCTTAGTGCTTACTTCTTCATTATTTACGTTATGTGGGTTAGTAATTGGAGCAAAATGCAAAACAGTTAATCAATATTTTGTTAAGATCATACCTGTTATGTTATTATTTATTATACCTTGTTTTTCAATTATTGGTTTTAAATATTCATATTTTCTAACTTTATTCCCCAGTGTAGCAGCGCTTAGGCTCTTGTTAGGTGCCTACTTAGATATGGGAGGCCTTGAACAGTTTTTTTTAATATGTTATCTACTTATCATCAATTATGGTCTATTACTACACACGGAAAAGGTTTTTGATAAGTATGTTGTATATGGGGGGTGATGTAATTGAATTTTGAACACATAAAAAATGATATGAAACAATTAGTAAGAGAGCCTATGATGTTGCTATTATTTTGTTTACCTATGTTTATGTTTATAGTTTATAAAGCAATTATAGTTTTTTTGATTCCCTATTTAAATAAACATCTTAGCTTTAATTTAGCTGATTATTATTTATATATATTGTCCTTCGCACTAATTATGACACCTGCCATGCTGGGTATCGTAATAGGGTTTATGATGATAGATGAGCGAGACGGTAAAATAGCAGAGCTAATGACTGTAACACCCCTAGGAAGAAGTGGGTATCTTTATAACAGATTATCCTTCGCTTTTATAGCAACAGTTGTTTACACCTTTATGGGATATTTTACAGTAAATATTTACAAACTTCCCTTATTAGTTGTATTTCTCCTTTCCATTTTATTGGGTATATTATCAATTATACTAGGCATGATAATTTTTACCGTTGCAACAGATAAGGTAAAAGGGCTTACATATGCAAAAGGAATTAACTTTATGCTGCTTTTTTGCTTAAGTGACTTATTAAATGAAAGATGGCTCACTAATTTCTCCATGTTTTTTCCAACCTACTGGATAACAGAGATCATCCAAAATCCAAAATCAATTGTGGTATTTAGTTCGGCAGTACTTGTACATGCAATCTGGTTAATTATTATTCTCTTTAGAGATTACCACAGATCAACTATTTAACCTTTAATAACGTAAGGATGTTAGAAAGAAGGGCGCAATAAGAAGCGTTCTTCTTTGTTGATTATTTCTACGATCTTTTCAGACGTATTTCCATCCCCAAACAATGCTGGATGCGCTTTTTCAAAAGGAATATTCACGATAGCTTCTATTATTTTGTACTTATCAGTTCCTACTAGTTCATTCCACCCGCATTCTATTGTTTCAATCCATTCAGTTTCATCTCGTAAAGTTACACATGGTTTTTTCATTAAATATGCCTCCTTTTGAATCCCACCGCTATCTGTTACTATTTTTTTGCAATGGGTTTCTAGTTGTAGCATGTCTAAATAACCAATAGGTTCAATCACTTTTATTTTACCGCTAACAAGTATGCCGTTATCTTTAATACACTTTTTAGTTCTTGGATGTAGAGGCAATACGATATTTTCATTACATTCATTTAGCGCTTCTATAATACCTTTAAGTCTGTTTACGTCATTCGTGTTTTCAGCTCTATGAATTGTTGCTACTATATAATTATTAATTGAACAATTTAATTTCTCAATAATTTGAGATTTCTTTTCTGCTATATATTTGAATTTTATTAGAGTATCAAACATTATATCTCCAACATTATATACGTGATCAACGATGCCTTCTGAGCGTAAATTACTTTTAGCCGTGTTAGTAGGTACAAATAGTAATGTAGAGATATGATCTGTAAGCAGCCGGTTCTGTTCCTCTGGCATATTAATATTAAAGCTTCTTAATCCCGCTTCGATATGAGCAACGGGGATTAATAACTTACTGGCACACAAGGCACCAGATAGGGTTGAATTTGTGTCACCATAGACGATAATCAAGTCCGGTTTTTCCTTCAAATAAATATCTTCAAGCTTAATTAACATGTTTCCGGTTTGAAAGCCATGATTACCTGAGCCGATACAAAGATTATAATCAGGTTTAGGTATTTGCAGCTCATTAAAAAAAATATTTGACATGTTATAATCATAATGCTGACCAGTATGAATCATTATTTCATTATGCTTGAATCTTAAAAGTTGTGATAGTATACAAGTCTTTATAAATTGTGGTCTAGCGCCAAGCACTGTTATAATCTTCAACACGCATCCCTCTCAATATATTTCTTTTAACATGCTTCATGCGTTATAATTTAACACTTACAGCCAAATACAGTTTGTTCACTTCATTAAGCTGAGATTCGTATATTTCATTTATTTCAACAGTTTGCTTATATCTTTCATAAATTTCTTCTTTAGAATGAAAACATCGAACATGACCTCTTGAAAGGTAGTTGGGTACAGAAAAAAGGACGATTGAGTCTTTTTTTATTTTGTTCAACAAAGTAATATCCTCTTCAACATGCTCAAGTACTTCAAATAGTGTAACAATGTTATATTCTTCTTCATAAATGTTTGAGGTATAAGCATTATCTAAATAAAACCGTTCGTTATATTTATCATTTCTAAGCTTTGCTAATTTAATAGCCTCCGCACTATAATCAATCCCTTTATAATTTATAATTCCAAAATCAAATAACAGATTAGCAAATTGTCCTGGGCCACATCCAATATCTATAATCATTGGATTGCTAATTCTTTTAATAATACTTGCAGCTTTATACCAAATATCAATATATAAAGTTTCGCTGTAATGCTTGAAATACGCTCCGCCATAACCACCATTTTTATAAATATCATCATATAATTTGCTTTCAAGTAAATTGATTTTTTCATTTGACGCTATATTTTGTGAGTTATAATAAGTTGATTTTACTGCTTCCATAAATGAAATAATATCCTGTACAACATCATTCATTAGCCATTTTTTCTTTTTTAAGATATCTTGATCAATTTTTATTCTTGAAATCTCTTCTACTTGTTTCCTAATATCTTCATTTAGGTTCAGTACCTTTCCTACTTTACTCTGAGCAGCAAACGCTCTAAAGGATAATAAATCAGAAAATAATATTGGTAGTCCAGCCGCTAAATAATCCCAAATTTTATTAGGAAATGCTGTATCTAAAAATGTTTTATTTTTTTCTGTCATATTAAATATTGCAAGACCGACGTCATATTTTGTCATCTCAGTAATTAAGTTTTTGGGTGAAGTTAAGCCCTCATAGTGTATATAACTAGATTTATCAACTAATTCTTTTATATAATCAGGATTTACTTGGCAATGTAAATGAACATGTATATGATTTTGAGCTAACATAAGAAAGATAGGCTCTAAATATCTATGATGACCTGGAGTACCCAGAAGGCCTCCTTCAAAAACACAATGGAGGTCTCCATCCTTTTTGCTTGATTTTTCATAGATTTTATCAGGTAATTGCTCCTGTTCTATAAAGCTATGTAAATTTAAAATAGGTTTATCTTTCAAATTAAAACGAGCTACTGCAATATCCCTTATCAAAGGATTGACATATATATTTCCCGTACTCTTAACATTTGCAAGATATTCAAATACTACTTGTTCAATCGTTAGATCAGACCTTAAAGACATCATATCGTGGGTATCGTGAATAATTGGTTTATTGGTGGTTGAAAATAAAACAGTTAAATAGTCGGGTTCATTAGAACTGTATAGGACGTCATAATCACTATTATTTATGTGATCTATCAACTGAGTTATGTTTTTCAATTGATAGATATTTTTAAAAGGTAAGTCTATATCTTTGTATACTTGTGTTGGATGTAAAGCAAAGTAAATTAGATCTACGACAACTCCTTTTACAGATAATGCCTTCGCAACCTTAATGGTCCTTATACAAGGCACACTTTGTATAAATAAAATCTTTCTAATGCTATTATCAATTTGTTTTTTATGAACTTCAAATTCTTCTTTCATAATAACCTCTCTTTTTGTGATATCTATGCGTAAAATCTATAAAACTAGTACTCAAATCTTGCCGCACTCAATGATGCAGTAAGCGATGTTAAAGCATCTGTAGCAGTTGTATAAGTAATGACAATGGAGGTGAGTGGATTAGAACTTACTGCAAATGTCTGTTTATCTATGATCTGAGTTGTATTTAACCCATTAATGGCTATTCTAGTCGTTCCTGCAATGATATTCCCTATGATAACAACCGTACCTGAAAGTCCTGGTAGATCACGAGCCTCCCATAAAGTAGTCGTAGTATTTTTTGTAAATTGGTAAGGTACACTAACAAAACCGTATTCCTTACTGTTAACAATAAAACATGCTGTAGCACTTACAGTCCCACCACAACATTTTGAAGAACACATCAATTTCCCCTCCTTTTTAAGTAGTAATAGTAGTAGTAATAGCAGTAATAGCAGTTATTTATAAAGTTAATGATTGTACACGTTTCATTTTGATCTCACTCCATACATCTTCTTCACAAAAGAAATTCTTTCTTTTGCTGCAGCTATTAAAGTCTAGTGGATAATGAATTATGATTTGGTAGCTTCCTGTACAATTACCTTCCTCCTTACCACTGCATTGAACAGCAATATTATGTACATTTGAAACAGTAATGTTTTGTTCTTCATTCGGGAAGATTTTAATTATTGTGCTTTTGTTTCTTTCAATCTTTAACCTTATATAATGATTTGACAGGTTCTTAATTTTAATTGTGATCGAAGCAGTTAAATCAATTGCTTGCCAAATAGTATGAAATAAATGATCTTTTATATCAATATAACCACTAATATTTTCACTGATGATACAATCATTAGGACAACATGTACTCATTTTCTAACTCCCCCCAAATGTAATGTAATATATAATATGATAAAACGAACAGACTTGTACCACTGCTTAAATCATTATTTTTATTATTTTAGAGTAGGAAAATGGTACATACCTCATAATATTGAACCAATTTCCTACACCTTTAGAAAAGTACTTCCAAGAATCATTTTTCATTTAAGTAAAAATGAGATAGCTTGAGGCAAGGAATTTTATTTTATCAAATGAATAATGATAATATACTAGAATTCAAATTTACTTGCAGAGATTGCAACTGATAATTCTGTATTAGTAGCACTTGTATTTATGATTACTGATATGGAATTAAGTGGGTCAACACTTCTAGCAAATGTTTGATTTTCAAATATTGCCGTTGTATTTGCACCATTGATAAGAATATTTGTTGTTGATGGAACTACAGTACCAAATATAACAACTGAACCAAATAGTTGACCAATTCCATCTATACTTTCCCAAATAGTAGTATTTGTACTAGTGGTGGTATCAGCATTAAATATAAACGGTGTATTTGGAATACCTGTTTCCTTACTTCTTGCTGCAAGGGTTACATCCGCAATACCTATACTGGTTTGAATTTGAGCCATAAAAGCACCTCCTTTTTATTAATATGCAGGTCTTAGCTTAAAATAAATAAGTAAATTTTCACTTTGCCCAAAGGAGTAAGTACCTCCTGTACAACATATCTCTATACACAATATGAAAATAGACTATAACTTGTACCAATCTTTTTGGTTTACTTTGACTTGATTATTGTTTAAATGTTTATATGTAACAGAATAATTAATTGGATAATACACTACTTATAGATGGATAAGTTTTCTATTACTAGCAAGCAGGGAGGAAAGTAATGAACGATTTAAGTATAATAATAAAGACTAAGGAGAAAGAATTAGAAAATTACGTTAAAGTACTAGAGCCATTGTTGATGGATTTCAGACCAGAACTAATAATTATAGATAATGGAAATGAACATTTTAATCTTTCATATAATTATTGCGCTTATAAGTATTCGGGTGATTATAGTAATTTTAAAGAATTTTGTTTTTCTTCGTCGCTTGGTAGGATGGTTATTATTATTGAGAATGGATGGCAGCTCTCTCAGGAACATATAGATCTCATCCTAAAAGAGATCAAAAATAATGATTATCTCAATATTTCTTTTAATCTTAAAACGTATCTTAGCGAAGATAAATCACTTTATTTTACTAGGGAAGAGGTCTTTCTCTATAACCGAGGAATAAAAGGGTTTAATAGAAATACAGGTATAATAATTGAAGATATAAGCTTTATTGATGATCAAACTGATATTGAAACCAATATAAAGAAGCTTCTTTCAGGAAAGCATTTTAATGAGCTTATCTTATGGCATGAGCGTTGCATTATAAAAAAATCTACCTGCCGTCAATTGGAATTTTATACTGCTCTAGAAAAAAACAAGCGCTGTTTAACACAAAAGGATATATTAGATATTGAAGAATTATCTCTTAATTCAAAAGCAAACATAAAGTATATTCAGTACCTTAAACTTAAAAAAGCTTTAAAAGATAAAAATATTGATGCTAGACAGATTTTAAAAGATTTACATAATATTGAGATTACTGAAAAAGACATATATTACTGCTGGCTTATAAAAGATTTAATTGTATTAGAAATCCTTCCTAGTTGTATGATTAAGTGGAAAGAAAATATTCAGCGAGCATTACTATACTATCTCTTTGAGAATGATTTAGGCGCACCGAATACTATGTATCATCTGATCATGATTAAAAGTGAGGATATAAGAAATCATGAATATATAGATGATGAATTTATGACAGTTCTTTTATTGTTAAAAATGTATATGGAATATATGAATGATCAATCAGAGGAGCCACAGAAAAAGGAAAATCTTTTGAGGATATTTGATTTATATGTTGAATTTCTTAATATGTTTCTTTTAAGAAATAAGGGAGGGGAATATCAGAACCTTTATAAGGATCAAGTTCTATTTATTGATAAATTCAATGAGGTGAAACATAAACCAATAAAAGAAGCTATAACCATTTTGAAGGAAATCTCTACTATGTACCCGGAAAAAATGAATACGATATACTACTACATACAGAAGTTAAAGTACGAAAATCAATATTACCCAGTTATATTAAGTATTTGTATGATAACTAAAGATGAGGAAAAAAATATAGAAAGATGTTTGAAAAGTCTTAAACCACTTGTAGATTCGAAAATGGCAGAGATTATTATTGTTGACACAGGTTCTACCGATCATACGATAAAGCTTGCTGAACAATATACCAGTAATATTTTTTCCTACAAATGGCAGAATGATTTTTCTCAAGCTAGAAATACCTGTAATCTTTTCGCCGAAGGAGAGTATATTTTTATTCTTGATGCTGATGAAGAAATAGAAACAACTGAAATAAATAAATTAATTGAAGAATTCAGGGATGAGAACTGCAAACAGCATAATACGTTTAAACTTAGGATTAAAAGTTATACCAACTTAGAATACACGCAATATGGTGTGGCAACACAACAACGGATATTTAAAAACAATGGGAAATTTTATTATTCACATTCCGTTCATAACCAACCTATATGTGATTCAAGGTATAAAAATCTTGATGTTGAAATCCTTCATTATGGATATATCATGACAGAGGATATTAGAGAAAAGAAATTTATCAGAACAACCACGCTACTAAAGAAAATGCTTGAAAAAAAACCAAGGAACATCTATTACAGATATCAATTAAGCTCTAGTTATTCTATGTATGGAGATTTGAAAGAAGCGATTAAGCAAGTTGATATCTTTATACGTTTGATTCAAGAAAGTAAGTTTGTTAAAAGCGTTACCCTAATGTATTACAATAATGCTGCAAATATTTATCTTCAAGGACACAGATTTGAGGATGCCGATAAAATTACCAATGTGGCGCTTTCAATACAACCTGATTTTATTGATTTTTTATATTATAAAGCCTATATATTATTTGTTAAAGGTAAGTATGAGGATGCACTGATCTATATGAATAAATATCTTTCAGTCAGTGAGGCTTTCTTTAAACTAAATTTTGCAAATAGTGATGCTTATACCTTCTACACACAAGGGAGTAAAGATAGTATTTTAAGATTATTTATTATTTCACATTATTTATTAGAAGAATACCATATTTGTTTGGAAAAAGTTTACGAGATCGAAGATGGAAGCACTTTAATGAATAGTTTACATGAAATTGTTGGGGCATATTTTAATACGAGGCAGTACTGCGAACTAGCAAGATTCTATACATCTAGAATTTTTGGAAATAAAGAAATGGAATTTATATTTAAATATTTCTTGATGGATCATTTATTTAATTGTACACTTGCTGAAGCCTATCAATGTTTGTCTTCAATTGCTTTAGAAAATGTTGATGAAGAACTGACCAAAAGTCTTACAACAAAAATAGAAAATGAAAAAAGCCATAATGAAATTGACACCTTAACTTTGATAAGTAAATATTATATAGATGGAATGGATTTTGAAAGTGCAAATAAGATTTTCATAAGGATACTCCCTAAAATAAAAAACTATAATATTCAAAATAGTACAGATGTGTTAGAGATTATAAAAATTAAAATTACATTTCAATGTATTTTGCATCGAACAGAAGATTTTATTAAATTTAATATTTTTACAATAGAAGAGCTTTTGAATATATTTACTAACTATATTAATCTATGTATAACACTAATAAATAATCAACAGATAGAATTTCTTGGAAATAAAGAGCGTGTACTTATTTCTAAAATAACAACGATTTTTTCTGATAGTGACAAATACCATGCAATAGAAGCTATGAACGATGCTATTTTGTATTATCAGGAAATGGGTAGTATTGTACAGTTAGCTATCAATACTCGTTTTTCTAGTGTAGTAAAAGAAAATAATTTAAGTAATGAAATAAATAGTGATTTGAAAAATATAAAAAAAACTGAAGATAATATTAAACTTCAACGTAAAGCTGATATCGTTGATCAAAAAGTGATGAAGGTACTTCAAGGTACAGTGGATTTGACAAGTAGAACAATTAAAATTGCAGAAGCCTTAAATAGTAAAGGTATCTATACAAAAGCATTAAATTATTTTCCTAATTACCTGTATCATTCAGATTATGAAATGGATGTTACTTCTTTTGAAAACAATAATATAAGGCTAAATAATACGATTGATGTTGCAGTAAGATTAATACCGGAATTTAATATTTATCATTTTCATTCCTTCTCATCTTTAACCCTGGATCACTCAGATTTAAGCGTTTTAAAAGAAATGGATAAAAAGCTGTTGATGCATTTTTGGGGTCAAGATGTTAGATTATATTCAAAAGCAGCTAAATTAAACCCGTATATAAAATTATTGCCTAAAAATGATGATAAAGAAACCATACGTCAAATGAAAGCTTTCTCGAAACATATAAAATATTGTTTAGTAAGCGACTATGAACTGAACGAATATGTAAAAGACTATTTTGAAAATATTATACAGTTAAATTTAATGCTTGATTTGAAAAAAATAAAACAGCGCTATGTAAATGATAAAAATAGGTTGTTTACTATTATTCATGTATCAACTTCTCCGGAGTTACTTGGAACAAAATATGTTTTGGAAGCAATAAATGATCTGAAATTGAAATATAACATCAACTTTAAACTTATTCAAGACATATCTTACGAGGAACATTTTTTTCAAGAGGCAGATTTAATCATTGACCAACTTATCATTGGCCGATATGGTCAAGTTTCTATTGATGCAATGGCGCTCGGGAAACCTGTTATTTGCTGGATAAGTGATTTTATGAGAGAAAAATATCCCAAAGAACTTCCAATTATAATTGCCAGTCCAGATAATGTAAAAGAAAAAATAACCTACGTACTTGAAAATAGAGATATGCTGAAAAATTTAGGTATTCAAGGTAAGAGCTATGTAGAAAGGTACCATGATATGGATAAGGAAATATTGAAACTAATTAAAATTTATAAAGATCATTGGTTGTAATGATAAAAGTAATAAAAAAATTAATTGTAAATATCGGGGGGCGTATATAAATGAAGCAAAATAAAAACTATTATGTACATCAAAGTTCATACATAGATGAAGACGTAGAAATTGGTTGTTGCACAAAAATATGGCATTTTTCACATATTCAAAAGGGCGCAATCATTGGACATAATTGTGTGATAGGACAAAACGTTAATATTTCTAATAATGTATACATCGGAAACCATGTAAAAATCCAAAATAATGTCTCGGTATATGAAGGAGTAGAATTAGAAGATTATGTATTCTGCGGACCCTCTATGGTGTTTACAAATGATTTAACGCCTAGAAGTAAATATCCTAAAAAGGGAAATAAGGGGTATATTAAGACGCTAGTAAAAGAAGGTGCATCTATTGGAGCAAATGCTACAATTGTATGTGGACATACGATAGGTCGTCATGCACTCATTGCAGCAGGAGCCGTCGTTGTTGCTGATGTACCTGATTATGCACTTATGGTGGGGGTACCTGCAAAAAGAAAGGGCTGGGTGTGTGTGTGTGGAGAGCAGCTAAAGGATGGACTGAGTTGTAACACTTGTAATAGAAGCTATACTGAAAATAGTGGATGCTTAAGTGAGGTGAAAGGGTGAAAGAAACATTCAACCTTGTGTTTGTGCAGGTGATCAAATTATGATACCGATGAATGATTTGTCTATTCAATATAAAAAACTAGAAGTTGAAATTCACAATAGCATTGATAGGGTTCTAGAACATGGTAAATACATTATGGGACCGGAGGTACTGGAATTAGAAAAGAAACTAGCTGAATATGTTGGTGTAAAGTATTCGGTGACCTGTTCAAGTGGGACGGATGCTTTGCTCATGCCTTTATTGGCTTGGGGAATAGGAAAGGGAGACGCTGTCTTCACAACACCGTTTACTTTTATAGCTACTTCAGAGGTTGTTAGCTTATTAGGCGCAACGCCTATTTTCGTTGACATAAATCCAGAAACCTTTAATATGGAGCCTATATTACTAGAACAAGCCATCAAAAAAACGATTGAGGAAGGCAGATTGAAACCAAGAGCTGTAATTCCAGTTGATTTATTTGGATTGCCAGCTGACTATGAAAAGCTTGAGGCGATCGCTGCAAAATATAATATAAAAGTACTGGAAGATGCTGCGCAAGGGTTTGGAGGCAGATTAATGGGTAGAAAAGCTGGAAGTTTTGGCGATGCAGCATCCACCTCGTTTTTTCCTGCGAAGCCTTTGGGATGTTACGGAGATGGAGGGGCTATATTTACAAATGATTTAATGCTTTATGAAGCCTTAAAGTCAATACGAATACATGGTCAAGGAATAGATAAATATGATAATCGAAGACTTGGGATCAATGGTAGACTCGATACGATTCAAGCAGCAATTCTACTTTCAAAACTATCAATATTTGATGATGAACTGAAATTGAGAAATGAAGTAGCAAATAAGTACACCGATGGATTAAAAGAGATCTTAAGCGTACCGCAGGTGCCAAATGGCTATAGATCTTCGTGGGCGCAGTACGCTGTTCTTGCAAAAGATTATGAAGAAAGAGAAGTATTAATGAGGGCATTGAAGGATAAAGATATCCAGACAACCATATATTATCAAAAACCACTTCATTTACAAACGGCTAATGTTAAGTTAGGTTATAAAGAAGGTGATTTTGTAGTTACTGAAAATATTAGCAAGAGGATTTTTAGCTTACCAATGTATCCTTATCTTGAAAAAAAAGCATTAGAAGAAATTATTTATACCTTACGAAGCATATTTTAGCGACAATATATTGACATTGTTTGGGGACGAGGTTATAGTTTTAAGGTATAAACTAATATAAAGAGGTATATTCATGAAAAAATATGTTGACTTGCACATTCATACTCAGGCATCTGACGGTACATGGACCCCTAAAAAGGCCGTAGAACATATCAAGGAAGCCGATATAAGAACTTTTGCTATTACGGATCATGATTCAATTGAAAATGTCTCTGATGCCCAAATAATTGCTGAAAATAATGGACTTACTTGTATTTCAGGTGTTGAACTCTCTACGACTTTTCAAAATATGGAGTATCATATCCTTTCTTATAATTTTGATCTTACGAATAAGACGCTTGTTTCACGCGTTAATCGAAATTATCAGCAACGACAGAACTATCATAAAACCGTAATAGAAACCTTGAAAAAGGACTATCCCCAGTTAAGCTTGGAGGAATTTGAACATTATACTTATGATTTAACGAGAGGAGGCTGGCCGTCTCTAAACTTTCTGCTTGACAAAAAGATTGTAAATACTATGCAAGAGTTCTTTAACATAATGATAGATTATAAGTTACAATTAGTTTTTGATTCACCTGAGCAGGTGATAGAAGATATTAGGCAAGCAGGTGCTATAGCTATATTAGCTCATCCACCTGCGTATAACCAACAAAACGTAATGTCTTTAGATCAATTAAAACGATGGGTATCGTATGGCATACAGGGTTTTGAATGCTATTCTCCTTATTATAAGGATCCATTAGATAGCAACTATTATGTGAAATTTTGCAAAGAACATTCTCTGTATATTTCTGGTGGATCAGATTGTCATGGCGATTTATTGCTACATCGAAAGCTTAAAAATCCCTCCATTTTATTAGAACAATTAGAACTACCCTTTCTAAAATAAGTTAACAATGATTAGTGTGTATCAAGGTCTATAACACGCAAAACAACCTTTCTTGTATTGGCTATTGTGTAAACCCCTATGAGTGCTAGGAGCATACCGATTCCATGCTGCCAAGTTAATTTTTCACCAAGAATTAAAATGGACAATGATACAGAACTTATAGGCATAATACCTGAAAAGCCAGCAGCAATATGAACTTCAACCTTTGAGATGCCACTAAACCAGCAGGTGTAACCAATTGCTGAGCAAAATGCGCCATAATAAAACATAGGTAAGAGTTTTAACGGTGTTATTATATTCCAGTTAAACCCAAAGGAATGATAGGCACCAATTGGCAAAAATAATAGAAAAGCAAATAAAATAACAAATGCAGTAGTGGTCAATGGGTGGGTATCAAAGGATTGTTTTTTGCGGAAAATAGTAAATAGTACCTCTCCAACAACGGCTAATAAAATAAAAAAGTTTCCAAGTAGACCCGACCAAGAGCTGCTAATAGAATTGGCTCCATTGGTATTAAGTAGCATAATGCCTAGAACACTAATGATAATACCTAGCATAATTCTTTTTGTAATTCTTTCTTTCAAAAATAAAAATGAAAACAGCGCCAATATTGCTGGAGTTGTACTCATAATGATGCCACTTTCAATTGCGCTAGTCAGTCTTAATCCCAACAATATAAAAATTCGAAACATAAAAATACCCGTTAGCCCTTGAAGAAATAGCAAAAACCAATCTTTTTTATTGATTTTAAATTGACTTAGCTTGCCCTCACGTAAAATTGCTAAAGGGAAAATCACCACCAAGGCGAATATTAAACTAATTGTTTGAGAGATAAAAATAGGGATATCTACCATAAATTTACCTGCAATAACGGTGCTCCCAGCAAAAAACATGGCCATAGATAGTTGGATCATAGCGGAATGTGTTTTTTTCATACAGATTTCTCCTTAAATTTATAGTATAATGATAACAAAACGAAGTGGTAGAGTGTAGTGCCACATTTGAAGGTGTTATTTAGAACCACTTTGAGGAGGTTGCCATGTATCTTGCCGTTGATAGAAAAAGTAAAACCACACTGATCAAACAACTTTACCAAGCAATTAAAGACCAAATACTCACAGGTATTTTAAAACCACATGAGAAATTACCATCGACTCGTCAACTGGGTAAAGAACTGGGATTATCTAGAAATGTTATAATAGAAGCTTATGACCAGCTTATAGCAGAAGGCTACATTGAAGCAATCGAAGGCTCAGGTACATATGTTGCTGATGGCATTATTTTGGAGAATTACAAAGCTTCAATACAAATAAAAAGAGAAGCTATTCTCGGGTTAAGGCATGAGCCGAAGGAGGGTCATATAGATTTTAGGACAGGCGTTCCTAACCTGGATTTATTTCCAAAAGAAATATGGGCGGATATTTATAAAAAAATATGCCAGGATTTACCTTCTCTTCAATTAGATTATCATGAACCTAGAGGGTGTTATGATCTGCGTTTTGAACTGACTCACTATCTTAGACGTGTTAGAGGGGTGAAGTGTCAACCTAATCAAATTCTCATTACAACAGGTGCAGCTCAAGCGTTTACTATGTTAGGGCGATTGTTCCATCTAACAAATAATTGTGTTCTCGTCGAAGATCCACTTAGTCATGGCATTATAGCTAGTCTAGAAAAAACAAATATGAAGCTACATGCAATCCCAACAGATGAAAAAGGAATGAGAACTGATCTTTTACCATCAAATTTACAACCAAGTCTTATTTTTACAACTCCTTCACATCAATACCCTACAGGAAGCGTGTTACCTATTAAACGAAGGGTTGAGTTAATTCGTTATGCTCGCCATAAATCAGCATATATTGTTGAAGATGACTATGATAGTGAGTTTAGATATGAAGGTGATCCAATAGCGTCCATGCAAAGCCTTGATCCAACAAGTGTTATATATATTGGCACCTTCAGTAAAATTCTCTGTCCAGCACTACGAATTGGGTATATGATTTTACCCGAACAACTGATTGATGGCGCAAAAGATATAAAGTACTCAGAAGATCTCCATTCACCAGTATTAGAACAATTGACCTTAGCAAGATTTATCCGGGAAGGTTATTTAGATAAACATGTTAGAAAATCAAACAAGCTTTATCAACATAAAAGTCAACTAGTGATCAAAACCTTACATGAATTTTTTGGTAACCAAGTAAAAATCATTGGGCATACATCAGGCATCCACCTAGTAATTGATTTTCAAAATGTGATTTTTGATGCCAACCTATTTAAACAACTCCAAAACAACGGTATATCTGTTCCCTCAGTAGAAGATCATGCAATTGCTAAAGGCCTATACCGTCAACAAATCATGATTGGCTACGGAAACTTATCTGATAAAGATCTTGTAGAAGGAATTACTAGGATATATAAAGTCCTAATAGAAATCCCTAAAATTTAAAGATTAGCCCTATTAATCTATAGCATAACAATACAGAGGGGTTTTAGCGAAAGTTTAGAAACGCAGATCAAGCAGTTCACCTAGGGTTCGTGAAGCAGCGACCAAGGACGGGAGCGCCCACCATTTGGACATGGACGTACAATGGTGGGCGTAACGAACCCTAGGTGGACTGCCAAGGCATCAAGCCCCAGCTAAAACCCCGACAGTAAACACTATCTCAATAATTAAGCCCCAGCTAAAACCCCGACAGTATAACAATATCCCTATAATCAGCCAAGCTAAAACCCTGACAGTGCAATACGCTACCCCTATAATCTTTTCCCCTTGCCTAAATACCAACCCTATGCTATAATATGCAACAGAAATTGAAGAGAACAGGAGGCAGCCTAAGTGCCAGAAATAAACCAAAATCATATAAGAAATTTCTGTATTATTGCCCATATTGATCATGGTAAATCTACTTTAGCAGATCGAATCATTCAAAAGACAGGCTTATTGACTGAAAGAGAAATGCAAGAGCAAGTACTTGATAATATGGATCTCGAAAGAGAGCGAGGTATAACAATCAAAGCTCAAGCGGTCCGATTGATTTACAAAGCAAAAAATTCAGAAGAATATATATTCAATTTAATAGATACGCCTGGGCATGTGGATTTTAACTATGAAGTTTCAAGATCCTTAGCAGCATGTGAAGGTGCTATTTTAGTTGTCGACGCTGCACAGGGAATAGAAGCACAAACCCTTGCAAATGTTTATCTTGCATTAGAGCATGATCTAGAAATCCTTACTGTAATCAATAAAATTGATTTGCCTAGTGCTGATCCAGATAGAGTTATAGCAGAAATCGAAGATATTATTGGCATCGAAGCTGTTAATGCACCATTGATTTCAGCAAAAGAAGGCTTAAACATTGAAGAGGTGCTAGAACGAATTGTAACAGATATACCGGCGCCCGTTGAAGATAGTAGTGCGCCCCTTAAAGCGCTTATTTTTGATTCGAAGTACGACTCTTATAAGGGTGTTATCGTTTTTTGCAGAATAAAAGAAGGAACTGTGAAAAAGGGTGATAAGATTAAAATGATGGTCACTAAAAAGACATTTGAAGTTGTTGAGGTTGGTTACTTTGGACCAGGTCAGTTTATTCCCGCGGATGAGCTTGTTGCTGGAACGGTAGGTTATATTACAGCAAGCATTAAAAATCTACGGGATACCCAAGTTGGAGATACAATAACAAGTGTAGACAATCCTACGAACGAAGCACTACCAGGTTATAAAAAAGTTAATCCTATGGTATATTGTGGTATGTATCCTGCGGATGGTGCAAAATACCAAGATTTAAGAGAGGGACTAGAAAAACTTCAACTTAATGATGCAGCACTGATGTTTGAAGCGGAAACCTCTGTTGCGTTGGGTTTTGGTTTTAGATGTGGATTTTTAGGACTATTACATTTAGAAATAATTCAAGAAAGACTTGAGCGAGAGTACAATTTAGATATGGTAACCACTGCGCCAAGTGTTATTTATAAAATAAATAAAACAGATGGACAAGTTATCGACTTAGCTAATCCCGTAGACTTACCAGACTTATCAGAAATTAGAACGATGGAAGAACCTATTGTAAAAGCTGAAATAATGGTTCCCTCTGAGTACATTGGTCAAATAATGGATTTGTGTCAGGAACGACGGGGTGAATATTTAGGTATGCACTATATTGAATCCTCAAGAGCACAGTTGAGCTATGAGCTACCATTAAATGAAATCATTTACGACTTTTTTGATGCATTAAAATCTAGAACGAGAGGTTATGCGTCCTTTGACTATGAACTAATAGGGTATAAAGAATCTGATCTAGTAAAGTTAGATATCTTAATCAACAAAGAATTAGTAGATGCTTTGTCTTTAATTGTTCATAGGGACAAGTCTTTTGAGAGAGGCAAAAAGATTGTTGAGAAATTAAAGGTAGAAATATCTAGACATCAATTTGAAATACCGATCCAAGCTGCAATTGGCAACAAAATCATTGCAAGAGAAACGGTTAAGGCAATGAGAAAAGATGTACTTGCAAAATGTTATGGTGGGGATATTTCTAGAAAAAGAAAACTTCTTGAAAAGCAAAAAGAAGGTAAGAAACGAATGAGGCAAGTTGGTAATGTGGAAGTACCACAAAGTGCATTTATGAGTGTTTTGAAATTGGATGAATAATAGAATTAAGCTATCTAATCACAAGCATTAGGTAGCTTTTTTTGACTGAGGTGATACGATGATAGAAACGATAATTGACTCAAGGATAGAAGCACATATTGAATCAACGATACAATTTACAAGCTTATATATTCACATTCCGTTTTGCAAAAAAAAATGTAACTACTGTGACTTCCTATCTTTTGATCATGAAGAGGACAAAATTGAGGCATATATAAATGCGTTGGTTGAAGAAATAAGAAGTTATAAAACAGTCCTTAAGAAAGATATAATCAAAAGTATATTTATTGGCGGAGGAACACCATCTGTACTTGAACCAACATATATTGATATAATTATGAAAGAAATTCATAAACTGTTTAAAATAGATAAAGCTGCAGAAATAACCATTGAATGTAATCCGGGTAGCCTTTCTAGACAGAAGGTGATGACTTATAAAGAATTAGGCATTAATAGAATAAGCCTAGGATTACAAACTGTTAATGATGAAAGACTTCAACATTTAGGAAGAATTCATACCTTTAAAGAATTTGTCCAAAATTATAATATGCTACGTGAAGTTGGATATGATAATATCAATGTAGATTTAATATTTGGTTTGCCAAATCAGACAATAGAAGAATGGCAAGTTACTATAGATCAAATCATTACGCTCAATCCTGAGCACATATCTGTATATGGCTTAATCATTGAAGAAGATACTAAATATTACAAGCAATTTCAGCAAAAGCTATGGACACTACCAGAAGAAGAGGAAGAGCGGGATATGTACTGGTATGCTAGCCAAACCTTGAGTGAGCATGGTTATAATCATTATGAAATATCAAACTATAGTAAACAAGACTATTCCTGTAAACATAATAAAGTCTATTGGACTTTAGGAAACTATATTGGCATGGGACTTGGTGCAGCTTCTTACTATGAAAACAACCGCATGGATAATATAAGAAACATTCAAGACTATATAGCGGCTCAAGGAAACTTGGATCAAGTAATAGCTAATAAGTATGAATCTTCACTGAAAGCTCAAAAGGAAGAATTTCTATTCCTTGGTCTTAGGTTGTTTGAGGGAATAAGTAAACAAATATATTATAAAAAATTCAATGAAAAGTTAGAAGATTTATATGGTGAAGTAATTGATGAATTATTAAAACAAGAATTGTTAGTAGAAGAGGGTGACCGATTAAGATTAACAAATCGAGGAATGGATATTAGCAACTATGTCCTTGCACACTTTATTTTATAGACAAAAAATTTATTTTTTTTTAGAAATTCTATTGACAAAGTCGCTCTGAAGTGATATTTTATTGTCAAGCGTTAGCACTCGTTAGAAGAGAGTGCTAACAACAACAGAAGATTTCCAGAGATTAAGGTGGTGATCAAATGGAATTAAATGATAGAAAAATGAAAATACTTCAGGCAATTATATCAAGTTATTTTGATACGGCAGAACCAGTTGGTTCTAGGACTATTTCAAAAAATTATGATTTAGGTATTAGCCCTGCAACTATTAGAAACGAAATGTCTGACTTAGAAGAGCTTGGATTTATTGTGCAACCCCATACATCTTCTGGCAGAATTCCATCTGATAAAGGTTATAGACTTTATGTAGATATTCTTTTGGAAAATCAAAAGGCACAAATTAAAAAAATAGCATTACTTGAAGATTTAGTACAAAAAGCAGATCGGATAGAAAGTCTATTACAAGATATAGGAAAAATGCTTGCAAAAGAGACCCATTATGCAACAATGATATCTACACCCCAGTACAAGTCAAGTAAAATCAAGAATATTCAATTGATTTGTCTTGAACCAACGAAGCTTCTTGTCGTAGTTGTAACCGATGGGAACACAATTAAAAACTATATGATTAATATAAAAGAAGGTATTGAGCAAAATATTCTAAACAGACTAACCTTTATTCTTAATGAACATCTCTATGGATTAACCGTAGAGCAAATTAATTTACCATTAATTCAAAGTATTCAAAAGTATGCGGAAGCAAATTTTGAAGTTATAACAAAAGTTCTTGATGTTGTATGTCAAACGATGCAGTCTACAGATGACACAGATATTTACACATCGGGTACAACGAATATTCTAAAATTTCCTGAATTTAGTAATATCAATAAGGCAATGGAATTAATTGATACATTGGAAGAGAAGAGTGCTTTAAAAACCTTATTGTATAGCATGACAGGTAATGAAGACGGAAAAATTAAGATTAAGATTGGTGAAGAAATTGAAGTAGCTGAAATGAAGGAATGTAGTATTATAACAACGTCGTATTGCATTGGAGGAGAGATGGTTGGTGTAATTGGAATCATCGGACCGAAAAGAATGGACTATATGAATACTATTTCTTCTTTAAAATATTTAATCAATAGTATGGAAAAAAAGCTCTTAAAAGGCGATAAAGGAAGCTAATAAGGAAAGGTGGAAAAATAATGATAGAAAATGAATTGGACCAAGAGACAGTGAAGGATACGAGTACAGAGGATGAATTAAAAGATCAAAACATGGAAGAAGTGATAGAAACAGTCACAGATGTTGAGTTAGATGAGACCGAAGTGGATGTTGAGACAAAATTACACGAGAAAGAAACCATTGCAAAAGGTTACTTAGATAAGCTACAACGTACGATGGCTGAATATGATAATTTTAGGAAAAGAACAATTAAAGAAAAGTCTCAAATGTATGAAAATGGTGCTAAGGAAGTATTTGAAAAGTATTTACCTATTGTTGACAACTTTGAAAGAGCGCTAGAAAGCGCTTCAGAAGAAGAAAAGGCAAGCTCCTTTGTACAAGGAATAGAAATGATTTACAAGCAGTTAATAGGAACAATGAAAGAGCTGGGTGTGGAAGAAATGGATGCGCTTTTCAAAGAATTTGATCCGAATCTACATCATGCAGTTTCACATGAAGAAAATGAAAATTACGGTGAAAATGAAGTGATCGAGGTGCTTCAAAAAGGGTATACGTATAAAGACAGAGTACTTAGATTTAGTATGGTTAAAGTTGCAAATTAAAATAACAAACAATATAAATTGAATATTATAGGAGGAAATAAAGATGGCTAAAATAATTGGAATTGACTTAGGAACAACGAACTCATGTGTATCCGTAATGGAAGGTGGCAAGCCTATCGTTATTGCTAATACAGAAGGAGCAAGAACTACACCATCAGTTGTAGCTTTTGCTAAAAATGGAGATCGCCTTGTAGGTGATCCTGCAAAAAGACAATCTATTACGAATCCAGATAAAACAATTAGTTCAATTAAAAGAGAAATGGGTACGAATCATAAGGTGAAAATTGAGGATAAGGATTATTCACCTCAAGAGGTATCAGCAATGATTCTTCAAAAGTTAAAAGCTGATGCAGAAAGTTATCTTGGAGAAACTGTGACAGAAGCAGTTATTACAGTGCCAGCTTATTTTAGTGATGGCCAACGTCAAGCAACAAAGGATGCAGGTAAGATTGCAGGTTTAGATGTTAAGAGAATCATTAACGAACCAACTGCTGCTGCACTAGCATATGGCCTAGATAATGAACATGAACAAAAAATTATGGTATATGATTTAGGTGGCGGTACATTCGATGTATCTATTATCGAAATTGGTGATGGTGTTTTAGAAGTTCTTGCAACAAGTGGTAACAATAGACTTGGTGGCGATGACTTTGATAAACGTGTTATGGATTATTTAGTAAAGGAATTTAAAAACAAAGAAGGCATTGATTTGACTTCAGATAAAATGGCAATGCAACGTTTAAAAGAAGCAGCTGAAAATGCTAAAAAAGAATTATCAAATACAACAACAACAAATATAAATTTACCATTTATTACTGCTAGTCAAGATGGTGCTAAGCATTTAGATATTACAATTACACGTTCTAAATTTGATGAGTTAACACATGATTTAGTAGACAGTACACTAGGTCCAGTTTCAAGTGCATTAAAAGATGCTGGTTTATCAGCTTCTCAACTAGATAAAGTATTATTAGTTGGTGGATCAACTAGAATTCCAGCCGTTCAAGATGCAGTAAAAGGTCTTACTGGAAAAGATGCGTTTAAAGGAATCAACCCAGACGAATGTGTTGCTGTTGGTGCTGCAATTCAAGGTGGTAAGCTTGCTGGTGACGCTGGAGCTGGTGACATCTTATTATTAGACGTAACACCATTATCACTTGGTATTGAAACTTTAGGTGGTGTAGCAACGAAGCTTATTGAAAGAAATACGACTATTCCAACAAAGAAGAGCCAAGTTTTCTCAACTGCAGAAGACAACCAAACAGCTGTAGATATTCACATCGTTCAAGGCGAAAGAGAATTTGCAAGAGATAATAAAACTTTAGGACGCTTTAGATTAGATGGCATTGCAACAGCAAGAAGAGGAATTCCACAAATTGAAGTATCTTTTGATATTGACGCCAATGGTATTGTAAATGTACATGCTAAAGACTTAGGCACAGGAAAAGAACAACACATTACAATTACTGCAAGCACAAATCTTTCTGATGATGAAATCAACAAGGCAGTTGACGAAGCAAAACGTTTTGAAGCAGAAGATAAGAAACGTAAAGAAACAATAGATCTTAAAAACGAAGCAGAATCTCTTGTATTCCAAACAGAAAAAACGATTTCAGAACTTGGAGACAAGGTAAGTGAAGACGAAAAGAATAAAATAGAAGCAGAAGTTAAGAAACTTAAGGATCTTCTCGAGAAAGTTAAAACAGATTCAATTTCTGACTCAGAAGCTGAAGAAATCAAAGCAGCTAAAGATTCTTTAATGACAATTGTTCAAGAATTCTCAGCGAAGCTCTATGAAGCGGCAAATGCTGCAAATGCAGCACCTGAAGCAGGAGCAGAAGACGGTACAACAGAAGGACCTGATGATTTTGTTGATGTAGATTATAAAGAAGAAAAATAAAAAGACCTATTCAATACGGCTGCATTAGCAGTCGTATTGACATAGTTGTTGCAATTTTGAGGCTACAAACTCATTGTTATTATAATGAGCGTGTATCCTTTGACTTGCATTATAGCGTAAATTATCGTATAGTAATAATGACTTGTGGCTTTGCCACTTGAAGTGGACAGAAATCCAACCTAGAGGTAAGGATTTTCTGCGCTATAATAAATAGGTAGGTGATTGTATGGCAGAAAAAAAAGATTATTACGAAACTTTGGGCGTAGCAAAAGGTGCATCCGAGGCAGATATAAAAAAAGCATATCGTAAATTAGCGAAGCAACATCATCCAGACACAAATCCAGATGATGATGTATCAGAACATAAATTTAAAGAAGCTACTGAAGCTTATGAAGTACTAAGCGACGATAACAAGAGAGCAAAATATGATCAATTTGGTCATGCGGCGTTTGATAACGGAGCAGGTGCTGGTGGATTTAGAGGTGGCTTTGATTTTGGAGATATGGGCGATGTTTTTGGTGATATTTT
Organism: Firmicutes bacterium HGW-Firmicutes-7; assembly: GCA_002841375.1. GTDB lineage: Bacteria > Bacillota > Clostridia > Lachnospirales > Vallitaleaceae > HGW-1. The sequence continues at coordinate 84,139 of PGZO01000013.1, read as the reverse complement.
TGGAGATTTTTTTGGTGGAGGTGGCAGAAGGCAAAGTTCAAACGCCCCAACTAAAGGCGCAAATTTAAGGGCAAATATTAAATTAGCTTTTGAAGAAGCCATTTTTGGAATTGAAAAGGAAATCCAGGTAACAACATCAGACCCATGTGACACTTGTCATTCAACAGGAGCTAAGCCTGGAACATCACCAGAACAATGTCCAACATGCCGTGGCGCTGGTCAAGTAAGATATAATCAGCAAACATTATTTGGTACAGTATCTAGTGTTAAAACTTGTAACCATTGCCAAGGTTCTGGAAAAATAATTAAAGACAAATGCACAGATTGTCAAGGTTCAGGATATGTAAGAAGGAATAAAAAAATATCTGTATCTATTCCTGAAGGCATTGATAATGGTCAAAGTATTCGCTTAAAGGGCAAAGGTGAACCAGGTAAAAATGGTGGGCCAAGAGGCGATATTTTATTAACGATCTACATTGAACCACATTCTCATTTTGAAAGACAAGATATTGATATACATTACACAATGCCAATTTCCTTTGCTCAAGCAGCACTTGGTGATGAATTAGAAGTGCCAACCATAGATGGAAATGTTAAGTATGAAATGAAAGCAGGAACTCAAACCAATACACGTTTTAGGCTTAAAGGGAAAGGCGTTCCTAAGCTAGGGAACCCTAAGGTTAGAGGTGACCAATATATTACAGTAGTTATTGAAGTGCCTAGAAATCTTTCCGATAAGCAAACTGAATTGTTAAAAGAATTCGCTGCTATTTCAAAAACAATATCAGATGAAAATGGTGGAGACAAAAAGAAAAAATGGTACGATAAAGTAAAAGACGTTTTTGAATAAACGAGGTGATTCATAAGTGGAATGGCATAGCATTATTATAAACACTAAAGAAGAGGCAATTGAGCTAATAGCCGATAAATTGTATTCAATAGGTGTAAAAGGAATAGAAATTGTAGATAATAAATTGAGCCAATACGAAAAAGAAAATCTTATTGTAGATTATATAGACAGCAAGCTTATTGTTTTGGATTCAATTAAAATAGTATGTTACTTTTCAGAGGAAGAAGATATTGAAGAAAAGAATACACTTATTAGAGAATACTTAGAAGAAATAAAAAGCTATGTTGACATTGGTGAAGGAACCATAACTAGAGCAATAACGAAAGAAGAAGATTGGGCAAATAATTGGAAGCAGTATTATAAACCCTTTAGAGTTGGGGAGCATATAGTCATAAAACCAACCTGGGAGACTTTTTCAGATTTGAAGGAACAGGATATTGTTATTGAAATAGATCCAGGAATGGCTTTTGGCTGTGGAACCCATGAAACCACCTCAATGTGTATCGAACAACTCGAGAAATACATAAAGAAGGGTGAGAATATCATCGATGTTGGTTGCGGAAGTGGAATATTATCTATCGTAGCAGCAAAATTAGGTGCGAAAAGCATCTTTGCTATTGACGTAGATAAGGCCGCAGTTAAAGTAAGTAAGGAAAATGTACTGTTAAATAGTTTGGAAGAACAAATATCTGTTTTTCATGGTGACTTACTCAGTCAAGTACATGAAAAAGCAGACATCGTTGTTGCAAATATTATGGCAGATATTATATTGCTTTTAGTGGATGATATAAAAAGAGTGCTAAAGCACGAAGGATTATTTATTTCTTCTGGAATTATTTTAGAACGATTAGAAGAAGTGAAGGCGAAATTAATTGATTCAAAGTTTGAAATAGTTGAAATAACAAATCATGGAGAATGGGTTGTGATAACCTCCAAGATGAAAGCGTGAGTTAATGCATCGATTTTTTGTAGAAGAGAACCAAATTGACGAGTCTTCGATTACTATTTGCGGAGATGATGTAAACCATATTACGAATGTTTTACGACTTTCAACCAAGGAAGAAATTATAATTAGTAATAGACAGGGGCAAGAATATTGTTGTATAATAGACGTATTAGAAAGAGAATTTGTAAAATGCAAAATACTTTCTGTCCAACAATCTATACAAGAATTGCCAACAAAAATATATTTGTTTCAGGGATTACCTAAGCAAGATAAGATGGAATTAATCATTCAAAAGAGCGTCGAGCTAGGTGTGTATGAAATTATTCCTGTTGTAATGGCAAGATCCATTGTAAAAATTAATCAACAAAATAAAGAAAAAAAGAATGATAGATGGCAGAAGATAGCTACGGCCGCGGCAAAACAATCTCATCGTGCAACGATTCCTAGAGTGACTGTTCCGATGACTTTTGATGAGGCTTTACAATATGCCGAAAAGCTTGGAAATATTATTGTACCTTATGAGAAAGCTACTTCAGCTAATGACTCAAAAGAGATATTTTTGCAAGCTAGCAATTATGACACCATTGGCGTATTCATTGGTCCAGAAGGTGGCTTTGATGAAATAGAAATTCAAAGACTTATTACCATGGAAGCTTCGATAGTTTCTCTAGGTAAAAGAATTTTAAGAACTGAAACTGCAGGTATGGTAGTATTGTCTATTTTAATGTTTAACTTGGAGGTGGAATGAATTATGGGTGTAATTAGAGTGTTAATAGTTGATGACGCGGTTTTTATGAGAACAGTACTTAAAAAAATGCTTGAAGAAGAAAGCTATGAAGTAGTTGGTGAAGCAAGTAATGGGTTAGAAGCTATTAAAAAAGCTAAAGAATTAAAACCTGATGTTATTACCTTAGATATTACAATGCCAGAAATGGACGGTGTAACAGCACTTCCAGATATTTTGAAGGAGAGTCCGACTTCAAGGGTTATTATGTGTTCTGCAATGGGCCAGCAACCAATGGTTGTTGATGCTATAAAAAAAGGTGCAAAAGATTTTATCGTTAAACCTTTCCAAAAGGCAAGAGTACTACAAGCCATTGAAAACATTATGTCAAAGTAGTGAGACTTTAGATAATATATGTACTATAGGACATGAAGGTAGGGCATCCCTACCTTTTTCTATGCAGACGAATAAATAATGGTTGTAGACTTTTGCAATATGAATAGAGTATCAAATTTAATAAAAAGGCATATGATATATTGGGTACAATCGAAATTTGAGGTGAAGGAATTGAACGTATACTTAGATAATGCAGCAACAACAAAAGTGATGAAAGAAGTAACGAATAAAATGTGCGTTGTTCTAGAGGAGCATTATGGCAATCCCTCTTCGTTACATTTTAAAGGTATTGAAGCAGAAAAAGAAATAACGGAAGCTAGAAATATGATAGCTAGTTTGTTAAAGGTGGAAAAAAAGGAAATAATCTTTACATCTGGGGGAACTGAGTCAAACAACTTAGCAATTTTAGGTATTGCACGCGCTTATAATAGAAGTGGAAAGCATATTATTATTTCATGTTTTGAACATCCTTCTGTTGGACGTACAGCAAAACAGTTAGAGGAAGAAGGCTTTGAAGTAACAACCATTCCAGTACATCCTGATGGAAGAATTAACCTAGAAGCTTTAGAGGGTGCTATAAGACCTGATACAGTGCTTGTTTCAATTATGCATGTAAATAATGAAATTGGCGTTATATCACCGGTTGAAAAAATTGGACAAATTATTAAAGAACGAAATCAACATACAATTTTTCACGTAGATGCGGTTCAATCTTTTGGAAAAATTTGGATACAACCTAAAAAATGGAAAATAGATTGTTTAAGCATCAGCGGACATAAGTTGCATGCTTCAAAGGGTGTTGGAGCACTATATATTAGCCAAAAGGTCAAAATCAAACCCCTTATGTTTGGTGGAGCACATCAAATGGGCATTCGTTCAGGTACAGAAAATACAGCTGGAATTGCAGGGCTTTCAGTTGCGGCAGAATATATGTATAATCATATAGACAATCATTCAAAGCAGCTCTACGATTTAAAGATGCAGCTTAGAGAGGGTATTCTAAATAATATTGAAAGAACCTTTGTGAATGGAATTGAAGGTGACGATAGTGCACATCATATTCTTAATATAAGGTTTGAAGATGTGAAGGGCGAGGTATTACTACATGCATTAGAGAGCAAAGGAATATATATTTCTACAGGATCAGCCTGTTCCTCTAATAAACCAGAGCCAAGCGCAACGTTATTATCACTAGAATATACAAAGACTGAAATTGATAACTCAGTAAGATTTAGCTTTTCTATGTACAATACAAAAGAAGAAGTGGATTATTGTATTGAAAAGTTAATGGAAATCGTTCCAGCTCTAAGAAAATTTGTTCGTAAATAAGCATAAAGAACATTCATAGGAGAAAAATTATGAAAAAAGCCTTCTTAGTAAAATATGGTGAAATAGCTATAAAGGGCAAGAATAGATATCTATTTGAAAACACGCTAGTAGATCAAATTAAAGGTAGATTATCTAAAATTGGTGCCTTTAAAGTAACAAAAGAGCAAGGTAGAATATATGTTGAACCACTAGAGACGATTCACGAGGATGAAATTATAAATGTCTTGAAAAATATTTTTGGTCTTATTGGTATATGTCCAGTAATTGTATTAGACTCCTCTGATTTTGAGCATATCAAGGAAATGGCCATAGCTTATTTAAAAGAAGAGTACAAGCAGTTTGACTTCACTTTTAAGGTAGAAGCAAAAAGAGCTATTAAGACGTATCCATTAAATTCGATGGAAATAGCAAAAGAAGTTGGATCATATGTATTAGATCAATTTCCTACATTGAAGGTTGATGTCCATAAACCTCAAGTGAAGTTGTGGATTGAAATCAGAAATAAAACCTATATCTATTCAAAAATCATTAAGGGATTAGGTGGCATGCCGGTAGGTAGTAATGGAAAAGCGATGCTATTGCTATCAGGTGGAATTGATAGTCCGGTGGCTGGTTGGATGATTGCAAAGCGTGGTGTTAAGCTTGATGCAGTATATTTTCACTCTCATCCTTATACTACAGATAGAGCGAAAGATAAGGTTATTGAGTTGGCTAGACTTGTCTCGGTATATACTGGTAAAATTAATCTTCATATTGTACCTTTTACAGAAATACAGCTTTACATTTACGAGAAATGTCCTCATGAACAACTTACGATAATTATGCGTAGAATTATGATGCGAATATCGGAAATTATCGCCTACAAAAACGATGCACTTGCACTGATAACGGGTGAGAGTATTGGACAAGTGGCTAGCCAGACACTTCAAAGTTTGGTAACAACCAATGATGTATGTACGATGCCTGTATTTAGACCACTGATCGGGTTTGATAAGCAAGATATAGTAAATATTTCAGAGAAGATTGGAACCTATGAAACGTCCATACTACCTTATGAAGATTGTTGCACTATATTTGTTGCGAAGCATCCAGTTACGAAGCCTACATTGAAGTCTATTGAAAGATCAGAAGAAAGATTAGTACAGATGGAAGAGATGATTGAAAAGGCAGTAAAGGATACAGAGGTTATAGGTATTAGGGCATAAGCGTGCAATAAAAAAGCCACTATTAAGTAGTTGTTTAAGTAGTGGGCTCTTCTATGTATTTATAGTGATTTTAACTCGGCTTAGCCGATTTTCCTGAATATTGCTATTCTACAATGTATTTAATTAAGCTTTGTGTAACCTCTTCAACTACTGAACTGTCATGAATAGTTAATTCAATAGGCTTGCTTAAGTCTAGGCTGAAAATGCCCATTATAGACTTGGCATCAATTACATATCGACCTGAAATTAAATCAAAATCAGAATCATATTTTGCAATAATATTTACAAATATTTTTACCTTATCAATGGAATTTAGTGAAACTTTTATTGTTTTCATGTGCTCATACCCCCTTACATTTTGTCATTGATTATAATTATACTAACTGTTATTATATGATATGTCAAGTTAATAGTAGGTTAAGTACAATTCCTAGAGAGGATATATTGAACATAGAAAGGATAGATTATGCTAAAGGTGAGTTTTCATACATTGGGCTGTAAGGTAAATCAGTATGAGACAGATGCAATCATGGAATTGTTTGAGCAAAGAGGCTTTGAAGTTATTGATTTTAATGAGCCGGCAGATATATGTATTATCAATACGTGTACTGTCACGAACATAGCTGATAAAAAATCAAGGAAGATGCTATCTAAAGGTAAGTCAATAAATAGTAATGCAATAGTCGTTGCTATGGGCTGTTATGCTCAAATAGCAGAGAAAAAGTTGAAAGATAATGAAGACATTGATTTAATTATTGGCAATACCAAGAAGAATCAAATTGTAGATCTTGTCGAGGAGTATATTCGGGAACATAAGAAATATAGCTTAATCGAAGATATGACTCATAATGTTCCTTATGAGGAAATGTGGATTAGTAAAATAGATGATAAGAAAAGAGCGCACATTAAAATTCAAGATGGGTGTAATCAATTCTGCTCCTATTGTATTATTCCTTATACAAGAGGTAGAGTGAGAAGTCGAAATCCTGAAAATATTATCAAGGAAGTAAGCCAACTTGTAGAGAAAGGTTATAAAGAAATTGTTCTTACAGGGATCCATTTAGCTTCATATGGTTTGGATGATTATGGGTATAAGTTGATTGATTTACTAATAGAATTAAATGAACTAAATGGATTAGAGCGTATTAGACTGGGTTCTTTAGAACCGACTTTAATGACAGTGGATTTTATCAATCAGATTGTACAACTAAATAAGTTGTGTCCTCACTTTCACTTATCTTTACAAAGTGGATGTGATGATGTTTTGAAAAGGATGAATAGGCATTATGATACGAAAGAATACTATGAGTCTGTACTCAATTTAAGGAAGGCATACGATAAGCCTGCCATTACAACGGATATTATTGTTGGCTTTCCAGGTGAAACAGAGATAGAGTTTCAGGAAACAATTGACTTTGTAAAACGAATTGGATTTGCTGATATTCATATTTTCAAGTATTCGCCAAGAGAAGGAACTAAGGCGGCCGCTATAAAGCAACAGATTAAAGAAGAAGTTAAAAACCATAGAAGTAAAGTACTGGGTAGTATTAGAAATCAACTTCATTATAATTATTTAGAACAATTCATTGGAAGTGTAGTTGAGGTTATTTTTGAAGATATTATAGAAATTAGTGGAACAGAGTACTATATTGGGCACGCTTCAAATTATTCAAAAATAATCGTTGAGAAGAGCGATAAGCGTCTTGAAAATAGACTATTAAGTGTTGAAATAGTGGAAATAGACAAGGAACTTTTAAAAGGTATAGTAGATTAAGGCAATTAAAAAACACTTTTAATGAAAATTACATTGAAATATTTGGTAATATGTATTAAGATAGAACTATATTTATCATGATTGCATGTTTATAAGGATGTGAAGAGTATGGGAAAATTAAATTATACACAATTTTTTAAAAAAAATGAATCAGAAACTGAACACGAAAAAGAAGTTAGAGATGTCATTGCTAAAGTATATGAGGCTCTATCAAAAAAAGGATATAACCCTTCTTATCAAATAGTAGGTTATATTTTATCTGGTGACCCTACTTATATTACTAGTTATAATAATGCTAGAACTTTAATTGGTAAAATTGAAAGAGATGAATTGCTTCAAGAAATATTAGATTGCTATATCAATACAAGGTTAAAATAAAAACATCTAACTGTAGCGCCTGTATAACGCTGTGCTACAGTTTGTTATAGAATAAAAAGTCATGTTATGAAGGTATACGAGCTAGGAGAATAAATGAGAATACTTGGATTAGACTACGGAAGTAAAACATTAGGCGTCGCTATAAGTGACCCTTTTGGTTGGACAGCACAAGGTTTAGAAACGATAACACGAAAAGATGAAAATGATTTAGTTCGTACTATTATTAGATTAAGAGAGATTATTGAAGAGTATAGTATAAATAAGATCGTGTTAGGATTACCAAAGAATATGAACAATACAGAAGGGGAACGTGTAGAAAAGACTTTAGTTTTTAAACGAAGATTAGAAAGAGAATTCGGAATTGACGTACTTACTTGGGACGAAAGGTTGAGTACCATTGGTGCTCAAAGACTTTTAATTGAGGCAGATGTTCACAAGAAAAAACAAAAAAAAGTTATTGATAAAATGGCAGCAGTATTTATTTTACAAGGCTATCTTGATTTAAATCAGCAATAAAATTAGATTAAAGTGCATAGGGCACTTTAAGAAAGGTGAAAATATGGATACGATAAAATTTGTGTTTGATGAAACAAATGAAGAAGTGAATTTTGCGGTACTTGGAAGTGTGGAGTACAATGAAGATGTTTATTTAATGGTAGTGGAAGAAGAAGAATTAGAAAATGATGATATGACTGCGTACATTCTTAAAGCTATTGAATTAAGTGATGAAGAAGTGTTGTATGAAATCGTAGATGATGAAGAGGAATTAGATGCTGTGACGGAGTTGTTTGAAGATGTTCTTGAAAATTTTGAAATTGATCAAGACGAATAGAGATTAGATAATTTTATCACAAGTGTTTGGGGGGTAGGAAATGTCAACCATTAAAAGTGAATCATTTAAACAAATATTGAAAGATAAGGGCTTTAAAATAACTTCTCAGAGAGAAAGTGTATTAGAAGTCTTGAAAAATAATGTTAGTCAACATATGACAGCAGAAGAAATATATCTTAAAGTAAAAGAACAAAGCCCAGAAATTGGACTGGCTACTGTTTATAGAACGATACAGCTATTGCATGATCTTAAGCTTATTGACAAGCTTGATCTTAACGATGGATTTATTCGCTATGAAATAGGCAAATGGGATGCACACAAGCATCACCATCACCATTTAATATGTGAAAGTTGTGGTAAGGTAATTGAAGCTGAAGACGATTTATTGGATCTCATAGAAGAGACCTGTAGTGATAAATATCAATTTAAAGTAACCAACCATGTCGTAAAGTTTTATGGAATATGTAGCGAATGTAGCTCATCAATAAATGAAAAATTGTAATGAAAATTGCAAGGCAAAATTAAACGGAGGTGTTTTTTGTCAGTGAAAAAATCAAAATTAAAGATTATACCTTTAGGTGGCTTAGAGCAAATAGGTATGAATATAACAGCCTTTGAGTACGAGGACGATATCGTAGTTGTTGACTGTGGTATTGCATTCCCAGAAGATGAAATGTTGGGGATTGATCTTGTCATACCTGATGTTACGTATTTGAAACGAAATGCTGCTAAAGTTAGAGGTTTTATGTTAACACATGGGCATGAGGACCATATTGGTGCCCTTCCTTATGTGTTGAAGGAAATAAATGTACCTGTTTATGGTACACGGTTAACAATTGGACTAGTTGAAAATAAATTAAAGGAACACAATATTCTCAAATCAACCACAAGAAATTGTGTTTCTCCCGGAGATACGATTGAATTTAGTAAAAATATTAAAATAGAATGTATTGGAACAAATCATAGTATTTCAGATGCACTAGCACTTGCAATTCATACACCTGCAGGTATTGTTGTCCATAGTGGTGACTTTAAAATCGATTATACACCAATTCATGGAAAGCCAATTGATCTTCAAAAGTTTGCAGAGCTTGGAAAAAAAGGTGTACTATTATTAATGGCTGATAGCACCAACGCTGAAAGAAAAGGCTATACAATGTCTGAAAGCTCTGTAGGAAAAGCATTCGATGAAATTTTTTCTGAAACTTTAGAGAATAGAATAATTGTAACAACATTTGCTTCAAATGTAGATAGAGTTCAACAGATTGTTAACTCAGCAGAAAAGTTTAATAGAAAAGTTGTTATTGAAGGTAGAAGTATGGTTAATGTTTGTACGACTGCTATGGAACTTGGTTATTTGAAGGTTCCAGATGGTATGATGATTGGTGCAGACGAAATGATCAATCATGACCCTAGTCAAATTGTAATCATCACAACTGGAAGTCAAGGCGAACCAATGGCAGCCTTATCAAGAATTGCATCTTCAACCCATAGGAAGATCCAGATACAAAAAGGTGATAAAGTAATTCTCAGTTCTAAAGCCATTCCGGGAAATGAAAAAACAGTGTCTAGAGTGATCAATGATTTATTTAGAAAAGGTGCTGACGTTATTTTTGATTATGCACATGTTTCAGGTCATGCATGTCAAGAAGAACTTAAGATTCTTCATAAATTAGTAAGTCCTAAGTTTTTTATACCAGTACATGGGGAGTATAGACATCTCAAAAAGCACGCGGAATTAGCTGAGCATATGGGGATGAAAAATGAAGATATTTTCATTCTATCATCAGGCGATGTGCTTGAGGTAGATGAAGATAGTGCTGCCGTTACTGGACGCGTGCCAGTAAGTCAAATATTAGTTGATGGTCTAGGTGTTGGAGATGTAGGAAATATTGTACTACGAGATCGCCAGAAACTATCCCAAGAAGGGTTAATTATAGTAGTTATAACACTGAAAAAGACAACAGGTGAAGTATTAGCGGGTCCTGACATTGTATCAAGAGGCTTTGTATATGTTAGAGAGTCTGGTGATTTGATGGTAGAAGCCAAAGAAGTTGTAAAAGGTGCACTCAACAATTGTACGAAAAGAAATATAAACGATTGGTCTAAAATTAAAAATGTTGTTAAAGAGGAACTAAATGAATTCTTATGGCAACAAATTAAAAGAAGCCCAATGATATTACCAATTATTATGGAAGTATAATAGCTGTTAAATTTAATAATTCCTTGCTTTTATGCAAAGGATATATTTGTTACAGGAAAGTCTCTTAATCTGACTTTCCTGTATACTTTAAGTAGATTATTAAAGATAGTAGGAAGCTAGATAAGATAGGGATGGTAAAATGATACTTGCATTCCCATCTTGTATCCTGTAAAATATAATAGAATAAGGTTGTATTTATTCGAGGTGATAATATGGATGATTTGCAAAACCAAACGGTAGAATTTGTAGAGCAAATTAAGAAATCAGATGTATATATAAACTTTTTACAGTCAAAAAAAAACTTAGCGTTGAAACCAAATTTAAGTGCACAATTTGACGAATTTAGAAAAAGCTGCTTTGAAATTCAACTAGGACACAATTACGGTTATTACAACTGCTATGAACAATTAGTGAATTTAAAAAATGCAAATGATGAGCTGTTAAGCCATTCACTTGTCAAAGAGTTTATGGAAGATGAAATTAAAATGACAAAGCTTATTTGGGAGATTTTTAATCATTTAGTTGAAGAAATAGAGTTTGATGTTGATTTCTTAGAATGAAAAGGGTGAAAATATGACTAAAAAGGTTACTTCAAACGTTAAGAACGTTGCCGTTAAGCTTATTATTTTAATACTAGCATTAGTAGCTTTGTATTTTGGAGGGAAATTTGCTTTCGAAACGGGCTACAAAATAATGGGTAAATCGCCAGAATCAGACGGAACAGTTATGAGTGTTGAGATTACTATTCCACAAGGTGCCTCTTCAGAAACAATCGCTAAGATTTTAAAAGAAAATGATTTGATTGGAAGTGTTCTTTATTTTAGAATAATAGCAAAAATGGCTGGTAATGATAGTAAATTTCAATTCGGAACTTTCGAATTAAATACAGGCATGGATGAAGAAGAAATAATGAGTTCGCTTATACAAAATGGGCAAAAAATGGATACTGTGAAGTTTACAATTCCAGAAGGATACACGATCGAGCAAATTGCTACGAAGCTAGAGGCAGAAGGTATTGTGGATTCAGAAGAATTTATGGAAGCAGTATTAAACGTAGACTTTGGATATAAGTTCATTAAAGATATTCCACAACGAGAAATACTGTTACAAGGGTATTTGTTCCCAAATACTTATGATGTATACAAAGATGCTACAGCATCTGATGTTATTAGTACGATGTTAAAGGAATTTAATCGTGTATTTAAAGATGAATACTACACTAGGGCAGAGGAACTTGGCTTAACGGTTGATGAAGTAATTACGATTGCCTCTATTATTGAAAAAGAGGTTAGGCTAGACACAGAACGAGCAACAGTATCTGGCGTAATATATAACAGACTCGATATTGATATGAGGCTAGAAATGTGTTCTACAGTAATATATGCCTTAGATAAGCCAAAAGACTTTAATAAAAATAAGCTTTTATATACGGACTTAGAAACAGATTCCCCATATAATACCTATATGTATTCGGGTTTACCAGTTGGACCAATTGCAAATCCTGGTGAAGCATCTATCAAAGCGGCACTATATCCTGAGGAGCATGATTACTTATTCTTTGTTTTAGTAAATGAAGAAACAGGAGAACATAAGTTTAATACGACATTAGATGGACATAACGCTGCTAAAAACCAATATAAACAAGAATATTAAAACAATATAGAAATAAACTAAGGCTAAAGGAAACTTTAGCCTTAACAATCTTATAATTCGTTAATTTGAAAGGTGAAACATGAGTGAAATAACCTATGAATTTATTCGAGAATATTTACAAGCGATACAAGAAGATGAAGACGAATTCATTGATCATATTCGCCAAGAAGCATTAACAAATGGTGTGCCAATTATTAAGAATGAGGTTAAACAGCTACTTGAGGTTTTGTTAACAATACAAAGACCAAAGCATATATTAGAGATTGGAACAGCAGTAGGGTATTCTTCTATCATTATGAGTAAGTATCTTGATGAAGGTGGAACGATTACCACGATTGAGCGATCAAAAGATATGATAGATGTTGCAAATAAATATATTAAAATGGCAGGCAAAGAAACAATCATAAATATTCTAGAGGGAGATGCACAAAGCATACTGCCTAATCTAAACCAACGATTTGACTTCATCTTTATGGATGCAGCCAAAGGACAATATATTTCCTTTTTACCCTATTGTTTAAAGCTATTAAGAGTTGAAGGAATATTGGTATCAGATAATGTGTTACAGGACGGATATGTAGCCAAGTCAAGGTGGAGTATACCAAGAAGACAACGTACAATCCATGGAAGAATGAGAGAATACTTATGGGAACTAAATCATAATAAAGCATTACGTACAGTTATTTTACCAATAGCAGATGGCGCAACAATTAGTTGCAAATTAAAAGAAGGTGAATGAAATGAAAAAACCTGAATTATTAATACCAGCAGGAAGCTTGGAGAACTTAGTGATAGCAGTTAAGTATGGAGCGGATGCAGTATATATTGGCGGAGAAGAATTTGGTCTTCGTGCAAAAGCTAAAAACTTTACACTTGAACATATGAAACAAGGAATAGATTATGCTCATGAACATGGCGTAAAGGTATATGTTACTGCAAATATTATTGCCCATAATGATGACCTTGAAGGGGTTAGCGATTATTTTAGACAATTAAAAGATATGAAGCCAGATGGTCTAATTGTTGCGGATCCGGGTATTTTAGACATTGCAAGGGCAGAGATACCTGAGATAGAACTTCACTTAAGCACCCAAGCAAATAATACAAATTATGCGTCAATAAATTTTTGGCATAAGCAAGGCGTGAAACGAGTTGTTGTGGCAAGAGAGTTGTCCTTTAAAGAAATATCTACCATTAGATTAAGAACAACGAAGGACTTGGATCTGGAGGCTTTTGTTCATGGTGCAATGTGTATATCCTACTCTGGAAGATGTTTGTTGAGCAACTATATGACGGAGAGAGATGCCAACAAAGGCGCGTGTACACATCCTTGTAGATGGACCTATAATCTTGTTGAAGAAACCAGACCAGGACAATATATGCCCGTATATGAAAATGAAAGAGGCACCTATATTTATAATTCTAAGGATTTATGTATGATTGAATACATTGGAGATTTAATAAAAGCGGGTATTCATAGCTTCAAAATAGAAGGTAGGATGAAAACTCAGCTATATGTCGCTACTGTAACAAGAACATATAGACAAGCAATAGATGATTATATGAAGGATCCTAAGTTGTATACAAAAAATCTTCCTCATTATCTAGAAGAGATTAAAAAGTGCAGTCATAGGCAATTTACTACAGGGTTTTACTTGGATAAGCCTAACGGAGAAGAACAAATATATGATACCAATACGTATATTAGAAATTACACTTACGTTGGAAAAGTAATAGACTATGTGAAGGAAGAAGGCATGGCTATTATTGAGCAGAGGAATAAGTTTGTCGTAGGCGATGAATTAGAAATAATGAAGCGTGATGGAAGAAATATTGTTTTTATCGTTCAAGCCATTTATGATCTAGATGGAAATGGGCAAGAAGAAGCACCCCATCCAAAACAAATTTTAAGAATTCCTATTGATATAGACGTTGAAAAGGACGAGATAATACGGAAAAAAGAAGAGCAAAAAAATAAAACTCCTTAATTGATGAAAAAGTAATATTTATTTCTGCACATTCTTTAAGCTGCCTTCATATTATATTATAAGTGCATCTTTGGAGAATTTAATTGCTTGAATTTATTTCTTTGATTCGACCATGTTGTTATTACGTTACGAATCAAACCTTCCCAAAACCATTAAAAGCGCAAGAAGAAACGGACTGCTTAATAAAGTGTAAGCAAGGTGATGTTGATGCGAAAAACATGTTAATAGAAAGAAATTTAAGATTGGTAGCGCATGTAGTGAAAAAGTTTAACACACCGAATAGAGATATGGACGATTTAATTTCAATTGGAACGATTGGTCTTATTAAAGCCATCAACTCCTATGATGTAGATAAAGGAACGAGACTTGCAACTTATGCATCTAGATGTATTGAAAATGAAATATTAATGATGCTAAGGAATGAAAGAAAATTCATTAAAGAGGTTTCATTACAAGAGCCAATCGGCGTTGACAAAGAAGGCAATGAGATAAGCTTAATGGATGTTTTTGAAGGGCACGATGACAGCATTATAGATCAAGTAGATTTAACGATGAAAATCAGAGATTTATATGAGAAAATCAAATGCACCCTAAAAAAACGTGAAAAATTAGTACTTGAGCTTAGATATGGTTTAAATGATCGGCCGGAAAAAACGCAAAGAGAAATTGCTCATATGTTAGGTATTTCTAGGTCATATGTTTCTAGAATCGAGAAAAAAGCATTGGCAAAACTAAAAAAAGAGCTTCACCAAGAGTGAGTCAATAATTTCCTTGACAAATAGTAGTTGAAACATTTAATATGAATTAGAGAGTGGCGTATCGTGAAAATGTAACCCATGGACTGATTATTCAGTTCCTGGGTTACGTAAATGTCATTGAACGTACTATATGGACAAGCACTTCTTAAGAACAATTTCTATACACAATAAGATAAATAAGAAGGTGAAAAGTTTGAGACAGCATGGGCTTAACAAGAAACTTAGACTAGGTGATTTATTGGTTCAATATGGAATCATATCTGATCAACAGTTGCAAGAGGCATTAAAAATACAAAAGGATACAGGTTCTAGAATAGGAGAGGCCCTCATTCAATTAGGATTTGTAACAAAACAAAGTATCAATGAAGTATTAGAATACCAATTGGGCATTCCTTATATACATATTGAAGAGTATGAAATTGATACGAATGCCACAAAAACAATCACTGAAGATATGGCAAGAAAAAATGTGTTGATTCCGGTTAAGCAAACAGAGACAGAAGTCTATGTAGCTATGGCGGACCCACTTAATATTTTTGCTATTGATGATGTTAAGATTTTTTCGGGAAAGGATGTTGTTCCTCTCCTTGCTGAGGAAGTTAATATATTACGAGCAATTGAAATGCATTATGGATCACAAAAAGCTATGCGTGCGGCTGAACAATTCAAGCAAGAACATGCGCTAGATTTAGATAAAGAGATTAGTGAAGAAGATATTGAAGGGGACATGGTTAAGAGTGCCCCGATTGTAAAATTAGTAAACACGATGATGGAACAATCAGTAAGACATAGAGCATCTGATATTCACATTGAGCCTTATGAAAAGCAAATTCGAGTAAGGTTTAGAGTGGATGGAAGATTACAACAAATGTATGAGTATGATACCTCTTTGCTTAGTGCGATTGTAGCAAGAATTAAAATAATAGGTGGAATGGATATTGCAGAAAAAAGAAAACCACAAGATGGTAGAATTTCCATCGTTGTAGATAAAAAGGAATATGACGTTCGTGTATCTTCATTACCTACAGTATATGGTGAAAAAATAGTTATGCGTGTGAACAGTAAGGAAGGCTTTAATAAAGGAAAAGCGCAGCTGGGGTTTTTCCCTGATGATTTAGATAAATTTGAAGGCATTCTATCCAATCCTTATGGTATTATATTGGTTACAGGTCCCACTGGAAGCGGTAAATCTACAACCTTATATACATCGCTTAATGAGATTAATAAAGAGGATATAAATATTGTAACAGTTGAAGATCCAGTAGAATCACAAATTAAAGGCATTAATCAGGTTCACGTTAATCCTAAGGCAGGACTTACCTTTGCCTCAGCGTTAAGATCAATTTTGCGACAAGACCCTGATGTAATAATGATTGGGGAAATTAGAGATACTGAAACTGCGGAGATCGCAGTAAAGGCGTCTATTACAGGACATCTTGTAGTAAGTACACTTCATACGAATGATGCACCTAGCTCTATAACAAGGTTAATTGACATGGGGGTTGAGCCGTTCTTAATAGGCGCTTCTGTTGTTGGTGTCATTGCGCAACGACTTGTGCGAAAGCTATGTCCAAAATGCAAAAAAAGAGTTAATGCAACGGAAAACGATAAGATTGTATTAGGAATTCCAAGGGAAGAGCAACTTGAAATTTATAATAAAATTGGTTGTCATATTTGTAATGAATCTGGATATTCTGGTCGTATAGGGGTATATGAAATTATGCCAGTAACTGAAAAGATCAGAGAAGTAATCAATAACGAAGGAACTGCAGATGAGATTAAACGAATTGCTCTTGATGAAGGGCTGAATACCTTGAAAAACAATGCAACTAGACTTGTATTAAATGGCACGACAACTGTTGAAGAAATGTTAAGAATTGCATACGGGAATGATTAAGGGAGCGTGAATAAGTATGATATCAATGGAAGAGCTACTAAGAGAAGCAAAAGAGAAAAAAGCCTCTGATTTGCATATTACAGTCGGGGTACCACCAATTCTAAGAATTAATGGCGACCTACAATATCAAGAGCAAGAACGCCTATTGCCAGAAGTTACGGGCGCATTGGTCGAATCTATTATGAGCGTTAAACAAAAAGAACACTTTGACGAATACGGTGAGGTTGACTTTTCTTTTTCTATTGCATCCATTGGACGATTTCGTGTAAATGCGTTTAAGCAAAGGGGTTCAGTTGCCGCAGCACTTCGGTTGGTAGACTCTGCAATTCCCGACCCTGTGAGACTTGGGTTGCCACCTTCTATTATTGATCTCTATACGAAAAAGCGTGGGCTTATTCTAGTAACAGGGCCAACAGGAAGCGGAAAATCAACCACCCTTGCATCTCTTATTGGACAAATAAATAAGACGAGAAGCTGTCATGTTATTACATTAGAAGACCCTATTGAATATTTACATTCACATAATAAAAGTATTGTAAATCAGCGGGAAATGGGGCTGGATTCCATGAGTTATTCTAATGCACTAAGAGCAGCACTCAGACAAGACCCTGACGTCATACTAGTTGGTGAAATGAGAGACCTTGAAACGATTTCAATTGCAGTAACTGCAGCTGAAACAGGTCACTTAGTATTGTCAACCCTACATACAACAGGAGCTGTCAGTACAATTGACCGTGTAATTGATGTATTTCCACCACATCAGCAACAACAAATTAGAATTCAGCTCGCTGCCGTACTTCAAGCTGTCGTGTCTCAACAGCTCGTACCAACCAAGGACAATAAAGGAAGAGTTGCTGCATTTGAAATTTTACATATTAATCAAGCAGTTCGAAACCTAATACGTGAACAAAAGACACATCAAATACTATCAATTATGCAAACAAATAAGCGAATAGGCATGCAAACGATGGACGATGCGTTAATTGACCTACTACGAATGGACTTAATTACGAAGGAGCAGGCGTTAATATTTGCTGCAGACCCTGGTGGAATTGAAAGAAGACTCGTCTAACGGCCTAGTATAATCAAGTTGGCGTAGTGAATTAGTACTATTTTCGAAGAATATATTAAAATATTGAAATAAATACATTGCGTGAAAGTTAAATAGCGTGTATAATGAAAGGTACAATAAAACTAAATAATTGTACTTTTTTAAGTTAAGCTTGCAACGATAATAGCAAACCAATCGAAAGGTTGGGACGCAAAGCTATAGGGCCTTTAATATGGCAGCCTAGCCACCGAAAGGAGTTTTTTTTGTACCCAAAAATAGGAAAGATTGTGATTTTTTCCTTACATTTGCAGTATGTAAACCCGTAGTAATGCTTGCGCTAATCAGAATATGTATGGTATAATTGTTTGACTAGTAATGCAAATGCTGTCATTTTTTAGTCAATTATTAAAATTTTTATCAAAAAAGCTTAAATGGGATAAATAACTGGAAAGCTAGGGGGCAATATTGTGGCAAATTTTACATATTCTGCAATGACCAAGCAAGGGAAATCAAAAAAAGGTAAAATAGAAGCCAGTGATAAAAATGGTGCAATTACAATATTAAAAGACAGCGGGTATTACCCAATCAATGTAACAGAAGAATCTGCACTTCAAAAGGAAATAATTATTGGCAATCCTGTAAAGACAAAAGACATTACAATATTTTGTCAACAATTTGAAGCCATATTGACAGCAGGTATTAGTGTATTAGAAGCATTAGATCTTCTTAGATCTCAAACAGAAAATAAATTTTTCAAAAAACTGATTGCTGAAGTTTATACGAGTGTGGAAGCAGGAGATTCTTTATCAGGATCTATGAGAAAACATGACAAGTACTTTCCTTCGATTCTAATTAATATGGTAGAAGCCGGAGAAGCAAGTGGTAATCTTGAAATCGCCCTACAGAGAATGGCTGAACATTTTGAGAAGGAATATAAGCTAAAACAGAATATTAAAAAAGCAACAATGTATCCGATGATTGTATCTATAATTGCCATCGGGGTAATTGTTATATTATTGGCGTTTGTTATTCCAACCTTTGTTGAACTGTTTGCTGATTTAGGCGCAGAATTACCACCAACTACAAAAGCACTTATTGGTATTAGTGATTTTGTGATACATAAATGGTACATATTAATTGGTATTATTGTTATTGGTGGTGGCGGGTTTGCTTACTTTGCTAACACTGAATATGGGAAGATGACACTTAGTGGGGTTAAGTTGGTTATGCCCGTAATAGGAAAAGTTAACGTTAAGATCGTTGCATCAAGGTTTTCAAGAACGATGAGTACTTTACTTGCATCAGGACTACCAATATTAGATGCACTAGAAATTGTATCGAAGGTCGTTGATAATTACAAAGTAGAAAAAGGCTTTATAAATGCAAGGGATCAAGTAAGTAAAGGCGTGCCTTTGTCAAAACCGATTGAAGAGATGGACATCTTTCCACCAATGATTACCCATATGGTTAAGATTGGTGAGAATACTGGACAGCTTGAACCAATCTTAAACAAGGTGGCAGACTTCTATGACGGTGAAGTAGATACAGCTGTATCACAGCTTACTACTATGTTAGAGCCGCTGATTATCGTCTTTCTCGCAATAGTCGTTGGATTTGTCGTTATATCTATTGTACAACCAATGTTCGGAATGTATGGTGAGTTAGGCACCTACTAGAAGAACGGTTGAAATAAATTGAACCTTAATAAAATTATTAATTTAAAAAAAGGAGAATGTAATATGAAAAATTCAATTCAAAGAACGTGGGGAAATGAAAAAGGTTTTACATTAATTGAGTTAATTATCGTTATCGCAATTTTAGCAATTATTGCAGCTATTGCTATACCAAATATTTTAAATGCTGTTGATAATTCAAGAAAAGGTACTGATATAGCAAACGCTAGGACGATGGCTTCTTCAGCAGCAACATTTGTTGCTCAAGCAGATACGATTGATGATGTTGCTGGTGAATATTATTTTGAGGCAGGAGCTGTTACACCTGATGATGCAGGTAGAGATTCTGTTGCTGATGCTTTTGAAGCATATTTTAATAGTAGAGCGCCAGAGCCAAAGTTTAAAACTGCTGTTGCAGGTGTAGTAGTAGATAGATTTATTCTTACAATATTGGATTCTGGAGATATCGAAATAGTTGCTTCTGATGATGATGCTGGAACAAACACCGCTGAGTTATACCCAACTCCAGGTCCAGAATATGATAGAGATTAAATGTATTTAATAATTGTTTTCCTAGGTATCCTCATCGGCAGCTTTCTTAACGTATGTATTTATCGAATACCTAGAAAAGAAGATATTGTATACACGCCTTCTCACTGTTTTAACTGTTCGCATAAGCTTGCTTGGTATGATCTTATACCAGTAGTTACGTACGTATTTCTTCGTGGGAAGTGTCGTTATTGTCAGACGAATATATCAATTCAATATCCCATTATAGAGCTGTCCAACGGGGCAGCTTATATGGGGATTTTCGCTATTTATGGATTGAGTAAGGAAACGATTATTTATTGTATTTTGTTTTCTATTCTTTTAGTAATTGGGATGATTGACTTCAGACATTATATTATACCCAATGGTTTGGTTATTGCGTTAACTGTTCTAGCAAGCATTAACCTTTTTTTTGATATAGAAAACTATATGAGCTATTTAATTGGATTTTTTATAGTAAGTGCATTACTTCTTATCATTGCCATCGTAACAAGAGGAAAGATGGGTGGTGGGGATATTAAGCTTATGGCTGTAGCAGGGCTTCTATTAGGTTGGGAGAAAATACTTCTAGCGTTAATGCTAGGTTCTGTTGTTGGGGCAGTCATTGGACTTACTTTAATTGCATTAAAGATTATGAAAAGAGAGCAGATGATACCTTTTGGACCTTTTTTAACGTTAGGTATTATGGTTTCTGCTTTGTTTGGAGATGCAATGATTATATGGTATCTTTCTTTAATATTATAAACTTATGAAAGAGGGGGGCACTCTCATGATTTATCCAAAGAATTGCCTGATTATTGATATAGGCAATGAGCAAATTAAAATTGCTGATTTGGTAAGGAATAAGGATAATGTTAAAATCAATAAGTTTGCGGTTATTCCAACTCCTGGGAACTGTATTAATGATGGAATTATTCTTGACAAGGTTACACTAAACAATACGATTAAAGCAACTTTAAAGGAAGAAAGATTTAAAAATAAGCGGGTAGTTTTTACAATTACTAGTAGTAAAGTTATTACTAGAGAAGTTGATTTTCCAAACTTAAAACCTAAAAAGCTTCGACCAGTCATTGAGAACAATGCAGCAGAATATTTTCCAGTTAATTTAAGTGAATATATTCTTGATTATGTTATCACGGATACGGTAGAGGTGAATGGTGAAAAGACATTAAAGGTAAGTATTATAGCAGCACTGACAAGTGTAGTGCAGGAATATGTGAGCCTTGCAGATCTAATGGACGTAAAATTAGTTGGAATTGATTACGCGGGCAATAGCTTAACCAATTTCATTAAAAAGGAAAAGATCGAAGGCATTTCCATGATTCTCGATATGGGCAGTGAGAGTACAATGGTATCAATTATGGTGAATGATGTGTTAAAGTTTAATCGTAATTTATCTTTTGGTACTGGTCTTTTGTTGGACTGTATTATGAATCATTTTGAAGTGAATAAGATAGAAGCGATTCGAATTAGTAAAGAAAGGCCATTGCTTAACATCGAACAAGATGAAAATCCATATTTAAGTAATGATATTTCTTCATCAATGAATCAGATACTAAATGGCGTTGCAAGACTAGTAGATTATTATACTTCAAGAAATCAAGATAAAATTGAATCGATTTTTATTGTTGGTGGTGGTGCCAACATTTATGGTATAGAGGAATTTATAGAAAAGTTCTTTGATATTAAGACTAAATTAATTAAAGATTTTAATAGTGTTAAAGGAAGCAATAATCTTGGAAATGTTGAAGGATTTTTCTCTAATGTTATCGGTGCTGCGTATTCAGAAATTAATTTAGTGCCAAGAACGATTGCTGAGGGGGTACATTCTCAATCTAGAAAAAGAACCTCATTATTGCTCGTTATTTTAGTTGCGGTTTCTTTAGTCGCAGCCTTTGGATATTTCCAAGGTAAAAATATTGCGTTAGAACGAAAAAAAGAACAATTAGAACAGGACATCGCTGCTGCAAATGAAGTGCAGAATATTAAATTAGATTATGAAACGTTAAGGAATCGGTTGGCATACAGAGAAAAGATTATGGAGGCTTCTAAAAGTAGTTCAGAGCAGTTTGTAGCAGTTCTTGAAGTAATGGAAAAGCAAATGCCTTCGGATGTATTTTATTTAAGTTTAACAGACACAGGGACTAGCTTAGAAATCAGTTGTGTAGCAAAGGATAAGCTCACTGTAGCGAAGTTTATTGAAACCTTAAAAGGCATGGATTTTTCAGATGTTTATGTGCCTGCCATTTCAGAATCAGGAACAGAAGAGGATCCAAATTCTTTTATAACCTTTTCTGTATCTTGTAAATATTAAGGAGGGCATTATGAATATATCTGAAAAAAATATAAAGGTTGTTTCTTTTATATTAATTGTTTCAATGCTTTTGGTTTTTTATATGGTTCCTTATAAAAAATTAGATGCAAAAAACAATCAACTGCAAAATGAAGTGAATAATTTGACTTCAACCTACAATGTTCTTGCCCAAGATATTAACAAAAAAGAAGAATATTTAAAAAGTATCGAAAAATTAAAGTTTCAAATTATAGAAATGGATGGGAAGCTACCAGCTGGGTTAACACAAGAATTAATCTTGTATACGTTAGATGATATGGAAAAAACAATCGGCATTAAAATGCCCTCTGCTTCATTTAGCATTTTACAACCTGTATTTGATGAACAAATAGATTTAAACCGTAAGAATGAATCAGCACAAGACGTAAAGAAGGAAGCCGAAAAGACCTCTGACGCGGAAACGAATACAGAAACGAATGCAGAAGATATTAATAATAAGGCTTTAAATACCCAGGAAATTGCTGTTAAAAGTACCGTTGCAACGGGGACTGTTTTATCCTATAGTCAATTAAAGGACTTAATGGATTATCTATATGGACAAAACTATAAAAACAGAACCGTTTTAAATAATCTATCCTTATCAAGTAATACTGAAACAGGCGAACTTACTGCCAACTTTGAACTGTCATTCTTTGCCTTGTATTCAGCAGATAGAGAAGCCGAGCTACTTGATCTTGGAATTTTTGATATACAAAAAGAAGGCGTATTCTTGCCATTTGATGAATATGGCGTCAATTTTTCTGTTGAGAAAAGAGATGGACAAGCAAGTGCCTTAAAAGACAAGGCATCAGATTTTTTTATGATGCTTAGTCCTATCACGGCTGATCAAACAACCGTATCTATTGGACAAACTGCCGGAACAGATACGTCGTCACTCATACTTGCTGATCACAACAATTTTATTGATGTTCAATTTGAATTTAATCAAAGGAATGGTAAATACTATTTCCGCTATAAAGCGGGTTCGAATCAATATCCTAAAAACTATGAAGAAGGCATTGCCTTTGAACCAGGTAATGCTTTAGAGTTAGTCGTACTCAGTAACAAAAGAAATGGTCAAGATGATAGTAGTGGTGCCAATGCTACAATTATTAATAATACGGATATGCCACTTAGCGTATTGGTATCGTATGAAGATAAAGAAAAGCCAAGGTTTAAACTGGTTAGATCGGTAGGGAACGTGAATATTAAATAAAGGTGGTTATTATGAAAAAACTTAAGGGTGTATTAAACCAAGTGAATGGGTTTACCTTAATTGAAGCCATCATTACCGTTGCAATTGTTGGTATCATTGTGGTTCCTATTTCCTTCGTTTTTACTGGTTCTTTAAGACATGCATCAGAAGCCAAGGAACTATTAAAAGTCACCCAATTAGCACAGCTATATGTTGAAAATATAAAAGCTAAGTCTGAAGTAGAACTAATGGATTTTTTTATTGCAGCGCCTACAGATACATACGGTGAACGAACATTAGATTCAGATGATGTGAATATTTCAGGTTTTCCACCTATACCGAAAGGATATAGTGCGAAGCTTATGTTTGATAAAGACAATCCATCACTTACGAGTTATTCAAATGCTGATATAGATGTGGCGTTTGAATTTGATGGGGTTGTTTCATTATATCCTGACACCTCAGGGATCGTAAGTAGGGAAGTCGTTATTACATACGATGATGATCACGCTTATGCATCAATAAATAGTCTATTTACTTCGAGTGAAGGTTTAATAACGTCATCAAACCAAACGATTTCAAACAATCATTATGCAATTAAAATTAACTGTGGCAGTTCTAACATTGATACGAAGATAACTGTAGACAATGCTACGGCCACAACTGTTGAGTTATATATTTATAAAAGTGCTATGAATACGATGGATTTAGAAATTGATGGCATTAACTATGCAAAATACAACAACCTACAAGAAGGGAGTGCTGTTACGGATAAAATATATGTCATTACAGTACAGATCCTTAAAGTAAAAGCAGATGCTACAGAAATCGTAGTTGAAGAAATGTCTGCAACGAAGATTGATGAGTAGAGGGGTGAAACTTCTATGAAGATACTATTCAATGAAAAAGGCTCAACATTATTGATGGTCATTATTATGGCAGCAGTTCTAACTGTATTAGGTACTGCTATGCTATCTATGACCTTTATGAATATTAATATGAAGTATAATGATAATAGAGCCAAAAAAACCTTGTATTATTCTGAATCTGGCATAGACGAAGTCTATGCATTAGTAGGTTCAATGGTGGAGGATACACTAGAAATTGCAAAAACAGATACGGATATATATAGAAGAGCATTGCTTGCTTATCTTCAAACGACTGCTGTAATTATTGATCCAGACATAGAACCAGAATATGTAGGAGAAGTACATCCATTTACAACACTTACAGACCCGATAAGTGGAAGGACCTTTCAGGAAACGCAAGGAATTAAAGATGGGACTGAATATGCTAAATTTTATTTAAACAATGGAGAATTTGTACCAATGGATAAGCAGTTAGATGAAATAGTCCTTGGCAAACAATTAGATCGTCATTTTAAAAAAGAATTTATGGAAGAGTTTAATAATAAATATAATGTTGCTTCAATAGTGGATACCTCCTTACGTGAAATCGCTTATCAGATAAACCAAGTCGATGGACTGGAATACAATGGGAATCCTAGTGTGGTAGAGGTAAGGGGTGTTATTACGCCATTTAATGTTTCAGCTGAGGATAGTACTTTTATTATTAGTGATATCAATTCCCAATTTATTTATGAGAATAGAACTGAAAAAAATATTCAAGTGGATATTGTTGTTAATGCACCGGAAAGCTTATATCCAGTCAAAGTGATTGATAATACAATTAAGGTTGAAGATAACCCTATTTGGCAAAATGCATTCGTTTCAAATACGGATATTTTCTTTACTGATCAAACAAATGTAACTGTAAATGGAGATATATACGCTTTAGGTAGTTATAAAAATGAGCCAACTGGCGAACCGAAATACGATGAAAGTGGTATTATGATTGATGCGGGAGAAGTTTTAGTATATGGTGATTTAGTTACTAGAGCCTATATCCAGACCATGGCAGATAGCGATCGCCTAATTGTAAGAGATGGCTTAGTTTATTGCAACACCTTGTCAACGACAAATGGGCATGACTCGAGTATTGATATCATCAATGGGAATCTCTACACGAAAGATGATTTAGAGTTAAATGCAGAAAAGAGTTCTATTAATATTATTGGAAGTTACTATGGAATTTCTGATGGGACGGTTGCGGACATTCCTGAAGACGAAGAAGGACAAACCAAACATTATAATAGCTCTGCTATCGTTATTAATGCAGCGCTTTCAGATGCATCCATCAAGATTTCGGGAGAGATGCCAGAGCTAGGTAACCTAAATTATTTGTGGTATAATCCTAATCTTTGGGGAAAGGGAAATGTTGTAACGAATCCCGATAAATTCAATGCCAATAAATTCGATGAATCTCAAGCAGGCGTATGGATACCGGGCACATCATATATTAATATACACGGTTCAGGAAATCCAGATTATTGGCCTTATCAAACAGGTGAAAGTGTATCAATAAAAGAGAATTATGTTGCTTATTCGTTGCCAATGCTTCTGGGAGATAGTAAATTTGATGATACCAATACGTACAAAGAAACAGCAACCAATGGGATTGAACTCGTTTTTGGTGAAACAAAATCTACACCAGGTGAAGTAACCTATTTTAATTATAGAGATAAGGCGGATTATTTGCTTGAAGTTTCAAATTATCCCGATTACAATGAGGACGTACCTATCATTGATATTGGAAATGTTTCATCATTAAATATACAGAATTATAAGTATGGATTAGGTACAATTGTTTCAAATGATGGCATCAATAATAAATTAGAAAATGGCCCTAGTAATCCGACTGAATTTGCCACTTTGTGGAGAAAAATAAAAGACGATTTTATTTATTATGTATACAACACTAGCAGAAGAATTATTGAAGAGGATGATTATGATGAAGCTGGCAATTATATTGAGCGTAATATACCTTTTCCGGGAGATGACTATAACATCATAAACGATCATGTACATAATACAACCGGTACGACATATATCGAATCTCAACTTGTTGATTATGTTTTTGCTACTGAATTAAATGAACAAGCAAGAGAAATTTTATATATATCCAATCCTGATACCCTTACAAGTGAAACGAGAAAGAACTATAGATTGGTTGGTGTCGGAGCTGGAAGTTCTATTCCTAATTATACAAATATATACCCAGATGGCGCAACACCGGGGTATTATCAAGGAATGATTATTACCCAAGGAGATGTTGTTATTGATGGGGACGTAAATTTTACGGGGTCAATTATTGCTGGAGGAAAGATAGAAGTAAGGGGCGGAAATAGTACGTTTCATAATAATGACGAAGCCTCTGTCAAATACTTAGCACGTTTTATAAGAAATCATACGGAACTTCGTAAGTTACTACTAAAAGGTTCGATAGGAAAGATGATTGTTTTTAATGAGCCTGCTACGGTTGAGGATGTAAACAATAGTAATATTAAACATGCATATAAGGACTTAGTAAACATAAAAAATTGGAAGATAAATTAATCCAAGGAGAGGAGGCTGGCTTAGGTGAAGTTATTGCAAAATGAAGACGGATTTACAATGATGGAATTAATGATTGTGTTCGTAATAATTTCTGTTGCTATAGGAATGGCATATTATTCTGTGAATATTGTCTTTAGCGCAAGAGTGGATTCTCATGCTAGCCAGTATCGAGCTGATCTACGGCTTCTACGAGACAAAACGATATCGGATATCCATACCTATGAATTGGTATGGTCGTATACTGATCATCATTACACATATGAAATAATTGATTTATCAGATGGGAAGACTGTTAAAAAAATTGAATTAAGTAAAGATATTGATGTAAATGTTTATTTGGCTTCAGAGCCAACGAACTTAGTGGACGTGGCGGGCGTTAAAATTCGATTTGATGCTGCTACTGGAGAAGTGAAAAATGTGTCAGGAGCAAATGGTGCAGGAAAATACGTCCTTGAAAATACAGTGAATGGTAAGCAATTTACTGTTGAAATTGTTAAGCTTACAGGGAGGATTGATTAATATGCATCGAAGAATTCAAAATAATGCTGGCTTCACTGTTGTAGAAATGATGGTGGCTGTTTTAATTGCTGGGACAATTACTGCAGCGATTGCCAGCTTTTTAATGATACATATAAAAAGCTACGAATCAACCAAGAATATTATTGATTTACAGTACGAAGCCCAGCTAGCACTGAATCAAATGGCAAAGATTGCAATGGAATCAACCGGCGTTTCACATATTGATCAAGGCACCAGCCAAATGACTTCCGTTAATGCTGTAGCACTTAACAATACTGGAGACTTCATCGCTTTTGAGACGATTGAAGAAGATGGATCAAGTTTATATCATATTTATACATTGGAAAACAACAGCATTGTCTCATATAGTACATCTACTTATAATGATTTAATAGACCCCACTGATTATGGTATTTTTGTAAAAAACATTACGGCAATGACCTTCAGGCCCGGGAAAAATGATTCAACAAGCAATGAGAATTTTGCGGAGGCAAGATCACTAGAAATTAAGTTTCAATTGGATAAGAAAGATTCTGACTTATCGGTTCAAACTCAAGTGAAGTTTAGAAATAAATAATACCCTCGACTGGCGATCATTTAGCCAGTCATTTTTTTGCTAAGAACGCTTAGTGGAATTACTGAAATCAACCTATAACCAAACCCATTACTTAAAAAAAGATTGTATATATATTCCAAAATTGTTATAATGACTTTGATTTATATTTTACTCAAAAGGAAAACTAAGTATATAATAATAGAAGGTTATGGACGTTGCTTATCTAGAACGATCCGAGTCTAAAATGAAACTTCGAAAGAAAGGTGACAAATATGTTTGAAAGATTTTTCCCCTCTGCTTTTTACAACTCAATATTTGACGTTGATTATACGAAACTAAGAACTGAAGGCTATGAAGGTCTGATGTTTGATATTGATAATACGCTAGTACCCTTCGATGTAGCGCACCCTACTAAAGAAATTATAGATTTATTTACTGAATTAAAAGCGCAAGGCTTTAAAATATGTTTGGTTTCTAATAATAGTGAAACAAGAGTATTTAAATTTAACGAGCGGTTAAAGGTTTTTGCAGTAGCAAAGGCGTTAAAGCCGATGAGACGAAATCTTCGAAAAGCAATGAGCCTTATGGGAACTGAGATTAACAATAGTGTTTTCATTGGAGATCAGTTATTTACTGACGTATGGGGAGGCAATCGTTTAGGTGTTATGACCATCTTAGTCACGCCAATTGTAGAAAGGGAAGAATGGATAACAAAAATCAAGCGCTCAACCGAAAAGAAAATTTTTAAAATGTATTTAAAGGCAGGAAAAAAGAATGAATAGTATTAATGGTAAGACGAAAACGCTAGGATTAATAGGGAATCCTGTTGAGCATACGATGTCACCCTTTATTCAAAACTTATTTGCAGAGCATATGGGAATCAATATGGTGTACGTTCCCTTTCATGTTGAAAAAGGGAGGCTTGAAGGAGCAATAATTGGAGCGAAGGCATTAAGTTTAATTGGAAATAATATTACAGTGCCATACAAAGTAGATGTTTTATCCTTTATTGATGTACTAGATCAACGAGCTAAAATTATCGGAGCTGCCAATACATTAAAGTATTCAGATGATCAGGTATTTGGTTATAATACAGATGCAGCAGGTTTTTTAACATCCTGCCAAAATGAGGGTGTATTTTTTGAGGATAAAGTAGTGTGTATTTTAGGTGCAGGTGGTGCTGCTAAGGCTATATCAGTTGTGTGTGCAGAGCAGAAGGCGAAAAAACTTATTATAGTAAATCGTACGCTTGATAAGGCAGAGGCTTTGAAAAATACAATTCAACAGTATTTTAATATTGAAATTGAGGTACAAGACTATGCTGAAGTGCTAAAGCTTAAGGAAGCGAATATTTGTATTCAAACCACTTCCATAGGGATGTATCCAAACATTAAAGAAACGCCAATTGGTGAAAGTACATTTTTTAGAAACTTAGAATGGGCTATAGATGCTATTTACAATCCAAGTGAGACAAGATTTTTAAGTTTAGCTAGAGAGAACGGGGTAAAAACATTAAACGGGTTAGGTATGTTATATTATCAAGCCGTTAAAGCTTTTGAAATATGGCACGATGTAATTATTCCACAGCCAATAATTGAAAAATGCTTTAAGTTATTTAATGACTATATTTATTCAAGATAAAAATATAAAGTGATGGTGATCGTATGCGAAATGTTATTTTAATTGGATTTATGGGAAGTGGCAAATCAACGATTGGTAAGATATTAGCGCAACAGCTGAAGCTTAATTGGTTGGATATGGACATAGAAATTGAACAAAGTGAAGGAATAACTATTAAAGAAATCTTTGAACAAAAGGGAGAAGAGTACTTTAGGCAAATAGAGACACTGCACTTAAAGAAACAACTAAATAAAGATAATAACGTTATTTCTACAGGTGGGGGTGTTGTGTTATCGGAAGAAAATAGATCAATACTTAAAGAAATTGGTACAGTAGTTTTCTTGCATGCTAACAGTGAGCAAATCATAGAAAATTTAAAAGATGATGAACAAAGACCACTTTTAAGGGAAGACAATGTTGAAGATAAAATAAGAAAGCTACTTGATCAAAGAGAAGCAAATTACTTAAATGCCGCAAACATTATCATTCAAACAACCGGTAAAAGCATAGAAAACGTAGTAGAAGAAATCATTTCTATATTGTAGTGGCAAAAGTATATAGCTGTTCTTTCTTACACAACATATAGTGATGGATGCTTTAACCATCACTATATGTTGTGTAAGAATTAGAACATCTTACTTTTGCCACAATATACAACTTGGTCGAACGCTTGTTTTGGCACTAAATTGTGTAAGAATTAGAACATCTTACTTTTGCCACAATATACAACTTGGTCGAACGCTTGTTTTGGCACTACATCTTACTTATGCCACAATATGTAATCTGGTGGTATAACTTGTTTTGGCCCTAACTGTTGTATAAGAATTAGAACATCTTACTTTTCTATAAAAGGCAAACAAAGGAGTACTTTAGTGAAGAAAATAGTTGTAATCAATGGTCCTAATCTAAATTTTTTAGGCATTAGAGAGAAAAGTGTATATGGTAAACTGAATTATAATGAAGTAATAAATTATATTTTAGATTATGCAAAAAAGGAAGACTTTGAAGTTGAGGTCTTTCAATCTAATAGTGAAGGAAGCATTATAGA
Source organism: Firmicutes bacterium HGW-Firmicutes-7 (assembly GCA_002841375.1). Taxonomy (GTDB): domain Bacteria; phylum Bacillota; class Clostridia; order Lachnospirales; family Vallitaleaceae; genus HGW-1. The sequence continues at coordinate 53,208 of PGZO01000013.1, read as the reverse complement.
TCGACTTCAACAATGCTACTATGATGGAATTGATGGAATTATTATTAATCCGGGCGCATATACCCATTATAGTTATGCTATAAGAGATGCGGTGGCATCCATTATGATTCCTACAATTGAAATGCATATTTCTAATGTTTATGAGAGAGAAGATTTTAGAAAGATTTCTGTTATTAAGGATGTTTGTGTTAAACAAATATATGGTAAAGGCATTAAGGGCTACATTGAAGCACTTGAATACTTCAAGCTAGTATTGCCACAATAATGGAGGATTATGAATACTCGAATAAAGCAGCTACAAACGAAGCTAAAACAATTGAATATTGATAGCATACTTATATATGATGAGATGAACAGAAGATATTTATCAGGTTTTACAGGTTCATCAGGATATTTATATATCAGTACTTCAAGAAGTGTACTCCTAACAGATTTTAGATATATGGAACAAGCAGCAAAGCAATGTAAGGAGTTTGAAGTATTTGACCATAGTGATTTGGGAATTCTTAAAACCTTCCAAAAAATAATTTCTGAGGATCATGCTGAGAAAATTGGGTTTGAGACAGGTATATCCTATAGCGAATATAAAGCATTAAACGAAGAACTTGCTTCTATTCAATTGATCGAAACAACAAATATAGTTGAAGATATCAGAATGATTAAGGACGAAGACGAACTTTCATGTATTAAAAAAGCAGCATTTATTGCAGATGGCGCCTTTAAACATATTTTGCCCTTTATTAAAATAGGTGTTACAGAAATAGATATTGCTTTAGAGTTAGAGTATTATATGAAAAAAAATGGTGGGCAGAAATTATCTTTTGATACGATAGTGGCATCTGGTAAGAATTCATCTCTTTGCCATGCAGAGCCATCGCTGAAGAAGATAGAAAAAGGTGATTTTATTACGATGGATTTTGGCTGTGTATATAATGGATACTGTTCAGATATGACAAGAACGGTCGTTATGGGGTCAGCAAGTGATACTCAAAAGAAAATTTATAATATTGTATTAAATGCCCAAAAAATGGCATTAAATAGTTTAATGGCTGGGTTGACAGGCCAAGAAGTAGACCGTGTTGCTAGGGATATTATTTATGAAGCTGGATATAGGGATAATTTTGGACATGGATTAGGGCATAGCCTTGGATTAGAGGTACATGAGAATCCGAGAGTAGCACCAAAAGGTCATGTTAAGTTACAACAAAATATGATGGTTACAATTGAACCAGGAATTTATATTCCAGGTTATGGTGGAGTAAGGATAGAAGATTTAGTATGTGTTAAAGAAAATGGATATGAGAATTTTACACATTCAGAAAAAGATCTAATTGAACTGTAAGAAAAATCAGTTTTTCTAGTAAATAAAAAAAACTTGAAAAAATTGTCGATTTGATTTAAAATGTATAAGACAAAATATGTGAGAGACTTCAAAAACTTATTTTCGCATGATCTTCACAATTCGTGAAATTATTTTATAACACCCCTTTGGGTAAGGAGGAAATTTTGCTATGATTACAGCTGGTGAATTTAGAAATGGTATTACCATGGAATATGAAGGCAATATTTATACGATAATAGAATTTCAACATGTAAAACCAGGAAAAGGTGCTGCATTTGTTCGTACAAAAATTAAAAATCTTAAAACGGGTGCAGTAATTGAAAAAACTTTCAGACCAAATGAAAAGATGCCCAAAGCCCATATAGACAGAAGAGATATGGAATATTTATATGCTGATGGAGATATTTTTCATTTTATGGATGTTGAAACCTATGAGCAAGTTGGCTTAACAGAAGATCAATTGGATGGTGCACTTAAATTTGTAAAGGAAAATAATATTGTAAAGATTCTTTCACACAATGGGGTTGTATTTGGTGTTGAACCGCCTCTTTTTGCTGAATTATTAATTACGCATACGGAACCGGGCTTCAAAGGGGACACTTCTTCTAGTGCAACTAAGCCAGCAGTAGTTGAAACTGGTGCAACAGTATACGTACCTTTATTTGTAGAAATTGATGACAAAATAAAAGTAGATACTAGAACAGGTGAATATTTGTCTAGAGCATAATTAAGATTTTTAATTTTAGGAAAGGACTACTTTGCCTACGAGGAATGAAACAAAGTGTTGGACAGTATGAAAATTATGTAGCGTTTTGACAAACGATTTGTAATACATAAGGCAGTTCTTAATGTGAATAATACTCATGTCAAGAGCTGCCTTTTTGTAGAACGGTCTAAAAATCATACATATCGTGTGCTATTTTCTTGTGGTGGAGAGAATTATTTGACGAAGCTTAATGAAGTACATAGCAATTGAAGCAGCTGAGTCGTTCTAAACTTAGGGCAAATGGCCTATTAAACTAAAAAAACATTGACAATTCAACGGTTTAGTTTAATATATATAATATATACTTTTGACACTTTAAGCAATATGCATGAAAATAGCATAAATAAAGGAATGATGTAATTGAGAGTCATTGGAGGAACGGCAAGAAGCTTAATTCTTGTTGCACCAGAAGGCCAAGGTGTAAGGCCTACACTTGATAGAAATAAGGAAACACTATTTAATATGCTTCAACAGAGACTGCCTAGCTGTATTTTTTTAGATATATTTAGTGGTAGTGGTGCAATTGGTATAGAAGCTTTAAGTAGAGGTGCAAATAAAGCGTATTTTGTAGAAAGTTCTCAAGATGCATTAAAGTGTATCGAACAAAACCTGAAACATACCAAGTTAATTGATTATGCGCATATTGTCAAATTAGATTATTTACAAGCATTAAGGGTATTGAGAGAAAGAGAATTGCGATTTGATGTGATTTTCTTTGATCCACCATTTAACAAAGGTTTTGAAGAAAAGACACTTAGAGAATTGTGTTCAAACAACTTGCTTCAAGAGGATGGTTTAATTATTTGTGAATGTTCATCTAACACTTCCTTTGAGTTTATGGAAGAGTTTGAGGATTTTGTAATATATAAGGAAAAAGTTTTTAAAACAAGTAAGTTTATATTTATTAAGAAACGCATCATTACATGAGAAGGAGTGTTGGCATGAGAATAGGCGTTTATCCTGGGAGTTTTGATCCAGCGACCTATGGGCACCTTGACATTATAATACGAAGTGCAAAATTAGTAGATCATTTAATTGTTGGTGTATTAAATAATGTTCAAAAGAGTCCGTTATTTACTACAGAAGAAAGAGTGAAGATACTACAAGAATTAACTTATGACTTAGATAACGTAGAAGTCCAGTCCTTTAAAGGATTGTTAGTAGATTTTGTTAAAATGCAGAACGCATCTGTTATTATCAGAGGTTTTAGAGCAATTTCTGATTATGAATATGAAATACAGCTCGCTCAAACGAATTATAGTTTAGATAGTAATATTGAAACAATGTTTCTTGTAACAAAAAATGAATATTCCTTCTTAAGCTCAAGCATTGTGAAGGAAGTGGCAAGATACGGTGGCAATACGAGTAAAATGGTTCCACCACTTGTTGTTCGTTACTTAAATGAAAAAAACATAGAGCTTAATCTAGAAGAAAATATAAAAATAAATACATTAGGAGGCGAGTAAAGTGAATAATATTTTCAATCTAATTGATGAAATGGAAGGCTATTTTGATACTTGTAAAAAAGTACCAATTTCAAATAAGTTAATGGTTGATATTGAGGTAATATATGAATTTATGACAGACTTAAGGCTTAAGTTGCCTGAAGAAATAAAAAAAGCAGAAAGAGTTTTAGATGAAAAAGAAAAAATTCTTTTAGAAGCATCTCAAGCAGCTAACAGTGCAGAAAAAGATGCAGAGCTAAGAGTGACCAAATTGATTAATGATCATGAAATTGTTCAAAAGGCATATGTAGAAGCTGAAGTTGTAATGGGAGAAGCAAAAAATACTGCAAAAGAAATGAAGCTCGGTGCTTATGAATATGTTGATGAATTAATTGCACAACTAGAGGTTGCTGTAAAAGATACGCTTCAAGAATCAAATCAACATTATGAAAAGTTTGAAGAATATATGAAAAGACAACTTGTTGCCTTAGAGAACAATCGACAAGAGCTACAGGTTAGAAGAAATGGTAAAAAAAGATAAACGAACATAAGATTATTTTTTACTAATTATACTTATAAAATGGTTGTAGCGTCAAAAGTAACCATAAAATTACTCTACAAAAGGTATTGACCACAGGTCAATGCCTTTTGTAGAGATCTGGGCAAGTTGTATTTGGATGAAGCACCTTGTTTTTTCGAGCTTTTATAAACAAAATCAATTTTGTAAATATATTTCAAAAATTAATAATGCACAGATGAAGGTGATTGTGCCATTAATTAGTTTTGGAAAGAAATAGTGTTTAAGTGATAGACCAGAACTTTTTATGACACTAGCTGTTTGACCAACGACGGAGAAAGAGCCAAAAGCGCATAGAGCCGAAAGTAGCGAACATTTTAAATTGATAGAGCATGTGGAATGCGCTAACAAATTTGCGCCATTTGAAAGGTCAAAGGTGCTAATAATAAATTTGAAGCCAATATGATTTATAGGTAAGGAAGAGAGCAGTACGGTAGGAATTGAAAATAAAACAATATACCCACCTACTTTAAGAAGTACTTTTGCAGTTTGCGCCATACAATCATCTAAATAAGTAAATGAAAAATTCATATTTGATTTATGAGCCAAGTGTTTTGATATGTAAGTTGAAGGGTAAGATTTTTTATAGAGCATAGCTGTTATAAAATTTCCGGAATAGATACTAAGTAGTAAAGGCAAACCAAGTTTAGGATCATTAAGAAGAGAAGTCGCTATAAAACCGATGATGAACATTGGACTTGGGTTGTTGCAGAAAGTCAACAAATAGCTCCCTTCATTTTTAGTAAGCCTCTTTGAAGATACCAAATCGTTTACTATAACAGCACCCATTGGATAACCAGATAAAACACCCATTATGAGTGCATAAGATGCAACACCAGACACGCCAAAAAGTACTTTAAAGAATGGCGTAAAGAACTTATTAATGAGATCAATAATCGGTGAATGAAGAATGATGTAGGAAAGTATCATAAAAGGAAAGAGTGTAGGGATGATCACATTAAACCATAGTAGCAAGCCTTCTTTTCCAGCAGAGATACTTTCATTCGGAAATATAAGTAAGACAATAAGAGAAAAAGCAAAAAAGGTATAAGCAATTATATTTCGTTTAGTCATTTTATAAACACGCTTTTTATTTCATTATAGTCTTTGTGTATTTCATTTATTCTGACTAGATTAAAATAACTGATTGGGTATAATCATTTCTAACGATTTGATTAAATTTACTAAGAACTACAATATTATATATATTGGTAGTTCTTATTTCAGTTTCAAGCATTTTCTTTTGTAAGGAAGTTAAATTCATTGAGGAAGCCTTGACATTGGTAATTATAGGTAATGTTGCAAGGTCTTTCATCTGCTTCATTAAATGTTGTGCATCTCTTTTAAATCCTAATACTTTAATATATTGAGAAAAACCATTAAGGTTAAAGGTCTCGAAAGATTTCTTATCAATATCAAGAAGAATGTGCAACAATGCTCTATTAATTTTAGTTCTGGTATACCTTTTTGTCGTTACCATATCTAACAGCATATCAATTGAAGTAGCCTGCCCGATAGATGATAATATTCTGTTTTCAAGCCCTTCAGTAACATCAAGCACCTTACGTAACGCTGTAGCATGTGTAGTGAGTAGCTTATATTTTAACAAAGGAAAAAAATCATTAGGAAATATTGGTCCGGTTTTTTCTTCTATTGCTTGTCTTAAATTAAGTAATGACGAAGCTGGTAACATATCTTCTAATACTGAAGATCCCGCTGAAATATGTTTTAAATGTTTTCTTATGGCCGTAGCAGATACAACGGGGGAGCTTGAAGTTTCATCATGATAACCAGCTCCAATCCTTTTTATCGTATAAGGCTTCATACTTGAGTTTAACCTTTTTAAAGCTTTTAAATATTCGATGCCCAATATATTGTTAGGTGAATTAATTACACTTTCAAGTTCATGGGGAAAGTACTTTTTCAAAGCTCTTGAACGAGCAGTAGGGTAATTAAGTCCTTCATCTAAATAATGTGCCAACCATTTTTTATAGGAAGCAGGTTCATTTGCTAACACACTTGCGATTAGATCCAATGACTCAATATTTCCCTCTTCGCTTCCAAAACAAATACTATCTATTATTCCTGTATTATTAAGCAAAGCAACAGCAGCAGTAGAAAAAAATTCTGCACTTGCAGTAGAATAATGAACGGGAAGTTCAATTACAATATCTACACCATTTTCTAATGCGCTTTTCGTTCTAGCCCACTTGCTAATTACAGAGGGGTCTCCTCGCTGAACAAAACTACCACTCATAACCGCAACACAATAATCAGAACCTGTTATTCTTTTAGCTTGCTCAATATGATAAAGATGCCCTTTATGAAAGGGGTTGTATTCTGTAATTACTCCGACTATTTTCATTGAAATACCTCTTTGAATAATATGTGTCAGCAGGTTTTATTCTTTATAAACCTACGTTCTATTATCCACTATAAAATATTCTCACATTAATTGCAACACATTCGTCAATGAACAAATTATTAATTTATAAATTTTTGCATATACCCCTTAGTGTCAAGCAATACTAAAGAAAGTACGTAGTATCACTTTTGCCTAAAATATATAGTATATCAACGTCTCTGGATTACTATATATCAATACTGAAGGCTGATGTATTGAAAAAAGAACAAAAAAATGCAAAATAATCATTGTATACAATGAACAAGTTTATTATAATAGAGATGGTTGCATTAACGTGAAGTAAGATTTTTATGGAATTAAACTATATGATTAATTGAAAGGGGTATCACCGTGAGCTTTATTAGTATGATAAAAGACAGAGCAAGACAAGACAAGCAAACAATCGTTCTTCCAGAATCCTTAGAAAGAAGAACCGTTGAAGCTGCCCATCAAATTTTAGAAGAAGGCATCGCTAATATCATTTTAATTGGTAATAAAACTGAAATTATTAAAGTTGCTGAGGGATTAGATTTAAATGAAGCAACATTTATTGATCCAAATACCTTTGAGAAAATGAATGAATATGTTGATGCTTTAGTTGAACTAAGAAAAAACAAAGGCATGACAACTGAGCAAGCTGAAAAACTATTAAAAGAAGATCCATTATTTTTAGGTGTTATGATGGTAAAAGAAGAATTAGCAGATGGAATGGTAGCAGGTGCAGTTAATTCAACTGCAAACGTACTTAGACCATCGTTACAAATTCTTAAAACAGCACCAGGAACAAAATTGGTATCTTCATTTTTTGTTATGGTAGTTCCAAATTGTGAATATGGAGCAAATGGTACTTTTATATTTTCAGATTGTGGCTTAGTTCAAAATCCTACAGCAGAAGAATTGGCTTCAATTGCAGGAAGTTCAGCTAAATCATTTGAACAGTTAGTAGGTCAAGAAGCAATCGTTGCAATGTTATCTCATTCCACGATGGGTAGTGCAGCGCACCTTGATGTGGATAAAGTTGCACAAGCAACAAAACTTGCAAAGGAAGCTTATCCAAATGTTAAATTAGATGGTGAATTCCAATTAGATGCTGCCATCGTTCCAAGTGTTGGCGCTTCTAAAGCACCGGGTAATGCAGTTGCAGGAAATGCTAATGTTTTAGTGTTCCCTGATTTAGATTCAGGTAATATTAGTTATAAGATTGTAGAAAGATTAGCAAAAGCAGAAGCTTACGGTCCAATCACTCAAGGTATCAAAAAACCTGTTAACGATTTGTCAAGAGGGTGCACATCAGAAGATATCGTTGGTGTCGTTGCAATTACAGCAGTTCAAGCACAAAATCAAGACAAACAATAAGCCTATATTAAAAGGAGGTAATTTATTTTGAATATTCTAGTTATCAATTGTGGTAGTTCATCACTGAAGTATCAATTACTTGACATGAGTAACGAAACTGTTTTAGCAGTAGGTATATGTGACAGAATTGGCATTGAAGGTTCTAAAATTAAGCATAAGCCACAAGGAAAGAAAGCAATTACAATTGAAGGTCCTATGGCTAATCATAAAGATGCAGTTTCTTACGTTTTAGATGCACTTGTTTCTACAGAATATGGTGTTATTAAAACCATGGATGAAATCAAAGCTATTGGACATCGTATTGTTCATGGCGGTGAATTCTTTTCAGGCTCTACAATCATAACAGATGAGGTTATTAAAGCAGTAGAAGAATGTAGTGATCTTGCACCATTACATAATCCAGCAAACCTTATTGGTATCGATATTTTTAAACAATTAATGCCAAACATACCAATGGTTGGTGTATTTGATACTGCGTTCCATCAGACGATGCCTGATAAAGCTTATTTATATGGTATATCTTATGAATATTACAAAAAATATAAACTTAGAAGATACGGTTTTCATGGAACATCTCATAAGTATGTTGCATATAGAACTGCTGAGTTTTTAGGTAAAAATATAGAAGATCTTAAAATTGTTGTATGTCATCTTGGAAATGGTGCAAGTATTTGTGCTGTAGATGGTGGTAAATCTGTTGATACAAGCATGGGCTTTACTCCTCTTGAAGGACTATTAATGGGAACAAGAAGTGGTGATATTGATCCTGCAATCATTCAGTTCCTTGCGAATAAAGAAGGTATTTCTTTAGACCAAGTTATTGATTTATTAAATAAAAAGTCTGGTATTTTAGGTTTATCCTTATATTCAAGTGACTTTAGAGATATTGAAGATGCTATTGCTGATGGACATTCTCAAGCTAAATTAGCGATGGATGTTTTTGAATACAGAGTAGCAAAATATATTGGTTCTTATGCAGCTTCCATGAATGGTATTGATGCAGTTGTATTTACAGCGGGTCTTGGAGAAAACAACGGAGATATGAGAGCTAATGTGTGTAAATACTTAACTTACCTAGGTGTAGAGATTGATGAAGAACTTAATAAATGTAGAAGTATAGAAAGAGACTTTTCAACACCTAATGCGAAGGTGAAATCTTTGGTTATTCCAACGAATGAAGAATTAATGATTGCTAGAGAAACATTAAAGCTCGTATAGAGAATAAATATATATTATAGCGTATTAAAAAGAAGAATGTCAGGACTGATATTCTTCTTTTTTGCAGGAAATCATTCGAGATTGTGCATAAATACCACGTTACTTTAAAGAAGTGCACGAATTAAGGATTTTTTGCTTGAAAAATGACGGAAAATCAATCAAGAGCGTCAACCAAAACTTGAAATTTATTGACAATAATTACTGCATAGAGTATAATCGAATTCATGAATTAAGTTAATTATACAAACATATTAGGAGGATATTATGAAAAAAGTTATTGTTTTTTTAATGATGATGGTGATGATTGTTGCCACTTTTTCGGGGTGTGGAAAGAAAGAAGAAGCTGTAGAAGGAAAGTATCTTAGAATTGCACAAGAGGTTGATCTACCATCTATGGATCAACATGTTGCTACAGATGGCTTATCTTTTGAAGTTATCGCTGCAACAATTGAAGGGTTATATAGTGTGGATAAAGATGGTACGTTTATTCCAGCTATAGCAAAAAGTTATGAAGTAAGTGAAGATCAATTAACGTATACTTTTACGTTAAGAGATGATGTGAAATGGAGCAATGGTGATGCGGTTACTGCAGCTGATTTTGTATTTAGCTGGAGACGATTACTAAGTCCTGAACAAGCAAGTGAATATAATTTCATTGGTGGAGTTGCAGGAATTTTGAATGCTGATAAAGTAGTTGCTGGTGAAGTGCCTGGTGAAGAATTAGGTGTTGTTGCTCAAGATGACACAACTTTAGTTGTTACATTAGACAGACCGGTTCCTTATTTCTTATCATTGACAGCATTTTCAACATTTTTCCCATTAAATGAAAAGTTTGTTACAGAAAAAGGTGCAGATTATGCTTCTTCTCCTGAAAACCTTTTAGCTAACGGTCCTTACAAAATGGCAACATGGGATAAAGGCTATGGATTTAGACTTGATAAAAACCCAGATTACTATGATGCTACTAACGTAACAATTGCAGGTTTAGATTATAGAGTAATGAAAGATAATCAAACAGCTACATTAGAATATGATAGTGGAAATCAAGATGTCGTTAAATTAGCTGCAGAGCTAGTTGATAAATACAAAGATAATGAAGAGTATACTCAAATTGAATCAGGTTATCTATGGTATATTACGCCAAATAACCAAACAGAAGTATTTTCTAACGTAAATGTTAGAAAAGCTTTCCAACATGCAATTAACAAACAACAAATCGTTGATAAAATTTTAAATGATGGTTCTAACGTTGCTAACTTCATTATTCCAATTGGTTTAGCGACTGGACCAGATGGTAAAGATTTTAGAGAATCAGCAGGTACTTATAGCGAATATGATGTTGCATTAGCACAAGAATATTGGACTGCAGCAAAAGCTGAGCTTGGTGATACTATAGAAATAGAATTTTTATTTGACGATGATGGAACAGTTAAGAAAACTGCAGAGTTTATTCAAGCTGAACTTGAAACAAATCTACCAGGAATTAAAGTAAGCTTAAAAGCACAGCCAAAGAAAAATAGATTAGATCTTATGACTGCTGGCGATTACGAAGTAGGTATTACTCGTTGGGGACCTGATTATGCTGACCCACTTACTTACTTAGAGCTTTATTTAACAGGTGCAACACTTAACTATCCAAACTATGAAAACGCAGCTTATGATGTGTTGGTTGATGATTCAGGTAAGGGTAAGTTAGCTGGTGATGCACAAGGTCGTTGGGATGCAATGATTGAAGCAGAACGTATTTTCTTAGAAGATGACGCTGGAATTACACCATTATTCCAAAGTGGTTATGCTTTCTTAATTAATCCTAAAGTAACAGGAATTGAAAGCCATGCAGTAGGTGTGCCATTTATTTATAAAAATGTAAAAATAGCTGATTAATATTGCAAATACCAGTGGGTCTATTCCCGCTGGTATATAATGTAATAGCTACTGGAAGATATACAAAACGCCTCTTTTGAGGCGTTTAAGTATGTCTTTTAGACACTTAAAATCGGCTATGCAGTGTTAAATAACATTGTTATTTATACACAGAGTTAAATTACTCGCTAGATATCTGCCGCTTTTCAACTTTCTTATGCAGCACTATCTTAGAAAAAAATAAATCTACATGGAGTTGGGACAATGTTAAGATATATTGGTAAACGATTGCTTATTTCAATAGTTACAATGTTTGTAATTTTATCGTTGTTGTTTTTGTTGCTGGAATTTATGCCAGGATCACCTTTCAATGATGAGAAACTAAATGAGCAACAAAAAGAATTGTTATATGAAAAATATGGATTGAATAAGCCAATACATGAAAGATTCTTTATTTATACTACAAATATTCTCAAAGGGGACTTTGGCGTATCCTATACAATTGAGAAAAATGCACCTGTTTCAAGGATGCTTGAAACTAGAATGCCGATTTCTATTCGGTTGGGCCTTCAAGCTTTGGTATTTGGTTCGTTAATTGGTGTTGTTTTAGCTTCAATTGCGGCGGTATATAAAAATTCAAAATGGGATACCATGACAACTATATTTGCAGTCATTGGTATATCGATTCCTTCCTATGTATTTGCACTTGGATTGAGTTATTTTTTAGGATATAAGCTTACGCTAGCAGGCTATCCGATATTTCCTATGACGTATAACCTATACAGGCCAATACAATCAAGTATACTACCAACGGTTGCTTTATCTATGTTTGTCATAGCAACAGTAGCAAGATTTATGAGAACTGAGCTGGTAGAGGTTTTAGGCTCCGATTATATTATGCTTGCAGAAGCAAAGGGCTTAACAGCAAAAAAGGTCATATTTAGACATTCTATCAGAAATGCCTTGATTCCAGTTGTAACGGTTCTTGGACCGTTAACAGTAGGCTTAATGACAGGTTCTTTAGTTATAGAAAGAATCTTTGGGATACCAGGTATTGGAGATTTATTAGTAACGGCAATTAGCGTTAATGATTTTAATGTTGTTATTGCGATATCATTTTTCTATAGCCTGTTTTATATTATTATGGCGTTGTTTATTGATGTCATATATGGTGTAATTGACCCTAGAATTCGTGTAGACAAAGGAGGAGAATAATGAATCAACTAGATCAAAAATACGACAAAAAATCCTTTGAAAGAATTCTGAATAATGAAGATTTTCAAACTGATGTAGTTTATAAAGGAATAAGTTTCTGGAAAGATGTAAACTTAAGGTTTCGTCAAAATAAAGGGGCAGTAGTTGGGATTATCTTCATATTAATTATTGCGTTTTTTGCTTTTCTTGGTCCATCTATGACAACGCATACATATAGAAGCAAAGTAGATGATCATATTAATTTACCTGCTAGAATTCAAGGTATTGAAAAGCTCGGTATATTCAATGGTGAATCAAATGGTATCAATGTATATGAGGTACGTGGTTTAGATGATGTCTATTATTGGTTTGGAACCGATACCTTAGGTAGAGATTTATGGACAAGAGTTTGGGTTGGTACAAGAGTATCACTTTATATAGCATTCCTTGCGGTAATTATCGATATGTTCATAGGTATGGGCTATGGTTTAGTCTCAGGATATATTGGAGGAAGACTAGATACCTTTATGCAACGTATCATTGAAGTCCTAAGCGGCATTCCTAACTTGGTTATTGTAACGCTATTTGTTATTGTATTAAATCCAGGTATAATATCCATCTCTCTAGCACTAGTTATTACAGGGTGGATTGGAATGAGCCGTGTTGTTCGTTCACAAGTTTTAAAGCTCAAAGAGCTTGATTTTATACTTGCTTCAAAAACGTTAGGAGCTAAAACATCAACGCTACTGGTAGTTGATTTATTGCCAAATATTTTTGGACAAGTAATTATAATGAGTATGTTTTCTATTCCAAGTGCAATTTTTTATGAGTCCTTTTTAGCGTTTATTGGTTTAGGGCTACAACCACCGCTAGCTTCGCTAGGTGTTCTTATTAATGATGGATATAAATCAATTTTAGTGTATCCTCACATTATTGTTTCACCTATCATTGTACTAGCGATCCTAATGGTTAGCTTTAATCTTGTTGCAGATGGTATGCGAGACGCTTTAGATCCTAAAATGAAACAACAGTAGAATTGGAAGGTGTGTTTATGGAAAAAATAATTGAAGTAAAAAATTTACATGTTTCTTTTAAAACCCACAATGGTACTGTGAAAGCCATAAGAGGTGTGGATTTTGATTTGTATAAAGGGGAAACCCTTGCAATAGTAGGAGAAAGTGGATCTGGAAAATCAGTTACCACTAAGGTCCTTATGGGGATTTTGGCTAAAAATGGTATTATTGATGAAGGTGAAGTTTTATATAACGGGAAGGATTTAACTAAATTATCAAAAAAAGAAATGGTTGCAATTAGAGGTAAGGAAATTGCTATGATTTTTCAAGATCCAATGACTTCTCTAAATCCAACTATGACTATAGGGTATCAAATTTCTGAAAGTTTAATTGAGCACCAAGATTTAGATAAAAAGACGGCAAGGCTTAAGGCTATTGAGTTAATTGAACTTGTTGGAATAATTGAGCCAGAAAAAAGGTATAGGCAATATCCACATCAGTTAAGTGGAGGAATGAGACAACGTATTGTTATTGCGATAGCATTAGCTTGTAATCCTAAAATATTAATTGCAGATGAACCAACAACCGCATTAGATGTTACGATACAAGCTCAAATATTAGAATTAATCAAAGAACTACAAATAAAAATTGGGTTATCCATCATATTTATTACCCATGATTTAGGTGTTGTTGCCAATGTTGCAGATAGAATTGCAGTTATGTATGCAGGGAAAATAGTAGAATATGGTGATTCAGCAGAAGTATTTTATGAGCCTAAGCATCCTTATACTTGGGGCTTATTAGCGTCTGTTCCAGATATGGATGATCAAGATAACGAATTATATTCTATTCATGGCGCACCACCCAATTTATTATACCCTCCTAAGGGGGATGCGTTTTCTGCTAGAAGTGAATATGCCCTGAATATTGATTTAGAAGAACAACCACCGTTTTTTAAAATAAGTGATACGCACTATGCAGCTACTTGGTTGCTTCATGAAGATGCACCTAAAATTGAAATGCCCCAATCTTTGTTAAAACGTATTGAAGAAATGAAGAAAGGAGCACTAAATCATGGAAAATAAAGATATAATTCTAGAAGTAAAAAATCTTAAACAGCATTTTGATTTAGGAAAAAGGGGAATTATAAAAGCTGTAGATGATATTTCATTTAAAATCTACCGTGGTGAGACCTTTGGGTTAGTTGGTGAAAGTGGTTCTGGAAAATCTACTACTGGCAGGAGTATTATAAGACTTTATAACCCTACTGATGGTGAAGTGGTTTTTGAAAACAGGAAGATTTCGGGACACATTGACAAAGATACTGAAAAGATGCTTAGGACTAAGATGCAAATGATTTTTCAAGATCCGATGGCATCCTTAAATCCTAGAAAGAAAGTTATGGATATTATTGCTCAAGGATTAGATATACACAAGCTTTATCAATCTGACGAAGAAAGAGAAGAAAAAGTATATCAAATGCTTGAAATAGTTGGATTGTCAAGAGAACATGCTCATAGATATCCGCATGAATTCAGTGGTGGACAAAGACAGAGAATAGGTATTGCGAGGGCTTTAATAGTAGAACCCACTTTTGTTATTGCCGACGAAGCAATAAGTGCGCTTGATGTATCAATTCAAGCACAAGTTGTTAACTTGTTAAAGAAAATTCAAAAGGAAAGAGGGCTTACTTTTATATTTATTGCACATGATTTGTCTATGGTTAAATATATTAGTGATAGAATTGGTGTTATGCATTTAGGACGTATTGTTGAGCTTGGATCAGCAGATGATATATATGGTAACCCAATACACCCATATACGAAGTCTTTATTATCAGCAATACCGCATCCAAATCCGATGTATGAAAGACATAGAAAGAGAAAGCATTATGATAAGACCGGTATTGATTATGATAATGCTGAATTTGCTGAAGTACAAAAAGGCCACTATGTTTTAGGTGCAAAAACTGATATTGAGAAGTGGATTTAATAATTTGATGTTTTTTGTTGACAAAAAGTTTTTATATCTGTATAATTACTTGTGGTTAAATATAAGGCAATTTTATATTAATCTATTGTTTTTAAGTAAAATATATTTGCAGAAGGAGTGATGTTGTGCAAATAAATTTAACAAATATCTTTGAAAACGATGAAAATTTTGCAAAGATTCAAAAAACAATTATAATTAACAAAATTCAGTTCGGTAACGCAACTGCCTATTTTCAAGATAATATTACTGTTAATCTTGAACTAGAGAAAATTGCAAATAATCAAATTTTATTAGATGGTTTAGTCAAAGCAATACTAGTTATTAATTGTGATAGATGTAATGAACCAACAAAATATCATTTAGAGGCTGATTTTTCTAAAGAGGTTAGTGTTAATAAAGTTGGCGAATATGAAGAAGCTTTTATTGAAGGCTATAATTTAGATTTAGAGAAGTTAGCTTTAAATGAAATATTTGTTAACTTTCCTATGAAGGTGTTATGCAATGAAGAGTGTAAGGGCATATGCACAACTTGTGGGACAAATTTAAATGTAGACAATTGTAATTGTGAAAATGACAATGTTGACCTTAGATTTGCGGGATTAAAAGCCTTATTTGATGAGAATTTTAAGGAGGTGTAGAGATAAATGGCAGTACCAAAACGCAAGGTATCCAAAGCTAGAAGAAACAGCCGTAGGGCAAACTGGAAGTTAACTGCTCCTAATTTAGGAAAATGTAGTAAGTGTGGAGCACTTGTTATGTCACATAGAGTATGTAAAGCTTGTGGCACATACAAAAACAAAGTAGTTATAGTAACAGAATAATTTTAACAATTAAGATGCGTTCCCTCAAAGGTGACGCATTTTTATTGGGATGCATTTTTAAATTAGATAATTAAATAAAAATATATATTGAAAAACAAGAAGAAATTTAGTATATTATCAGTATAAGACATTAAGGGGGCAAAAAATGAACTACTTAAGAGTCGCAGTAGATGCAATGGGTGGAGATAATGCTCCTAATTCTGTTGTAACAGGTTGTATTGAAGCAATAAAAAAAGAAAAAAACATTCAAGTTCTATTGGTGGGTAAAGAAAGCTTAATACGTGAAGAACTCAAAAAGCATAACTATAACAAAAAGCAAGTCGTGATCGTTAATGCAGATGAAGTTATTGAGAATTGTGAATCACCTGTTATGGCTATTAGACGTAAGAAGGACTCATCTATTGTTGTAGGACTAAGATTAGTTAAGGAACAACAGGCAGAAGCCTTTGTGTCAGCTGGTAGTACTGGTGCAGTACTTGCCGGAGGTACAATCATTGTTGGAAGAATCAAAGGGATAGAAAGACCTGCATTAGCTTCGTTTATTCCAAATGAAAAAGGTGTTACCTTGCTTTTGGATTGTGGTGCGAACGTTGATTGTAAACCCTCACAGCTGGTACAATTTGCACAAATGGGTTCAATTTATTTCGAAAGCTTTATGAACAAAGAGGCACCAAGCATTGGATTAGTGAATATTGGTGAGGAAGAAGAAAAAGGAAATAATCTTGCTAAAGAAACGTATGCCTTATTAAAAGAAGAACCTTCTATTAATTTTCTGGGTAATATAGAAGCAAGAGATATTTCAAAAGGTAAGGTTGACGTTATAGTATGTGATGGGTTTGTAGGAAACATTATATTAAAGTATACCGAAGGCTTTGCAATGTCATTACTAGGCATGATAAAAAAAGCTTTATTATCAGCATTTATTTCCAAAATTGGTGCAATGCTTATTAAGAGCTCTTTGAAGAAAATGATGAAGACCTTAGATTATACTGAATATGGTGGAGCACCTTTATTAGGTCTTAAAGGACTTGTAGTAAAAACACATGGTAGTTCAGATGCAAAAGCAATTAAGAACACTGTTCTTCAATGCAATACTTTTTATAAAGAGCGAGTAAATGAAAAGATTAAGCAAAGACTAAGTTTGTAATGCTTATAGTATATAATATATTAAAAAATGTTAATAATAGGTTGAACGAATAAACATAATTAAAAGTCAAATTGAAAGGGGTATAATAATATGGATAACAGCAAATTGTTAGAAATAATTGCCAAATATGCCAATTATGATCCGACGAAAATTAGTGAGGAAATGAGCTTTGCAGATGATTTAGGTGTTGATTCATTAGATTTAGTTGATATTATTTCTGCGCTTGAGGATGAGTTCAAAATTGAAATTACAGACGATGATTTAGTAAAAGGGATAGAGACAGTTGGAAATGCAGTTGACTTATTAAAAAGCAAAATTGAAGAAATAGAAGATTAACAACAAAAGCGTTCGAAAGAACGCTTTTGTTGTTAATTAGGAGCGACTGGAAAAGCGGCAGATATATAACGAAAAGGCTTATTAATTCCAGCCGATTTTCTTGTACTAGTAATCTTGTAGCTTTTAAATAATTGTGTTATAATTGATTCCATGATATGGCAGTCGGGATGACTGACAGAAGAATTTAATAAAGGTGGGAGTATTATGATAGTTGAGTGTAAGCTAGAACAGTTTCAAACAAATATAGGTTATCAATTTGAGAATATCAAATTGCTTGAACAAGCACTAGTACATAGTTCTTATGCAAATGAGAATAAAATGGCTAAAGAAGAAAATAATGAACGTTTAGAGTTTTTAGGAGATGCAGTTCTTGAAATTGTTACGAGCTATTATCTCTTTATTAAGTATCCTGATATGCTAGAAGGAGAACTAACGAAGCTTAGAGCGAGTATTGTTTGTGAGCCAACATTAGCTAAATTTTCTAAAGAGATCCACTTAGGAGATTTTATTATGTTAGGTAAAGGTGAAGAAAACTCGGGCGGAAGGAATAGATCATCTGTATTATCAGATACAATTGAAGCGCTAATTGGAGCGATTTATTTAGATGGTGGACTTGAGGCAACTACAGAATTCGTATATAATACACTTCTTAAGGATGTGGAAAAGAAAAAACTTTTTGTAGATAGCAAAACTCACTTGCAAGAGCTAATACAAAAAGTCAGTGAAAAGCCATTAGAATATGTTGTTGTAACTGAAAGTGGACCAGATCATAACAAAATATTTGAGGTTGAAGTAAGACATAAAAATAGAGTAATTGGTGAAGGCTCAGGCAGAAGTAAAAAAGCTGCTGAACAAGAGGCAGCATCAGATGCAATTAAAAAACTAACATAGCGATGGATAGTGAACAATTTATAATTATTATAATTACAGATCGTTCAATATATATTGTAACAATACGAAAGTCACGCTTAGGCAGAATTTTCCTGCGAAATTAACTTGAACTGTGACGTCGAGACTTTCATGTTTCATTTCATTCTAGTTGGTGAATATATTTCATGAAAGGTTTCCTAGTAAGCAAAAAATTGAGCTGACATATGTCAGCCTATTTTGTTCGTATTGTTTGCAAAACAACCAATTAATCTAACGAAGGAAGTTTCACCTCTTAGGTGGGGTGACTTTGTATCATTGACTAAATCAAGAAGCGTAGCAACTAGAAAAGCGACATAAGAAATCGTGAGGATAAATAGATGTATTTAAAAAGTGTTGAAATGTATGGTTTTAAATCTTTTGCTCAAAAGATGGTTTTTAAGTTCGACGAGGGTATAACAGCAATTGTTGGACCTAACGGTAGTGGAAAAAGCAATATAGCTGATGCTGTTAGATGGGTTTTAGGTGAGCAGAGTGCGAAACTTCTTCGTGGTGCTAAAATGCAAGACGTTATTTTTGCTGGAACTGAAACACGAAAGCCTTTGGGCTATTGTCAAGTTGATCTTACTATAGATAACCATGACATGAAGATGCTAATTGACTATTCCGAGGTAACGATATCTAGACGTGTCTATCGTTCAGGAGAAAGCGAATACTCTATAAACGGTGTAGAATGTCGCTTAAAGGATATCCATGAGTTGTTTATGGATACGGGTGTTGGAAAAGAAGGCTATTCGATAATTGGACAAGGTCAAATTGATAAAATATTGTCTTCCAAACCGGATGATCGAAGAGAGCTTTTTGATGAGGCCACAGGTATTGTTAAATTCAAAAAAAGAAAGATGGTTGCTGAGAAAAACCTTGATGAGGAAAAGCAAAATCTTGTTAGAATAAATGACATCGTAAGAGAATTACATGGTCAACAAGAAGCGCTTAAAGATCAAGCATATGTTGCTAAACAATTTCTAGATTATAAAGAACAATTAAAGAAGTATGAAGTGAATATTTTTATTCATGAATCAGAAAAACTAAATAATAGTATTGATGAGATAGTAGAAAAAGAAAATATTACGAGTGGACAAATAGAAGAATTTCGAGCTGGGAACGACAAGATAAAAGAACAATATACTAAGCTTGGAACTAATTTGGAAAAGCTAGAGCAGCAAATAGATTCAAAGAAGGAAATTGCAACACATTTTGCAATAGATAAAGAAAAAAAAGAAAGTAGTATGGAACTTGTAAAAGAGCAAATCTCTAATCTAGGTAAAAATTGCGAGCGTATTCAAAACCTAAACCAAGAACTAGAATTAAAAAAAGAACGCAACCAGGTTGAAAAAACATCTTATTTAGATAGCCTAGAAGAATTGAAAGAAAGCTGTAAGGAAAAAGAATTTGTACTAACAAAAAAACAGAGCGAATTTGAACAGTTTGGAGCAATTATTTTAGAGGATGAGTATAAAATTGATCAAATTCAAACAAATAGAATAGAACGCTTAAATGAGATATCAAACGTAAAAACGAAGCTTCAAAGATATCATACAATGCTTGAAAATGTTGAAGCTAGAAAAGTAACATTAGATTCACGTAAGATGATTTTAACCCAAACACATAATAAAAGGTTATCTTTTGTACAAGATCATCAAATTCAACTTGATGAAACGCTTGTGAGTCAACAAAAACTTGCAGTACAAAAAGATATGTTAAAAAATGCAATAGTAGAAAAAGAAATTGAAATCTCAAAACAAGATCAAGAAGTACGAGAAAAAAGCGAGCAATTACATAAAACTCAGTCTAAGTTTAAAGCACTAAGTGAAATGGCAGATCATTATGAAGGTTATAGCTTTAGTATAAAAAAAATAATGGAACTTAAGAAGAAAGCCTCTGTTGAACACAAGGGTATTATGGGTGTTGTCGCTGATTTGATTCAAGTGAATAAAACCTATGAAACAGCAATTGAAATTGCGCTTGGTGGAAGTGTTCAAAATATCGTTACAGATGATGAAACAACAGCAAAAAGTTTAATTCAATATTTGAAGAATAATAAATATGGTAGAGCTACGTTTTTGCCAATTACAAGTGTTAAAAATAGAGAGATACATAGACCATTGCTAAAGAAAGAGGTAGGATTTGTAGGTTTTGGTTCAGAACTGGTAAACTGTGAAAAACGTTTTGCTCAAGTGATTGAATATCTATTAGGACGAGTTGTAGTTGTGGATCATATTGATCATGCTATTACAATAGCAAAAAAATACAATTATTCCTTGAAAATAGTTACACTAGCTGGAGATTTGATTCATCCAGGTGGTTCTTTAACTGGGGGTGCCCACAAGAACGGGAGCAATCAGTTTCTTTCTAGAAAAAGGGATATGGAAAATTATGAAAAGCAAATTGATCTTTTCAGTAAAGAGTTGGAGGATTTAAAAAAACAATATCAACTTTTGCATGATGATTACTCCAATAATAAAAAAGAGATTGAAACCATTGCAAAGCAAGAATATGAATTCAGTCTATCCATAAATGATTTTACTCTAAAGTTAAAGCAGCTTGAAAAGGAACAGGAGCAATACAAAGAAGAACAAAATGAAATTACAGCTGAGCAAGAACAGCTCCTAGGTCAAGAAGAACAAATTATAAAATCAACTTCAGAGTTAGAACAATTACTAGAAGGTACGCAAGCTGAGAATAGTACTGATGAAAACTCGGTTAAACAGTTGACCGACGAGATTCAAGAAAAGAAAACACTTAAGGATAAATTATCAGAAGAACTTACTGTTATGAGAGTTGAGGTATCAACGCTGAAACAACAGCTTGAAAATACAGTAGAAAATACGACGAGAATGAATAGAGATCTATCAGAAATTACTAATCAAATTTCTCAAAATCTCAAGGAGATAGAAGTAAGTAATAAAGATATTATTGAAAAGAAAAAATTAATCCTTGGTTTCGAAGTAGAAATGAAGGAATTGGAAATGAAGCTAGTTGAAGTTCAAAAGGATATTGAAACGCTTCAAGTAAACAAACAAAAAGTGTCAGAAGAACAACAAAGCCTATATAAACTTCGAGAAGAACAAAATGAAAGAATTAATTTACTAGAAAAAGATATACTAAGGTTGCAAAACTCAAAGGATAAATTTGAAATTCAAAGAGAAAGTCAAATAGATTATATGTGGAACGAGTATGAATTAACTTTAAATAATGCCTTATCCTATAAGGATGAATCGTTGGGTTCAGTAACCTCCTTGAAAAAAATGATTGCGGAAATAAAATCTAGTATTAAAGAACTTGGAGATGTTAACGTTAATGCAATAGAAGACTTTAAGTCTGTATCGGAAAGATATAGCTTTCTTATGGAACAAAAGGAAGATTTACTTAGAGCTGAGGAAATGCTTAAAAAGGTTATTGAAGACCTACATCAACAGATGATTGAGCAATTTAAACATAAATTTAAAGAGATTTCTATTAAATTTAACGAAGTATTTCGCGAATTATTTGGTGGAGGAAAGGCAATGCTTGAAATATCTGTTGGTGAAGATATTTTACAATCAGGAATCGAGCTTATTGCTCAGCCACCAGGGAAGAAGCTTCAAAGCATGAATTTGCTTTCAGGCGGTGAAAAAGCTTTTACTGCCATCGCTTTGCTTTTTGCAATTCAAAGCTTAAAACCATCACCATTTTGCGTTTTAGATGAAATAGAAGCAGCTCTAGATGATTCTAATGTAGCAAGGTTTGCTAATTATCTTAAAAAGCTTGCTAAAAATACACAGTTTATTATTATTACACATCGTAGAGGTACTATGGAAGCTGCAGATTCCCTATATGGTATTACGATGCAAGAAAAGGGTGTATCTACCCAAGTATCAGTTAAATTATTAGAAGATTCCATAGAAGATTAAGAAAGGAAATATTATGTCAGAAGAGAAAAAACAAGGGTTTTTTACGAAGCTCGTAAGTGGATTATCAAAAACGAAAGCCAATATGATGAATTCAGTTGAGCAAGTATTTAGTGGTTTTACTAAAATTGATGATGATTTTTATGAAGAGCTTGAGGAAGCCTTGATTATAGCAGATTTAGGTGTTAACACTTCAATAAAGATTATTCAAGATTTAAAAGAAAAAGTTAAAGCACGAAAGATAAAAGATCCTCTTGAAGTAAGAGGTTTATTAAAAGAAGAAATAGAAGAGATTATGACGATTGGCGAGGATGCCTATGATTTTACCCAAAAAAAATCAGTTATTTTAGTCGTAGGTGTGAATGGTGTAGGTAAAACAACAACGATTGGAAAGTTAGCGTATCAGTATAAGCAAGATAAAAAAAAGGTTATTGTTGCTGCAGCAGATACGTTTAGAGCTGCTGCGATAGAGCAATTGGCTGAGTGGGCTAATCGTGCCTCAGTAGAAATTATTGCACAACAAGAAAATTCTGATCCAGGTGCTGTAGTTTATGATGGCGTACAAGCTGCGAAAGCAAGAAATGCAGATTTGTTAATATGCGACACAGCTGGTAGACTTCATAATAAGAAAAACTTAATGGAAGAGCTTAAAAAGATTTTCAAGATTATTAACAGAGATTATGAAGAAGCCCATAAAGAAGTATTACTTGTACTTGATAGTACAACAGGACAAAATGCATTACAACAAGCTAAGCAGTTTAAAGAAATTACTGAAATCACAGGAATTGTACTTACTAAACTTGATGGTACGGCGAAAGGTGGTATTACGATTGCCATACAATCAGAGTTAGGTATACCCGTTAAATATATTGGTGTTGGAGAAGGCATTGAGGATCTTCAGAAATTCAATGCGAAGGATTTTGCAAATGCATTATTTGATAATGGAAGTAATGATTTACATTAGCTAAAATGATTCGATACGAAATAGTAGTGGCTTATTATTAACTTCAATTGGAGGAAACAAATGAACGGTAGAGTGAATGAAATTAATAAAAGTAATTTATTTTATGGCTACTTATCATCGCCTGTTGGCAACATAGAGATTTGCGCTTGTGATGATTCAATTATTAGTGTTTCTTTTGTTGAAGCGTTAACGAATGAAGAAAGCAATGCTTCCATCATCCAACAAGCAAAGGTTGAGTTAACGGAGTACTTTTTAGGAAAGAGAAATACTTTTGATGTAAAATACACCTTTTCAGGTACAGAATTTCAAAAATCGGTGTGGAAAGCACTAACAGAAATTCCTTATGGTCAAACTGTGTCATATGGGTTTATTGCCAACAAGATTGGAAACAAAAAAGCTTCACGAGCAGTAGGTGGAGCAAATAATAAAAATAAGTTAGCAATTATTGTACCTTGCCATAGAGTAATTGGTGCTAATAATAAACTGGTAGGTTATGCGGGTGGTCTTTGGCGGAAAGAAGGACTATTGAAAATTGAGGCTGATCGTAAGTTCTAAAAACAATCAAACTGATAGCTTTTATGATAAATTCGTAGAGGATATCAGTTTTTAAAATTAGCTACAATACCTAAAGGGGGACCTTTTATATGCTTAAGAATATGGTTCCGTTGCAATCATTTAGCCAATCATGATATAATATATTACTGTTACTTACATGACATATGTGGAGGATTTACTATGGGACTAAAACAAGAAGAATTAATAGAACTACTAACTGGTTTGAAGTTTATAGAGAAAACATATGAAATTATGAGAATTATTGAACCAATCAAAAAGAAGGTTTTACATTATCAAGAAAGTAAAATTATTGAAACCAATCTTATATGTCATCACTTTTGGAAAAAAGATCAAGCTTGTGATAATTGTGTTTCCTTGAGGGCATATACTGAAAATGAAGTGTTTATAAAGATTGAATATAACGCAGACAAGATTTATATGGTTACTGCAATACCATTGGTGTTGTCTGATACTTCTATTGTTGTTGAATTAATTAAAGATGTAAGTAAAAATATGTTAGTAGTAAAAAAAGATGGCGAAATTGAGGTTGATGTACATAGTGTTATAACGAATACGAATAATTTATTGTTAAAAGATCATTTGACGAATGTTTTTAATAGACGGTTTATTGATGAAAGATTGCAAGTAGATATTATCAATAATTCTATTAAAAAAGAAACCTTATCTCTAATAATGGCAGACATTGATTTTTTTAAAAATATTAATGATACATATGGACATATAGCTGGGGATTGTATTCTTAAGGAAATTGCAAGTGAATTAGTAAGCTGTACTCGTGAGGGTAAAGATTGGGTAGCAAGATATGGCGGAGAAGAATTTTTGATCTGTCTCCCAAATACAGATAAAAACAGTGCTACTGAAGTTGCGGAAAGAATGAGAACAAAAATTGAAAAAAGAGTTTTTGAATATGATGAAAAAAAGATAGCTTTAACAACTAGTTTTGGTGTACACACCTTAGATTTTGATGTAAGTTCTAGTTTAGACACCATAATAAATTCTGTAGATAGTAATTTATATAGTGCTAAAAGGAGTGGTAGAAATAAAGTCATCTCCTCATAAAAAAATGATTTTATTTGCAAATAATTCTTGACAAGAAGTTCAGTATCCTCTATAATACGACTGTAAAGCTTTTAACCTTGACAGAGGTATTGGTATGAATGAAATAGTTGAAAAAACATTACTCTATGATTTTTACGGTGAATTATTAACCGACAATCAAAAGAAAATATATGGATATTATCATCTTGATGATTTATCGTTAGGCGAAATTTCTGAACAAATGAATATTAGCCGACAAGGCGTTTTTGACGCACTGAAAAGATGCGATCATCAACTAAGGCATTTTGAAGAAATGTTACAACTTGTCAAAAAGTTTGCTCATAATACTTCTCGAGTTCAAGAAATAGCTAAATTAGTAGGTGCTATCAAAGGAAAACTAAGTAGTACAGATGAATCCTTGCTTGAAGAAGTCAATAGAATTGAATACATTACTAAAAGTTTATTAAAAGATTTGTAATAATTGGAGGCCAACAAATATGGCGTTTGAGAGTTTATCAGATAAATTTCAAAGCATATTCGCTAATTTGAAGCGAAAGGGCAGATTAACAGAACAGGATGTTTCTGCTGCAATGAAGGAAGTTAAAATGGCACTATTAGAAGCCGATGTTAACTTCAAGGTTGTCAAAGAATTTGTTAATGCTGTAAAAGAAAGAGCAATCGGTCAAGACGTTATGGAGGGATTAAATCCTGGTCAATACGTCATTAAAATAGTAAATGAAGAGCTCATACAATTAATGGGTGCTACAGAAAGTGAGCTAACCTATGCGAAGCAACAACCTACTATTTATATGATGGTGGGACTTCAAGGAGCAGGAAAGACAACAACTACTGCTAAATTAGCAGGGAAAATTAAAAAATCAGGGAAGAAACCATTACTTGTAGCTTGCGACATCTACAGACCTGCAGCAATTAAACAGTTGCAAGTTGTAGGGGGGCAATTAGACATACCAGTATTTGCTATGGGAGATCAAATCCAACCTGTAGACATTGCAAAGGCAGCGATAGCACATGCAGAGAAAAATCATAATGATGTTATCATTATTGATACTGCGGGTAGACTTCATATTGATGAAACCATGATGGACGAATTAGTAGAGGTAAGAGACGAAGTCAAGCCTCAAGAAATTCTTCTGGTTGTAGATGCAATGACTGGTCAAGACGCAGTAAATGTTGCAAACAGCTTTAATGACAAAATTGGTATTGATGGCGTTATTTTAACGAAACTTGATGGAGATACAAGAGGTGGAGCAGCTTTATCTGTAAGAGCAGTTACTAAAAAGCCTATTAAGTTTGTAGGACTAGGTGAAAAACTTACTGATTTAGAAGTGTTTTACCCAGAACGTATGGCTTCAAGGATTCTTGGCATGGGTGATGTTTTGACACTCATTGAAAAGGCTCAAGATGTACTCGATGAAAAAAAAGCAGCTGAGATGGAAAGAAAGTTCAGAAAAGCTGAATTTACCTTTGATGACTTTTTGGAACAAATGCAGCAAATTAAAAAAATGGGTTCATTTTCAGATGTTATAAATATGATTCCTGGTATGGGTAGTCAATTGAAAAATGTTCAAATAGATGATAAAGAAATTAATAAGATTGAAGCGATGATTTTATCCATGACACTGGATGAAAGAGGTAACCCATCCTTAATTAATCCTTCAAGGAAAAAAAGAATTGCTAGTGGTTCAGGAACGAATATGCAGGATGTAAATAAGTTCATTAAGCAATTTGAACAGTCTAAGAAAATGATGAAGCAAATGGGTGGTATGATGAAGGGTAAAAAAGGCAAAAAAGGAATGAATTTTCCTTTTATGGGATAATAATCCTAATAGATATTAAAAATCCCAAATGATGGATGTGCTCTTATTACGTAAGAGTATAGCGATGATTTGGGAATTAAGGAGGTGAAACAGATGGCGGTTAAAATTAGATTGAAAAGATTAGGTGTTAAGAAAGCTCCTTTTTATAGAATAGTAGTAGCTGATTCAAGAGCACCAAGAGATGGTAAATTCATCGAAGAGATTGGTATTTACGACCCAACTAAAGAAACCATGCAATTAAAAGTTGACGAAGAAGCAGCAAAGAAATGGTTAGCAAACGGTGCACAACCTTCAGATACAGTTAGAAAGCTTTTAAAAATTGCTGGTGTTATCTAGTTATTTTGATAGCATAGGAGGTCTTGTAAAATGAGGGAATTAGTAGAAGTCATTGCAAAAGCATTGGTTGATCATCCTGATGAAGTTTCTGTAAGACAAGTTGATAGTGATCAGGCAGATACAGTTGTATTAGAACTAAAAGTTTCTCCAGATGATATGGGGAAAGTTATTGGGAAGCAAGGTCGAATTGCAAAGGCTCTTAGAACAGTTGTGAAAGCATCTGCTATAAGAGATGGCAAGAAAGTCATTATTGAAATTCAATAATAGGAAGGGTTAGGGAATGATCCCTAACCTTTTAGCTTATATTAATGGTTATAGTGTCAAAAGTATATAGTTCTTCTTTCTTGAACAACATATAGTGCATGGATGCTTTAACCATCGCTATATGTTGTTCAAGAGTTAGAAGGAACTTACTTTTGACACTACAACCATTATTGCAATAATATAAAGTGATAAGGTCGAATTGAGAATGGTTTTTTACTGGAGGTAAACAAATGGAAGAATTTTTATATATTGGTAGAGTGGCAAATACTCATGGTGTTCAAGGTATGATCAAGGTAGTTCCAACTACGGATGATCCTAAACGATTTGAACTTTTAGAAAACATTTATATCGAAGATCTTAAAGGGAAGACAACTGTCTATACAATTAAAACAGTTAAATATATCAACAAATTTGTGATACTTGATTTGAAAGAAATTACAGATATGAATGCTGCAATTCTTTTAAAGCAAGGAATCATAAAGATTCCAAGAGAAGAGGCGTTGCCTCTTGAGCAAGGAGAATATTATATATCTGATTTAATTGGTTTGGACGTTTATGATGATAAAGGTACACGAATAGGACCACTAAAAGATATTATTTTCACTGGAAGTAATGAAGTTTATGTTGTAGATAATGGAACGAGGGATGGACTTCTACTGCCGGCGATCAAACAATGTATTCAGTCTATAGATCTTAAAAACAAAAAAATTATCGTTACTATTCTTGAAGGGTTGATGAGTTAAATGAATTATCATGTATTAACCTTGTTTCCTGAGATGATTGAGCAGGGTTTAAGTGCAAGCATCCTTGGAAAGGCGCAAGAAAAAAATTTAATTAATCTTAATGCAGTAAATATTAGAGACTATGCCAATAACAAGCATAAACAAGTTGATGATTATCCTTATGGTGGTGGTGCAGGTATGGTTATGCAACCTCAACCTATTATTGATGCCTATGATAGCATCGTTCGTAAGCTTGACCATAGGCCTAGACTTATTTATTTAACACCACAAGGGAAAACTTTTAATCAAGATATGGCCTTAGAACTCTCAAAGGAAAATTCTTTGGTTTTTCTATGTGGTCATTATGAAGGGGTAGATGAAAGGGTTGTTGAAACAATCGTTACAGATGAAATTTCAATTGGAGATTATGTACTAACGGGTGGAGAGCTTGCTGTAATGGTGATTATTGATGCCATTTCAAGATTAATACCAGGCGTGCTTAAAAACGATCAATCAGCCGAAACCGAAACTTTTCATAATGGCTTGTTGGAATATCCACAGTACACTAGGCCTGCTGATTACAACGGTCTAAAGGTGCCTGAAGTGTTGTTGTCAGGGCATCATGAAAATATTGATAAATGGCGCAAGGAGCAATCTTTACTTAGAACAGCTTTAAAGCGACCTGATTTATTAGAAAAAGCAAATTTATCAACGCAAGACTTAAAAATACTCAAAAAAATATTGCAAAAATAGTACTAATGTGATATAATTTTTAATTGTTGAACACGGATGGTCCTCTGTTACATTTATGTAATTATGAACATCTATGAAGAAAGGAGGCAACTTAATGAATAAAATTATTAGCAAGATTGAACAAGGGCAATTAAAAGAAAATGTTTCTGAATTTAACGTAGGAGATACTGTAAGAGTATATTCAAAAGTTAAAGAAGGAGCACGTGAAAGACTTCAAATGTTTGAAGGTGTAGTTTTAAAAAGACAAAACGGCGGTGCACGTGAAAATTTCACTGTAAGAAGAATTTCTTATGGTGTTGGAGTAGAGAAAACATGGCCAGTACATTCACCAAATCTTGATCGTGTAGAAGTGATCAGACGTGGTAAAGTAAGAAGAGCTAAGTTAAATTACTTAAGAGATCGTATTGGTAAATCTGCAAAAGTTAAAGAGTTAATTAAATAATTTAGAATGAAGCAAATTAAGGGGACTATACACCTGTATTAGTCCTCTTTTTATCTATTATTAATTTTTATAAAGCAACGGTAAAAACGACAGATGGTACGAAGATTTTAACTGCGTACAGTTGATTTCATGTTATATAATTTGTTCCATTAATTGGGATTTGAAAGAAGGTGTTTGTTTGCTAGAGAAATCAAACTATAATAAATCATTAGAGGAAATTGAAAATGAAATAGTTGAAGAAGAATTCCTAGAAGATTTTTCAGAGGAAGAAATCGAAGTTGATATTCCTAAGGATAAAAGTGAAAAATCTGTTGCTTATGAAATCTTAATGTTTATTAGAGATTTAGCAATAATGTTAATAATATTTGGTTTGTTTACAACTTTTATTGCAGACAGAACAAGCGTTATTGGTGACTCCATGGAGCCTAACATTCATAATGGGGATTATTTCATTTTAAACAAAATTAGCTATAGATTTTCTGATGTAGAAAGATTTGACATTGTAGTATTTCCATATAATAATGGACAGTCTAATTATATTAAAAGGATTATAGGATTGCCTGGAGAAAAAGTAGAACTTAAAGATGGGCAAATTTATATAAATGATGAAGTGCTTGAAGAGCACTTTAGTGTGGAACAAATAAGAATAATTGGAAACCAACCCTTCCCAATAATTATCCCAGAGGATGAATATTTTGTTATGGGTGATAATAGAAATGATAGCTCTGATAGTCGATATCAAGACGTAGGAACTATACCAAGATCAGATATTATTGGTAAGGCAGGCCTAAGAATATGGCCACTGCCAGATTTTGGTTTTGTGGAGTAAAAAATACTCAGTAAAACATTTATATAAATATAGAAATATGGTGATGATTAAATGAATATACAATGGTATCCGGGTCATATGACCAAAGCAAAAAGAATGATGGAAGAAAATGTTAAGCTTGTTGATGTTGTAATAGAGATGTTAGATGCTAGAGTTCCTTTAAGTAGTCGTAATCCCGAGGTTTTAAAAATAGCAAAAAATAAGCCTAGAATTGTTATTCTTAATAAAATTGATTTAGCTGATGAAGAAATGACTAGAAGATGGGCAAAATTCTTAAAGGACGAAGGCGCAGCGGTGGTACTTGTCAATGCTAGAGACGGAAAAGGCATGAATAATGTAATGACGGCGGCGAAGGAAGTATGCAAAGAAAAGATTCAAAGGAATTTAGCCAGAGGCATTATTAACAAGCCTATTCGAGCTATGGTAGTGGGTATCCCCAACGTTGGAAAGTCCACCTTTATTAACAAGCTTGTTGGGAAAGCAAGTGCTAAAACGGGGAATAAGCCTGGTGTTACGAAGGGTAAACAATGGATAAAGGTGAAAAAGGATTTTGAACTTTTAGATACACCTGGACTTTTATGGCCTAGGTTTGAAGATCAAAGAGTTGGTATTGCCCTTGCCTTAATAGGATCGATTAAGGAAGAACTATTAGACAGAAGAGAACTAGCATTCAAAATGATTGATTTAATGAGAACACATTATAAAGCGCAGTTTTTACAAAAATATAAGGTAGAAGATATTGAAAATAAAGACTTGATGGAGATTCTTGAAGAGATTACAAGACAAAGGCATTTAGTAAAAACGGGTAATGAGCCAGATACTGATCGTATGTCGATTGTTTTATTAGATGAATTTAGAAACGGTAAATATGGTAAAATAACGATTGATATATTTGACGAGATAGAGGTGAACTAATGATACGTGCGTCCATTTCCGATATAAAAAATAGGTTGGAAAATCTTTCTATGGAAGAAGTAATGAAAGCCTTGCCTGAATATTCTTCTGATGATCGTATTGGCGTAAGAAAGCTAATACAACTGTATGAGAAAAGACTTTTGTTTTTAGAGAATGAAACAGAACGATTGTATCAGATGAAGGCATATGAAAGAAAATATGATCAATATAAATTTATAGCTGGAATAGACGAAGTTGGTAGAGGACCACTCTGTGGACCTGTTGTTACTGCTGCTGTTATTTTACCAAAAGATACGAATATATTATATGTTAATGATTCCAAGAAATTATCAGAGCAAAAACGTGAAGAACTCTATAGTGAAATAATGGATAAGGCAATTGCGGTGGGTATAGGAATGGTCCATGCAGACGTAATTGATGATATTAATATTTTAAATGCCACATATAAGGCGATGAAATATGCTATCAGTAATTTAGAGGTAAGGCCAGATTTTATTTTAGTAGATGCTGTTACTATTCCAGGGTTAGATATTCCTCAAGTAGGTATTATAAAAGGTGATGAAAAGAGCCAATCTATAGCTGCTGCAAGTATTATTGCTAAGGTGACTAGAGACCGTATGATGAAAAGCTATAGTGAGCTATATCCTAATTACTTTTTTGCAAAGAACAAAGGATACGGTACAAATGAGCATGTTTTAGCACTTATTGAACATGGTCCGTCACCCATTCATCGGAGGTCCTTTATTAAAAACATCATTTCTGCCTCATAAATTACAGCAAAGGAGTGATCGTGTAATGAAAATCGACAATCCTAAAGCATATGATAAAATTAATAAAAGTTATTCAAAGGAATCAGCAAAAGTATCAGATAAAAGTGTTTTGCCTAAACAAGGTGAGGTTGTAAAAGGTGAAATTGTTGACCTTCAACATAATAATATCAAAATAAGATTGACGGATGGGCAAATAATTGATGCGAAAATGACTGAAGCCTTCGAATTTTTTATTGGTCAAAAACTTGAATTTTTGGTTAAGGAGTCAGATGCCACACAAATGCTTTTGAAGCCGCTGTTAGAAGAAGGGGTCGCTACTATTGACAAATTAATTCAAATACTTCAAAATGCAGGACTGTCTACGAGTAAGGAAAATATGGATGTAGTTTCTAAACTTATAGAAAATCATATGCCTATTGATAAAGAAACTCTTTTGAAGGTTATACCCTATACCAAGCAATTTAATAATACTGACGTTGAACAACTATTATTTTTAGTGAAGAATAATATACCTATTACGATGGACAGTATTGAACAACTCACTAAAATGATGAACGGTGAAAATAAAATGGTACAAAGTCTTGCGATCTTAAGTGATGATTTATCCTTATTATTTAAAGATGCCCTAGGAAGTGAAATAGCTAGGTTGCTACTTAAAGACAATCCCATATCTAATCGTGTATATGACTATATTCTTAACCAGGTTGTATCTTATGACCAAGCGTTAGGCACAGCTATAGGGAGGAATGAAACGACCCCCTTAAGTGAAGTGCAAACTTCAATAGAAATTCCACAACAAACGATACAACAACTTCATAAAGATATTCCTTTAAATATGGTTTTATCCCAAAAAGAGATGCAAATTCTAGAGGATGAGCTTAATAATGCACTAAAAGCAGAAATCAAAAATATAAAGCTAGTTGTTGAAAATAAAACAATTAGTGAAGTGTTTAAGGAATTAAAGCAGTTAGATATTTCAAGCGTTCTCAAGGATAAGATGAAAGAAGTTCTAGTAACTAAAATGACCTATGCACTTTTTAGTAAAGAGTTATTTATTAATAAAGAGCAGCTTGAAAGTCCTGAAAAGCTTAATCAATTTTACAAAAACCTTCAT
This sequence comes from Firmicutes bacterium HGW-Firmicutes-7, assembly GCA_002841375.1. Lineage (GTDB taxonomy): Bacteria > Bacillota > Clostridia > Lachnospirales > Vallitaleaceae > HGW-1. Next base: position 20,356 of record PGZO01000013.1, on the reverse strand, counting down.
GAGAAGGTAATAAATATTCTTGAATTAGACACGAAGAGTCAAGAAGGTAAGATTGAGAAGGAAGCACATCAGATTAAAAGCGCAATAGAGTTTATGGGTGAATTAAATCAAAAATTTAACTATGTGCAGTTACCGATGCTTTTAGGTGATAAATTACTTCATAGCGAATTATATGTGTTAAATGATAAACGTAAATTAAAGGGTACGAAAGGAACGCTTACTGCCTTAGTTAGACTAGATTTGATTAATCTTGGGCATTTAGATATTTACATAACAAAGGCAGATAAAAATGTTACCATACAGTTTTATACTGAGAATGAAGAAAAAAATACGTTAATTGAAAATAAGTTATTTGGAATTCATAATCAATTAGGTAAGTTGGGATTTAAGGTGCTAGGTATTAATGTTATGAAAAAAGAAAAAGATTTTAATATTACGGATGATTTTCTTAAAAAGAAAGATGAGACCATACATGAGGTCAAGCGATACACTTTTGATATGAGGGTGTGATCATAAGGATGTGATTGTTTTGGAAGGTAAAAAAATTAAAAGAGTGGCAGCAATAAAGTATGATGTATTAGATGACGCACCTATACTTATTGCAAAAGGGGCTGGTGATACTGCTGATAGAATACTTGAAAAAGCAGCGGAAAATGACATTCCAACCTATCAAGATAAAGAGTTGGCAGAAACTTTAACGAAACTTGATATTGGAGATTTGATTCCTCCTGAATTATATCAAGTCGTTGCAGAGATTATGATCTTCGTAACAGATTTAGATAAATTATATGATAAGGTTAAGTAGGGGTGAAAATGAATAAGAGGGCAATTGGCAATGAAGGAGAAGAGAGAGCAGTTACGTATTTAATGAAGGAAGGTTGTAGTATTATTACAACGAATTATACTTGTAAAATTGGAGAAATAGATATTATTGCTATGCAAGATTCAGTTATTATTTTCATTGAAGTGAAATATAGAAAAAACACAAAAATGGGAAGACCCGGTGAATCGGTTAATTATTTTAAGCAAATGAAAATAATTAAAAGTGCTATGTGGTATGCGCAAAAGCATGGATTATTTGATAAAGCTATGCGCTTTGATATTATTGAAATAATTGATAATGAAATAATTTGGATAAAAAATGCTTTTACAATAGAAAATAATAAAAAACTTTTATAGAGAGGTCATTATGTTATCATCTGAATATTTTAGTATACAACAAAAGGATAAAATAGTTTATATTCAAATGCCAATACTCAGTGCCACAGGACTAGTAAACCATTGCTTTTCAACTAGATTAGGTGGAGTAAGTAGTGGAAGCTTTGAAAGTATGAACTTAGGTTTTGATCGGGGAGATAAAGAAGAGAATGTGCGAGAGAATTACAGATTAATTTGCGATGCAATTGATATTAATACCGACGACTTAGTATTTTCAAGTCAAGTTCATGAAGATAAAATTGTGATCGTTGAGAAAAGCGATAGAGGGAAAGGTTTTACTAAAGAAAATGATTTAGTTGGTGTAGATGGGTTAATTACCAACGAAAAAAATGTTGCATTAGTAACGTCTTATGCAGACTGTGTGCCATTGTTTTTCTTGGACCCTGTTAATAAAGTTATTGCTTTGACTCATGCGGGTTGGCGTGGAACTGTTAAGAAAATTGGTGCAAAAACAGTTCAAATGATGGGTGCACATTTTGGCTCTAAACCTGAAGAGCTATTAATTGCTATTGGTCCTTCTATTGGTGCTTGTTGTTTTGAAGTATCGGAAGATGTAAAAATAGAGGTTGAAAAAATGTTTAATCATGATATAATTGATAAGATTGTAAAAAAGCACCAAAAAAACAAATATATGGTTGATTTATGGACTGCGAATGAGGAAGTGCTTCTTGAAGTAGGAATAAAAAAAGAGCATATACAAAAAACAGATATTTGTACTATGTGTCATAAAGAGGTTCTTTTTTCACACAGAGGAACAGATGGTAAAAGAGGAAGTATGGTCGCAATAATGGCTCTAAAGTAGGAGATAATATGAATGGGCATAAAATAGTAGAAGTTGTTAAAAATAGTATAGCAGAGGAAGTCGGGATAGAACCTGAAGATACACTTATTTCAATAAATGGAGAAATCGTTTCGGATGCTTTAGATTACCATTATTTAGTGGAGGAAGAAGAATTAACACTTCTTGTTTTTAAGCGCAATTTAAATGAGGAATGGTCTATTGAAATTGAAAAAGAATACAATGAAGATTTAGGCATTGTTTTTGAAAGCAATCTAATGGATGAATATAAGTCTTGTTGTAATAAGTGTGTATTTTGCTTTATTGATCAACTACCACCGGGAATGAGAGAAACGTTATATTTTAAAGATGATGATGCAAGGCTATCTTTTTTGCAAGGCAATTATGTTACACTTACAAATATGAAGGACCATGATATTGATAGAATTATTAAGTACCGTCTTTCACCCATTAATATTTCCGTTCATACTATGAACTTAGCGCTTCGCAAGAAAATGCTAAACAATCGTTTTGCTGATAAAATTAAAGGCTATATGGACCGCTTATTTAAGGCGAACATTTTAATGAATGGTCAAATTGTGTTGTGTAAAGGATGGAATGATGGTATAGAGCTAGAAGCGTCCATTGAAGCGTTAAGTGCATATGCGCCTTATTTACAAAGTGTATCAATTGTGCCAGTAGGACTCAGTAAGTATCGCCATGGACTTGCTAATTTAGAACCTTTTGATAAAGAGGATGCGACCCAAGTTATTAAAACTGTAGAAAAATGGCAAGCATTCATATATAATACATTGGGTACACATTTTATTCATGCTGGAGATGAGTTTTATTTTCTTGCAGAAGTAGAATGCCCAGAGGAACAAACCTATGATGGATATTTGCAGCTTGAAAATGGTGTTGGGATGACAAGACTCTTGATAGATGAATTCAATCAGTGTTATAATGAATTGAAACCTACCAAAAAAAGGAGAACGATATCTCTAGCAACAGGGCAGCTAATTGCACCAGTTATTAAGGAGTTGGTTTCAATACTTACTACAAAATGTCCTAATATTCAGGTAGAAGTTTTTCCTATTGTTAATCAATTTTTTGGAGAAAGAATTACGGTATCTGGTCTATTAACAGGAGCAGATATTATTGAGCAGTTAAAAGGCAAAGAATTAGGAGATCAGTTATTGCTACCTTCTAATTTATTAAGAAGTGGAGAAGATGTGCTTCTTGACAACATGACTTTATCAGATATTGAAAAAAGTCTTAATACAAAAGTCGTTACAGTAAATCCTAGTGGAGAAGATTTCATCCAAGGGATTTTAGGATAAAGGAGTAATTAAATGAGTAAACCGATCGTTGCAATTGTAGGAAGACCTAACGTAGGCAAGTCTACATTATTTAACAGATTAGCAGGTACAAACATCTCAATAGTAGATGACAAACCAGGTGTAACTAGAGACAGAATCTATGCAGATGTGGAATGGCTAAATTATCAATTTACGTTGATTGATACTGGAGGAATTGAACCAGATTCCTCAGACCTGATTTTAGCTAGCATGAGAAATCAAGCAGAAATAGCTATTGAGACTGCTGATGTAATTGTTTTTCTTGGAGATGTAAGAGCTGGGCTAGTAGATGCAGACTTTAAAGTTGCTGACATGCTTAGACGTTCTAAAAAACCAATTGTTTTATGTATTAATAAAGTAGATAGTGTTGAAAAATTAAGTAATGATGTCTATGAGTTTTACAACCTTGGACTAGGAGAACCTTTTGGTATTTCAGCTTCAGGAGGAATTGGTCTAGGAGATTTTTTAGATGAAGTGGTAAAGCATTTTCCAGCACCAGGGGAAGATGAGGAAAAGGATGATATTCCAAAGATTGCTATTATAGGTAAGCCAAATGTTGGAAAATCTTCTTTAATTAATAAAATATTAGGTGAAAACAGGGTGATTGTTTCAGATATACCAGGTACGACGAGAGATTCAATTGACTTAAAAGTGCAGTATGATGAAATAGAATATATTTTCATTGATACAGCAGGGCTTAGGAGAAAAAGTAAGATTAAAGAAGATTTGGAACGTTACAGCATTATTAGAACAGTAGCGGCCATTGAGAGAGCAGATGTGGTAGTCGTCATGATTGACGCAGAAGAAGGTATTACAGAGCAAGATGCGAAGATAGCGGGTATTGCCCACGATCGGGGAAAGGGTGCTGTAATTGCTGTTAATAAGTGGGATGCAATTGAAAAAGATGATAAGTCTGTATATCGATTCCTTGATACGGTTCAGACAACCTTGAGTTATATGACGTATGCTCCAATCGTATTTATATCTGCTAAAACCGGTCTTAGAATTAATAAGCTTTTTGAATCTTTAGATATGGTCATACAAAACCATTCTCTTAGGGTTGCTACTGGGGTTTTGAATGACATTCTATATGATGCTATGGCTATGAATCAACCACCATCAGACAAAGGTAAAAGACTTAAAATATATTACATGACTCAAATATCTATAAAACCACCATGCTTTGTTATGTTCGTTAATGACAAAGAATTGGCGCATTTTTCTTATAAAAGATATATCGAAAATCAAATTAGAGAGTCATTTGGATTTAAAGGGACACCTATCAAAATGTTAGTAAGAGAACGAAAGGAAAAATAGTTTATGAGTAGATTAATAGGCGTATTGATTGGATATTTATTTGGATGTTTTCAAACAGCATATATTGTTGGAGAATTGAAGCAGAAGATTGATATTAGAGAGTATGGTAGCGGTAATCTAGGTACGACAAACGCAATTCGCGTACTAGGTTGGAAATTTGGCGCAATCACATTTTTAGGTGATTTTACAAAAGCTGTAGCTGCCGTATTAATTAGCAAATTGCTGTTTGATGACCCAATTGTTGGTTTCTATGCAGGGATTGGGGCAATAATGGGACATAACTGGCCAGTTTTTTTGAAATTTAAGGGTGGTAAGGGAATTGCTTCAACACTTGGGGTTGCAATGGCTGTAAATCCAATTATTGGACTAATTCTAATGGCTATTATGGCAATAACCATTTATATTTTTAGGTATGTATCTCTTGGAGCGATTATTATGGTTATTACTTTTCCAATATTGGCCTATGTATTCCATGGTGAAATAGAGTACATAATACTTGCCTTGGTTTTAATGGCTTTTGCATTATTTAGACATAGTGCAAATATTAAGAGATTGCTGTCTGGTACAGAAAGTAAGATTGGACATAAAAAAGATATTGTAGTGGAAGAAAATGCTGCTCAAGAAGACGAAAGTGTAAAGTAATAATAGTTATACCACACAAATTCAGAAATTGAAACTCACGAGGGGCTGTCGCACTAAATAATTAGTGCGCAGCTCCTTTCTAATGTACGAAAACAACTTTGCTACTTTAATTTCCATCTGATAAATTGAATCTAAGACGGTCATAATTTTTGCTGGGCTACTGGCTCTGGTAGTACGATATGGGGTTCATTCCGCGCTCCCTTGCGCGTCCATGCGCAAAGGTCGCGTGCATACGTCCTTGTATGCGGCTCCATGAACCCCACATCATACTACCTATACGTTTATACATTATCTACGCAAAAACTATTCTTTACTGGCTTTTACGGTATAAAAATGATATATATAACACATTTTTAGCTAAAAAAACAAACCCAAAGATTTAAAAAGCAAGGGGTTTATGGTAAAATATATGTATGCAAAAACAAAATATTTTACATAAAAATTATACTTCTAATGGCGGATTTTATCAATTAAAACTTCCATTAAATATTGATTACATTATACCTGAAGATGATTCGGTAATATAAATTCTGACAAAAAGATAGAAATTATGACTTGACTATGTCTTAATAAGGTAATAAACTGTTAATAAACATAGGAGAAATAAGGGGGATCTAAACTATGCATAGAAGGGATGCAAGGAGGTGAAAGGACAAAGAATTACAAATAGCAGGAGTTAGTAGGTAATAAAAAGCCATTTTCTGCTAATAGAATACAGAGTAAATAGATTTACTTAAATAAAGAAAAAATATTGGAGATATAAATATGAAGAATATAAAAAAGTACATAATTTTACTTGTTTTAATTGCACTAGTATCATTAACTTCGTCATGTAGCCCAGCTAGAGATTTCTTTGATGATGAAGATACAGATAAAAAAGAAGCAAAAGATGAAGATGAAGATAATGATGAAGACAAAGATGAAGATGAAGATAATGATGAAGACAAAGATGAAGATGAAGATAAAGACAAAGAAGATGAAGAAGATCAATCGGTTAAAGCTGGTTCGAATTCTAAAATAGCACCTAAAGATAATAACAAAAAGAACTCAAATACTGCTACTTCTAAAAATAAAGGTACATTTGACGATCCTGTAGAGTTAGGCAGTTCATTTTCTTGGTTTGATGAATCTTTGAGTACATCATTCGGATATGAATCAGATGTTACGATGAGCGTAACAGGTGTAAAAAAGCTGTCAAGTGCTGATATAACTGCACTTGGATTTGACATTACGGAAGACCTACAATTAGAGTATGTACTTGTGTCTCTAAATATAATTTGCAAGAATGTTACGCCTACTGAGCTAGAAGACCCGGATATTTATTATTCTAATACCCAACCAAGTATATGGGGAAGCGAAACACCAACTGGAAGATCTGTTATTGGTGGAACTGATTATGGCTTTGATGGCTCAATAAGTAGAAACCTTAGTGATCGATACCCTTCTGGGAGTAATACGATTAATAAAGGAAGTTCAGCATCAGAAATAAACTTTAGTGGGGATGTTCTTTTACCTGTATTTATTGGAGAAACAAACTACCTTGTTATGCAAAAAGCTAATCATGAATTAGAATATGATGCACAAAAAATCCACTTTAAACTTAATTAAAAAAATATCATTTAATAGGAAAGCAATCTCATAAAGAGGTGCTTTCCTATTTACAACAAAGAAGTGGAATATAAATTAAAACAACCATTAGACGGGTTGTTTTTTTTGATAAATATTTTAGTTGTTTATTATGATGAACTAGTAGCATGGTAAGCAGCTAGCACACTCGTTTGCACAAAAAAAAAAAATACGATATTATGCATATAATGGTTGTAGCGTCAAAAGTAAGTTAGTTCTAATTCTTTCACAACATATAGCGATGGTTAAAGCATCCATGCAGTATATGTTGTGAAAGAAAGAACAACTATATACTTTTGACACTTGGTTGTAGAAAAAACTGTGAGATTAGACACAGGAAAATATTAAGCTGACGAGGTGTAAATTTGAAAACAATAATAGTTGATGGAAATAATTTAACTTTAAAACAATTGATACAAGTTGCAAGAGAAGGGTATCTTGTTCAGATATCAGAAGCTGCAGTAGAGAAAGTAAACCAATCTAGAGCTTACGTGGAAAAGCTTGTAACAGAAGAGCAAGTGGTTTATGGAATAACAACAGGCTTTGGAAAGTTTAGTAATGTTGTCATTTCAAATGGGCAAGTAGAGCAATTACAAGATAACCTTATAAGAAGTCATGCATGTGGTGTTGGAAAACACTTTCCTGAAGAAATCGTTAGAGCAATTATGTTACTACGTTTAAATGCTTTGGTTAAAGGATATTCAGGAATAAGATTAAAGACTTTACATAATTTAGTACAAATGCTAAATAAAAGAGTTCACCCAGCCATTCCTGAGAAGGGATCACTAGGATCGAGCGGAGATCTTGCGCCTTTATCTCATATGGTTTTGGTAATGATGGGAGAAGGTGAAGCCTATTATAAAGGGCAATTAATTAAAGGCAATGAAGCTATGTCTGCGGCTGGCATTCAGCCTGTTCGATTAACTTCAAAAGAAGGCTTAGCACTTATTAATGGAACACAAGTACTTACAGCGGTTGGTGCAGTCACCACCTATGATGCGATTAATCTTATGAAAACAGCAGATATATCTGCAGCTTTGACTTTTGAAGCATTAAAAGGCATTATGGATGTTTTTGATGAGAAAGTACACGCTGTTAGAAATCATACAGGACAAATTGCTTGTTCAAAAAATCTTGCACGTATACTTGAAGGAAGTGGATTGACAACCAAACAGGGTGAAGTGAAGCTACAGGATTCTTATTCGCTACGATGTCTTCCACAGATACATGGCGCAAGTAAAGATGCTATTGATTACGTTCTTGATAAGGTGAACAAAGAAATTAATGCGGCTACAGACAATCCGTTAATTTTTCCCGACGATGAACAAGTTATTTCTTGCGGGAATTTTCATGGTCAACCAATGGCACTTGCATTTGATTTTTTAGGAATTGCGCTAGCAGAACTAGCAAATTCTGCTGAAAGACGAATAGAAAGATTGGTTAATCCAAGTCTTAGTGAATTGCCTGCTTTCTTAACGGAAAAAGGTGGCGTTAATTCAGGATTTATGATTATGCAATATACTGCGGCTGCGTTGGTTTCAGAAAATAAAATATTAGCACATCCAGCAAGTGTAGATTCAATACCTTCTTCTGGTAATCAAGAAGATCATGTGAGTATGGGAACAATCGCAGCTAGAAAAGCGAATGAGATACTATATAATACAAGAAGGGTCATTGCAATTGAGTTAATGACAGCAGCACAAGGCATCGAATTCAGCAATCCAGATAAATTAGGAAAAGGAACAAAAGAAGCGTATAAAATCATTCGCCAAAATATAACTAAGCTTGAGGAAGATCGCATTATGTATGTTGATATTGAGAAAAGCATTCAATTGGTTGAGAATAACGACATTTTAAAAGCTGTTGAAAATACAATTGGTACACTAATATAACCAATATTGATAAGTGTATTGATGAAAGGAAAGATCTTAACTCGTTAAGTAGGCAAGCGAAGCTTGTATTAGATTGACAAATCATTGCGAACGCCGATGGTTTGTCACATTGTCTATATAAAAAAGGAGGCGCGTAAATGTATAACAATCAAGACGTAGAAAAATCAATGTTAATAAAACTAAATTTGGAAGAGGGTTTGCCAGATTATCCGAAATTTGAAGAAGGTATTAGAAGAGCACCTAAAAGAACCTTTACACTGACTGTTGAAGAGACAGAAACTGCTTTGAAAAATGCACTTAGATATATACCTGAAAGATTTCATGAGATTTTGGCACCAGAATTTCTGGAAGAGTTGCTGACAAGAGGTAGGATTTATGGTTATCGCTTTAGACCATCAGAACAAATAAAAGCAAAGCCAGTAGAGAAATATGCTGGGAGATGCTTGGAAGGAAAAGCCTTTCAACTAATGATTCATAATAATCTTGATTTTGATATCGCACTTTATCCTTATGAACTTGTTACATATGGAGAATCAGGTAGTGTATTTCAAAACTGGATGCAGTATCAATTAGTACTAGAATACTTAAAGAACTTAACATGTGATCAGACTTTGGTAATCGCTTCAGGACATCCACTTGGACTGTTTCACTCAAAACCAGATGCACCACGTGTTATTATTACAAATGGGTTAATGGTTGGTGCTTTTGATGACTACGATAATTTTAATCGTGCAGCCGCTCTTGGTGTTGCAAACTATGGTCAAATGACAGCGGGTGGTTGGATGTATATTGGTCCTCAAGGTATTGTTCATGGAACATATAGTACCCTTCTCAATGCAGGCCGTCTTAAACTTGGTATCCCAGAAGATAAAGATCTTCGAGGTAAGCTCTTTGTGTCTTCAGGACTAGGTGGAATGAGTGGGGCTCAAGGAAAAGCAGTTGAGATTGCTAACGGCGTAGGTATTATTGCAGAAGTTGATTATTCAAGAATACAAACAAGGCATCAACAAGGATGGGTGAAAGAGATAGCGACTACACCAAAGGAAGCCTTTGAAATTGCTAGTGATTATCAAAAGAAAGGTGAACCCATTGCCATTGCTTTTTATGGAAATGTTGTAGAGCTACTTGAATTTGCACTAAACAATAATATCGTCATTGACCTTTTGTCAGATCAGACTTCTTGTCATGAAGCTTACAACGGAGGATATTGCCCTACAGGGATATCTTTTGAGGAGCGAACGCATTTACTTGAAAAAGATAAAGATAATTTTATCATTCAGGTAAACATATCGCTTAAAAGACATTTTAAAGTGATTAAAGGTCTAGTGGAAAAGGGAACTTATTTCTTTGATTATGGAAATTCTTTTATGAAGGCAATTTATGATTGCGGTGTGAGCGAAATTTCAAAAAATGGAAGAGATGATAAAGATGGGTTTATTTGGCCTTCTTATGTTGAAGACATATTAGGACCTTGCCTGTTTGACTATGGATATGGGCCTTTTAGATGGGTGTGTTTAAGTAGCTTACAAGAAGATCTGCATAGAACGGACCTTGCGGCTATGGCTTGTATTGATCCCAATAGACGATATCAAGACAGAGACAATTATATTTGGATTAGAGATGCTGAGCAACATAAGATGGTCGTTGGAACGAAAGCAAGAATATTGTATCAAGATGCATTTGGTAGACTTAACATTGCCCTTAAATTTAATGATATGGTAAGGCGTGGTGAAGTTGGACCTATTATGCTAGGAAGAGATCACCATGACACTGGTGGAACGGATTCACCTTTTAGAGAAACTTCTAATATAAAGGATGGAAGCAATGTTATGGCGGATATGGCAACACATATCTTTGCCGGAAACAGTGCAAGAGGCATGAGTCTTGTTACCCTTCATAACGGTGGGGGTGTGGGAATTGGAAAAGCCATAAATGGTGGTTTTGGAATGGTTTTAGATGGGAGCAAAAGAGTAGATGAGATTTTGAAAAATTCCATACCGTGGGATGTAATGGGTGGTGTAGCTAGACGTGCTTGGGCAAGGAATGAAAACGCAATTTCAACCTGTGTAGAGTATAATGAGACAATGACAGGAAATGATCATATTACATTGCCTTATACAGCAAGTGATGATCTAGTAAAAAGCCTAGTAAATAAAATGTATTGACAGCACTGATTCGAAGGACTAATATCCTTTTCGAATTAAGAAGTGTTCAAATGATATATCAAATGATGATGGAGGTTATAAAATGGCAGAAGTTAAAAAAATAGTTGAATGTGTTCCTAATTTTAGTGAAGGTAGGGACTTGAATAAAATTGAACAAATTGTTGCGCCATTAAGAGGAAAAGAAGGAGTTAAGCTACTCAATTATGAAGCAGATAAAGATTATAACAGAGTAGTTGTTACAGTAATAGGAGAACCAGAAGCTGTAAAAAATGCTGTTGTCGAAGCAATAGGCGTAGCTTCAAAGTTAATTGACTTGACAACACACGAAGGCCAACATTCAAGAATGGGTGCTACAGATGTTGTTCCTTTTATTCCAATAAAGAATATGACTATGAATGAATGTGTTCAACTAGCAAGAGAAACAGGTGAAATGATTGCCAATCAATGGGATATTCCTGTCTTTTTATATGAAAATGCTGCATCAATACCGGAAAGACAAAATCTTGCAAATGTAAGAAAGGGTCAGTTTGAGGGAATGGCAGAAAAGCTTAAACAACCTGAGTGGAAACCTGACTTTGGAGAATCCAAACTTCATCCTACGGCAGGTGTTACAGGCGTAGCAGCAAGAATGCCGTTGGTAGCCTATAATATTGACTTAGATACAGATAACATTGAAATAGTGAATAAAATTGCTAAGTGTATTAGACATTCAAATGGTGGCTTTAGGTACGTTAAGGCTGGTGGTATCAGTATAGTAGAAAGAGGAATTACCCAAGTTACCATGAATATTACGGATTATACGAAGACATCTATTTACAGAGTATTTGAAACTGTTAAAATGGAAGCGAAACGATACGGTGTCAATGTAATCGGTAGTGAAGTGGTAGGCCTTGTTCCAATGGAAGCACTTATTGATACAGCTGCTTATTATCTTGGTTTAACCAATTTCTCTATGGAAAAAGTAATCGAATCCAACCTTGGGGAGTGATAAAATGACAGATAGAATTATTATCAAAAATGCAAACGAGCTTATAACCTGTAGTGGCTTTGCTGCTAAAAAAGGCAAGGATATGAACCAGCTGGATATTATTTATAATGGTGCAATTATTATTGAAGAAGGCATGATTAAAGCGGTTGGTGAAACGAAGGACATTGTTAACGAAGACTTAGAAAAAAATAGCATAGTAATAGATGCAAGAAATAAAATTGTTTTGCCAGGCTATGTAGACTCTCATACACACTTTGTATTTGGCGGTTACCGAGCTGAAGAATATGGTTGGCGTCTTAAAGGTGAAGACTACATGTCTATTATGAAACGTGGCGGTGGTATTGCCAATAGCGTTGGTGCAACAAGAGAAGCTAGTCATAATGAGCTATTAAATGCAGGAATGAAAAGGCTAAATAGTATGCTTGGGTTTGGCGTTACAACTGTGGAAGGTAAAAGTGGTTATGGTCTTGATTTTGATACGGAAATGAAACAATTAAAGGTCATGAAAGAACTTAATGAAAAGCATCCATTAGATATTGTGGCTACCTTTATGGGTGCTCATTCAGTTCCAGATGAATTCCAGAACAGAGCAGATGATTATATTGAATATTTATTAGAAGAGGTGCTTCCTGAGGTAGCAAATGGTCAGCTTGCAGAGTATTGTGATGTGTTTTGCGAAGAGGGTGTTTTTTCTGTGGAGCAGTCTGAGCGACTGTTACTAAAAGCAAAAGAAATGGGTTTTAAAATTAAAATACATGCTGATGAGATCGTAGACTTAGGAGGCGCTAAGTTTTCAGCAGATATGGAAGCAGTGTCGGCAGACCATTTGTTAATGGCTTCAGATGAAGGACTTGAAAGGATGAAGGTCAGTGGTACAATAGCGACCTTGCTACCAGGTACTGCCTTTTCTTTGAAAAAACCTTATGCCAGAGCAAGATATATGATTGATCAAGGATTAGCTGTAGCGTTAGCTTCTGATTTTAATCCAGGAAGTTGCTATAGTGAATCAATTCCTTTAATCATAGCACTCGCAACACTTCAAATGAGTATGACAACGGAAGAAGTTATAACGGCACTTACTATTAATGGTGCTGCAGCACTTAATCGAGCTGAAAATATCGGGAGTTTAGATGTAGGTAAGATTGCAGACGTCGTCATTCATGACTGTCCATCCTACCATTTTTTATCTTACCATATTGGAGTAAGTGCAGTAGAAACAGTTATAAAAAAGGGACAAATTTGTGAAAGATAAATAACGTAACTATTATTGTGATTAAGTAGGTGTAGAAGGAGCAGAAAATATGCTGATTGATAAATCGATTGTTGAGTTTTTAAATGAAACGGCATCTAGTAATCCCGTTCCAGGCGGAGGAAGTATAGCTGCTCAAAGCGGTGCAACAGCTGCAGCCTTAGTTGAAATGGTGGCAAACCTTACGATAGGTAAGAAGGCATATGAAAACGTATCCGATGAGATGAAACAAGTGGCACAAAAAGCTGGGGTGCTTAGAGCTGAATTGATCAAAGAAATTGATCGAGATTCAGACGCTTTCAAGGAAGTTATGGCAGCTTATAAATTACCAAAGAATTCAAAAGAGGAACAAGAATTTAGAAGCAATAAAATTCAAGCGTGTACAAAGTATGCGGCATTAGTACCTTTAGAGGTTGCCAGAAAATCATATGAAATCATTCAACTATCAAAGGAAGTAGTAAATACAGGCAATAAGAATGCAGTTACTGATGGTATCGTTTCTGCTATGATGGCAAGAACTTCCGCTTTGTCAGCTATTTATAATGTGAAGATTAATCTTAGCTCGATTAAAGATGTTGATTTTGTGGAAAGAACTTTTGTGGAAATTAATAAGATTGAAGTATATGTAAAGACTATTGAAAAAGAAATCATGGAATCCGTTCAATTGTAAAGTATATAAGATGTTTGCTAATTATTAGCAACCTAGTCTAATTGATAATCCTTCTACATATATTTATCTATGAGAAAATATGTGTAGGAGGATTTTTATGTTTGAAGAATACGATGTTTATAGTGACATTAAAGCAAGAACAAACGGAGAAATATACATAGGTGTCGTCGGGCCAGTCAGAACGGGTAAATCTACCTTTATCAAACGTTTTATGGATTTATTTGTAATACCTAATATAGATAATGTTCATATGAAAGAAAGAGCAAAAGATGAGTTACCTCAAAGTTCAGCAGGAAAAACCATAATGACAACAGAGCCTAAGTTTATTCCACAAGAAGCTGCAAGGATTTCATTGGGAGAGGATATTGAATTTGATATTCGGTTAATTGACTGTGTGGGATATATGGTAGATGGAGCTTCGGGCCATCTTGAACAAGATATGCCTCGTATGGTTAAAACACCTTGGTTTAATCATGAAATACCATTTACTGAAGCAGCTGAGATAGGAACTAAGAAAGTTATTAATGACCATTCTACTATTGGAATTGTTGTTACAACCGACGGGTCTTTCGGAGAGATTCCAGGAGATCATTATGTAAAAGCAGAAGAAAAGACTGTTGCTGAACTTAAGAAGATTGGCAAGCCCTTTGTTCTTATTTTGAACACTATTAGGCCTTTTTCTGACGTTACATCGGATTTGGTTAATGAGCTTGAAAAGAAATATGGTGTTACAACAATACCTTGTAACTGTGAGCAACTTCGTAAAGAAGACGTAGAAAAAATATTTGAAAACGTATTATTTGAGTTTCCGGTTTCTTCTCTTAATTTTAATGTGCCAAAATGGATTGAAGTGCTTGATAATGATCACTGGCTCAAAGAAAGCTTAATAGGAACTGCAAGAGATACAATTAGGAATATCAATACGATACGAGATATTAAAAAACCTGCAATGCTTGCTTTTGTGAATGAATACGTAGATAAAATTAATTTAGACAAAATTTCTTTATCAGATGGCTCAGCAAGCATGGATATTAAAATAAAAGACGATTACTATTATAACGTACTAAGCGATTTAATAGGAAGTGAGGTGGAAGGAGAGTATCAATTTATTTCCCTCATTAAAAAACTTGGTAAGGTTAAGAAAAAATATGAACAAGTTGAAAAGGCGCTTGCAGATGTTTCATTACATGGATACGGAATTGTTTCACCTCATATTGAAGACTTGGTACTAGATGAACCAGAAATAGTTAAGCAAGGAAATAGATTTGGCGTAAAACTAAAAGCAAGTGCACCTACGATCCATATGATTAAATGCGATATAGAAACTGAAGTCTCTCCAATTGTTGGTACTGAAAAACAAAGTGAAGATTTTATGAACTATATTATGAGCGAATTCGAGAATGACCCAAAAACCATATGGAATTCTAACATATTTGGCAGATCTCTACATGAACTAGTAAATGACGGACTTCAAAACAAAATTTACAGAATGCCCGTAGATACCCAATTAAAACTACAAGAAACCTTAAAGAAAATTATGAATGAAGGAAATGGCGGACTAATTTGTATTATTATCTAATCTGATGAATGTGGAGAACAAGTATTTTTTACAATACACGAAGTAAGAACTTCACAATCAAGTGGAGTTTTTACTTCAGAACTAAAATTGAAAGTAAAGTGGGATGATTATGGAGAAAATTGAAGCAAAGAAATATAACTTTCATGGAGTCTGCGGCTTGTCGCAAAGTCAGCTGTCACAGCATGAACAGTTATATAACAATTATGTACAAAAGCTTAATCTAGTAAGAACATTACTTATTGAAGATAAAAACTTTGAAGGAACAAATAATGTTTTTAGTAGAATAAGAAGCTTGAAACTGGCAGAAAGTTATTCTTTAAATGGTGTTAAGCTCCATGAGCTTTATTTCGAAAACATTATTGGCGCAGGCAAGAGACCTTTTCCTCCTATTGTTGATGCTATCGTTGATGATTTTGGTAGCATGGAGCATTTTATTAATAAATTCAAAGCAGTTGGTATGGCTATGAGGGGATGGGCTGTTTTAGTATGGGACCCATTAGACGAGGGGTTACATGTCATTGGCCAAGATGCCCATGATGTAGGTAGTACAATATTAACGATACCTTTGTTGGTATTGGATGTTTATGAACATGCGTATATGATTGATTATGGAATTCAAAAAAAAGAATATATCGATGTTTTTATTAATAACATCAATTGGGAAGTAGTAAATATAAGGTATTTAGAGATTTTCTCATAAGGAAAAGAGTTTTTTGACACAAGAGCGACTTTGGTCGCTCTTGTGCTATATTTTAAATAAAATCCATTTGCTTGTCATAACAGGATAATCGTCTTCTCCAATTCCACCTGTAACAGGTTGGATTCCAGAGTGAAGAAAGCAATAGAACGAACATCTGTTTGTGTAAAGAAATCTTCAAGAATTATTTCAGGAGAATTTTGGAAGGTCATACTCGAGGTTTTATATACATAGAATAAGATAAATAGGCAAGAAAGCGAATTTTATTATGAAATATTATTTATGTAGAACAGATGCTTTAGAAAATGAAAATCCCGTTACAACGCCCAAAAATCTTGTATTTAGTGGAGGGGGTATAAAAGGGATTGCATACTTAGGTGTAGTAAAAGCCTTGGAAGAATTGGGCGTAATGCAAGAAGTTAGAAGATATTCAGGAGCCAGTGCAGGTATGATAATAGCTTCTTTACTTGCAATTGGAATGAAGGGAAAAGAGCTGTATCGTCATATGATGGCTGTAGACTATAAAAATTTCCTAGAAGAATCCAGAGTAAATATAGAAGAGTTAGCAGATAATCCGAAGATGTTATTGGAGCCCATGACTTCGGCATTGGTTTTATATGATGAGGTAGCGTATAGAGGCCTTTGTGATGGAAGTTATTTTACAAAATGGCTAATCTATATGTTTAGACGAAAAGGGTTTGATGATAAAACAACCTATAGACAACTCTATGAAGCAACAGGAAAAGAACTTTATTGTGTACTATGCAACTTGAATTATGGGAAAACTGTAATCGCCAATCACGTGGATACACCGAATATGCCTGTGGTAGCT
The DNA here is from genome assembly GCA_002841375.1 of Firmicutes bacterium HGW-Firmicutes-7. Classification (GTDB taxonomy): domain Bacteria; phylum Bacillota; class Clostridia; order Lachnospirales; family Vallitaleaceae; genus HGW-1. Next base: position 3,345 of record PGZO01000013.1, on the reverse strand, counting down.
TCCGTTAGAGCATCAATGTCAATTCCTTTTATTTATAGACCTTTTGAATGGGAAAAAGATATTTATGTGGATGGGGGAACGATGTATAACTATCCAATTGAAATTTTTGATGAAGCTTGTCCTGCCGATAACACTTTAGGATTTATTTTGTCTTCAAAGGATGATATTTTAACTCCTTCTAGAAGAGAAGATAAAAACCTGTGGCAACATATTGCATGTACTTATGAAGCGATTAGAAACGTTGCAAATGAATATTGCTTCCGAGGTGGTAATGCGTACCGTACTGTATTTATTGATCATAAACATATTAGTACTTTAGATTTTGATTTAACGTACGAAGAAAAAGAGCTGCTTATTAAGGAAGGATATCAAGCTACCTATAAGTATATAATAAATGGAAAAACCCCCGTAGTGTAAAAATTTTCATAATAGTTCTTGTCAATAACTATGAACAGTGCTATAATAGAAGAGATGATAAATCGTATATACAATAAACAGGGAGTGGACTTTTGGTCCACTCTTGTTATTTTAGACTAGGAAAGTTCTCTAAGAGCTTGAAAATCCAACTTTTCTGTCTATTATTGACTAGGGGAAAAGTTCTGCATAAACAAGCCTGAAAAGCGGAAAATAGATACGCGGGGTTAACTTATGTAGACGATTCTTATTTTAGGTGAAAGGGGTGATGTAATGTCCTTTAAAGAGCAAATCGAAAAGCTCATAGAACAAATGTTAGATCCAATTTTACAACAAAACAATTATGAGCTTGTAGATGTAGAGTATGTAAAAGAGGCAGGTACTTGGTATTTAAGAATTTATATTGACAAAGAAGGCGGCGTAACCGTTGATGATTGCGAAGTCGTTAGTAGAGCCCTTGATGTGGAGATAGACAAAAAGGATCCAATTAAAGATCCATATATTCTTGAAGTAAGTTCACCAGGACTTAGTAGGCCATTAAAAAAAGACAAGGATTTCACAAGAAGCATTGGTAAAGCTGTTGAAATAAAGCTCTATAAAGCTGCCAAAAACGAAAAAGAGTTTGTAGGAACATTGAAAAGCTTTGATTCAGATCAAGTAGTAATTAGTAATGAAGAAGGTAACATGACATTTAACAGAAAAGATATTGCGATTATTAGACTGGCTGTTATCTTTTAAATATATTTTTAAGGAGGATTAGAAGAAATGAATGCAGAATTTATTCTAGCATTGAATCAAATTGAGAAAGAAAAAGGCATTAGCAAAGACATCTTAATTGAAGCAATAGAAAATTCGCTTATAACGGCGTGCAAAAATAACTACGGCACATCACAAAATATTAAGGTTATTATTGACAGAGACAAAGGAGATGTTACTGTATACGCAGAAAAGGAAGTTGTTGAAACTGTAGAGGATCCACACCTTACCATCTCCCTTGAAAAAGCGAAAGAGATTGATAAAGCGTACGAACTCGGGGACATTGTTAACATTGAAGTAACACCGAAGAATTTTGGTAGAATAGCAGCTGGAAAAGCAAAACAGGTTGTAGTTCAAAAGATTAGAGAAGCTGAAAGAGATGTGCTTTTCAGCCAATATATCACAAAAGAAAAAGAAATTGTTACAGGTATTATTCAGAGAGAAGTTAAGGGGAGTGTAGTGGTCAATTTAGGTAAAATTGATGCAATGCTCGTTGACAAAGAACAAGTACCTGGAGAAGTATATCCACCGAATGAACGTTTGAAGGTGTATGTAATTGAAGTTAAAGAAAGTACTAAGGGCCCTAAAATTTATGTATCTAGAACTCATCCAGAGCTTATCAAACGTTTATTTGAACAAGAAGTACCAGAAGTACATGATGGTGTTGTTGAAATAAAATCTATATCAAGAGAAGCAGGTTCTAGAACAAAGATCGCTGTATATTCTAACAATCCTAATGTGGATCCAGTAGGTTCTTGTGTAGGACATAATGGTTCAAGGGTTGGAATAATAGTTCACGAATTAAAGGGTGAAAAAATTGATATTGTACCTTGGAGTGAAGATCCATCTAAGTTTATTTCAGCAGCTTTAAGCCCATCAAAGGTTGTTAAAGTAGCTGTAGACATTAAAATGAAAAGTGCCAAGGTAGTTGTTCCAGATTATCAGTTGTCCTTAGCCATTGGTAAAGAAGGTCAAAACGCAAGATTAGCAGCAAAACTCACTGGCTATAAAATAGATATTAAAAGTGAGACTCAAGCGAAAGACACTAATTTTATTTTGGAAACGGATCACGTAATTATACCTACTGAAAATAAATTTGTACTGGAACATAGGTTAGAAGAAGATATGGACATATTTGCAAAGCCAGCAGTATCAAAAGAAATGAAGGATTTATTTGAGGAGTAGTGATTATATGCAAAAGAAAATGCCACTGAGAAAATGCATAGGGTGCCAAGAGATGAAAAACAAGAAAAGTCTTATTAGAATTGTCAAAAATAAAGAAGATGAATTTTTTGTTGATCTTACTGGGAAATTAAATGGACGTGGCGCATATATTTGTCCTACTCAAGACTGCTTAGCATTGGCCATTAAAAGCAAGGGCCTAGAAAGATCTTTTAAATGCCAAATACCAGAAGAAGTATATGAGCAAATGAAAAGGGAGCTGGGTCAAAATGAATAAAGTTTTTTCAACACTTGGACTTTGTATGAAGGCTGGATTATTAGCCTCAGGTGAATTTATGGTTGAAAAATCCATTAAAGATGAAACAGCAAAGCTTGTTATTGTAGCAGGGGATGCTTCTGATAATACAAAGAAGAAGTTTAGAAATATGTGTGAGTTTAGAAATGTTGAAATGATTGAATTTAGTGATAAATATACGCTAGGGAAAGCGCTAGGCAAGGAAGTAAGAGCCACCTTAGGTATATTAGACATTAATTTTGCAAAAAATATAAAGTCAAAAATTGGTGAAAAATAAAAATATAGGCTTAAAAGGCTTACGGAGGTGATTTAATGTCAAAAATACGTGTTTATGAAATCGCAAAGCAGGTTGGAGTTAGTAATAAAGACCTTGTTGATGAGCTTACTAAACTTGGCATTGAAGTAAAAAATCATATGGGGTCACTTTCTGATGAAGAAGTGACAAAAATTCTTGGACATTATAAAAACAAAGGTACGGACAAAAATCAGGTTGATAAGAAATCAGTTGATAACAAAGTTGAAGAAAAGAAAATAGAGAAGAAAAATACATCTCAAGCAGAACAATCTCATATTGTTAAAAAGGTTCAAGAAGAACCAAAGCAACAAACAACACAACAACCAAGACAGCAAACAACACAACAACCAAGACAGCAAACAACGCAACAACCAAGACAGCAAACAACACAACAACCAAGACA
>PGZO01000012.1 GCA_002841375.1 Firmicutes bacterium HGW-Firmicutes-7 | reverse complement strand
TCTAAATTAGGATTGATCATCTCGTTCTTGATCATAACCAATCCTATTCCAATACCACTAGAGGCAGGAATACCTTGTAGTTCTATCATCGTTCCTCCTCTTAACTAAAATCGGTTTTAATCAATTCAGTAATTTTTACAATTGCCTCTTCTTCATCTTCACCATTTGCAATAATTGTAAGTTCATCACCTTTCATTGCACCCATGCTTAGAATTGAAAGAATGCTTTTTGGATTAAATACTTTGCTTGTGTCCCCATTTTTTAATAATTGAATATCACATTTAAATTTCATAGCCGCTTTTGAAAACATATTTGCAGGTCTTGCATGAAGGCCTTCTTCATTGTGTAGTTTTATTGATATTTTTTTCATGCCTTTGCCTCCTTTATAACCTTATTTTTTCTATCTATTCCTTTAATTATTCTATTGTAGTAAGATGCTACGCTTCAACTTTCTTTTTCAAGAACCCAAGCATTACAGCTGACACAACTGTACCTGCAAGAATTGCAATGATATAGCCCACTAGATTTTCAATTGCAAAGAATACAAACAAACCACCATGAGGTACCGCTAATGTAGCTTTAAAAGCCATTGATAAAGCACCTGTAATTGCTGATCCAACCATGATCGAAGGAATAACTCTTATTGGGTCTGCTGCAGCAAAAGGAATTGCTCCCTCTGTAATAAAACTAGCGCCAAGTACCCATGCTGCTTTTCCAGCTTCTCTTTCATAAAGGTCAAACTTATTTTTAAATAATACTGTTGCTAAGGCTAATCCTAATGGTGGCACCATTCCTGCTGCCATTACAGCCGCCATTACCATAGTACCTGAACCCACAACCAATGTTCCTGTTGCAAAAGCATATGCTGCCTTATTAATTGGGCCTCCCATATCAGCTGCCATCATCAAACCTAGTACTAAACCTAAAACAATTGCATTTGAGCCTGACATAGTTGTCAAATAATTATTCATTGCTGTATTAATAGCGCCAACAGGCGTACCTATTATATAAAAGAATAATAAACCAACAATTAACGAACCTAATACTGGAATAACAAGAACTGGCATAATACCTTGTAATGACTTTGGTAATTTTATATATTTTTTAATTAATACTACAACATAACCTGCTAAGAAACCTGCAACCAAACCACCTAAAAAGCCCGAATTAAGTTGCATTGCTACAGCGCCACCAATCATACCGGGTGCTAAACCTGGTCTGTCTGCTATAGAATAAGCGATATAACCTGCTAAGATTGGAACCATTAATCCAAACGCTCCACCACCACCGCCGATGCCCATTAAAAAGGCTGCAATAGAACCTTCTACTTCAAAACCATTGTATCCACCTATAAGAAAACTTAATGCAATTGCAATACCACCAGCTACAACAAATGGAATCATAAAAGATACCCCATTCATTAAGTGCTTATAAAAGCCTTTTCTACCAGAAGAACGTTGTTCTTTCAGGTCAGAAACATCATCAACTAAATTGCTTTTAGTAAATACACTTGCTTTCAAAGCCTTTTCTATTAATTGATCCGAACCTTTTAACGCTTCACTTACAGAAACATTAACCAGCTTTTTGCCGTAAAACCTTTCCATTGGAACCGCAGTATCGCATGCAAGTATAATTGCATCTGCTTCTTTAATATCCTTGTCAGAAAGTTCATTTTCTACACCTACTGAACCTCTTGTTTCAACCTTAATTTCATAACCTTTTTTCTTCGCTGCTGCTTCTAGTGCTTCTGCCGCCATATAAGTATGGGCAATGCCAGTAGGGCAAGCTGTTACTGCTAAAATTTTCATAATAAATCCTCCTTAAAATTATATGTAGTTTTGTTTTGTAACCTACCTCAGTTAAATCATCACTAACATCCTTCATTTATAGAGAGGAAATCTGCACTTGTTTCATGACCTCAAGTACTTCTTCCATTGAAAAAGATTGTGTTCCTTCCTGCGTAACTGCTAATGTTCCACAAGCAGTCGCAAAGACTAAAGAATCTGAAAGACTAAGACAATTAGCTATCCCATGTACTATTCCAGCAAGCATGGAATCTCCTGCCCCAACGGTGCTCTTAACATCTACTTTTATTGGTTCAGCCTTCAACACTTCTTCTTGTGTAATAAGAAGGCTTCCTTCACTTCCCATTGAAACAAGCACCATTTTTATACCGTATCTATTAATAATATCAAGGCATAGCTTGATAATATCCTTTTCACTATTAAATTGTGTTTTAAATGCAGCTTCTAATTCGTGTATATTAGGTTTAATAAGAAATGGACCAGCTTTGATCCCTTCAACAAGTAACTCTCCTTCTGCATCTAAAACAGTTAATGTACTTTTCTTAACTAGCTCAATTAAATCCTTATAGGTTTCTATCGATAAGCCAACCGGTATACTACCGCTAAAAACCATAAAATCACTTTGTAAAGCCTGTTCCGTAACAATTGCTTTAAAGGTCTCATATAAATCAGGATTGATACTAAAACCTTGTTCATTCAAATCTGTTGTTAGTTGACTTCCATGATCTACAATTTTTGTATTGATTCTAGTCTGGGCGTCGACCTCAACAAACTGGTAGCAAATATTTTCTATGTCTAAGAGTTCATAAACTCTTTTTTTATTATTAATTCCTATAAAACCCATTGCTTTAGTTGAATCATTTAACTGCTTTAATATCTTTGTAACGTTAATTCCTTTACCGCCAATATCTTCTCTTGCACTGGTAATCCTATTCACTTGACCAACCTCTAAGCTATTAACAACAATTGTTCTATCGATAGCTGGATTTAATGTTATGGTTGTAATCATATACAACCTCCTCTCAGTTACAAGCATCGCTTTTCCTAATGTCTTTTTCCTTTGTATTACACCCTTTCTATCAAAATATCATTGTTAATATATTGATTATATTCATTATCTGATAGTTTTTTATCTGTTATAATCTTATCGATCATTGATAAAGGGGCTATTTGACATAACGCTACTTTTTGAAATTTTGTGTGATCTGTTATAATAATTCGTTCAGAAGCAATTGCTAGCATAGCTCGTTTGATTTCAGCTTCTTCTAGATAGGGTGTTGTTAACCCATTTTCTAAAGTAATGCCATTTACGCCAACAAACGCCTTCTGGACATTGAAACGTTTTAACATTTCAACGCTTATTGCACCTACCGTAGCTTGCGTATTTAATCTTACCTTACCACCAATGGCGTATAGTTCAATATTTGGATTGTTTGATATCAAAGTGGATATGCTTGTAGCATTCGTAATAACCGTTAAATGTAGATCTGATTCACCAATTAATCTTGCAAGCTCAGATATCGTCGTACCTGAATCGAGAACAATACTATCGTAAGCTTTTAATTCCTCAAAAGCTTTTTTTGCAATACGTCTTTTCTCATCTGAAGCAATATGTTCCTTTTGAATAAAGGTTTCTTCATAGGTAAGTCTAATGTTATCGTTAATACTTGCGCCACCATGTGTTCTTTCTAACTTGTTCTCTTGTTCTAGCATCGTTAAATCTCTTCGAATTGTAGCTTCTGACGCTTCTAAAATGTCACATAAACTTTTCACAGATATACTACTGTTTTTTATTAGTAATTGCATGATTCTTTTCTGTCGCTCAACTTGAAGCATAATAACCCTCCTATATGCCTAAATCACTGCTTTTTAACAGCTTCATGATTTCTTCTGGGGTTTTACTTTGTCTTAACCCTTCTCTAAACTCTTCCTTCATGAGCTTTCTAGATATGCTCGCAAGAATTTTCAAATGAAGTGAGCCTGCACTTTCTTCTGGAACACCAATCATAAACACTAAATCCACTGGTTCCCCATCAAGCGCATTCCACTCAACACTTTGCACTTTCGCAAATACTAAAAATGGTTCTTTAACGGCATTTGTTTTTCCATGGGGAATAGCAACACCAAATCCTACAGCAGTGCTGTACTCATCTTCTCTTTTTAACACAGCCTTCACATAAGCATCAACATCTCCTATACGACCTTCTTCACAAGCCATTTTGGCGAGTTCTTGAATAATTGCCTCTTTTGTACGATCGTTTACCTGAAGATTAATCAACTTTTCATTAATAATCATATCTATTCTCCTTTTCTAGGACTTCCACCCTATAAAACAATCATTATCATTCATTGGTTTAGTTTTTAATCGTTTTTGATTGATTTCATTGTATTATACCAATCAAATTAAATCAAGTCTTTTCTTCTTATGAAATTATCTTTTCACATTATACACATAAATAATCTTATTTTTTGTGCACTCTTACAACAAAAAAAACTAACTCTAGAAATTTTTATTTGAGTTGGCTCATTTATGTATACTTAAACGATGCTTCTAAATGACTCCCCGTAGCAAGTTTTATTTCGAAGTATATAATCTATATCTTCTCCATCTATTGTTTCTTCTTTCACTAAAAGTGCAGTAATTTCATCTAGTATTGCGCCATTACTATGTAGTAATTGCTTTGTCTCTAAATATAATTCTTTCATTTTGTCTCTACACTTTTCATAGATTTTTTCATCAATGCCATTTTCCATATCAATATAAAACAGCCGATTATCTTCATCCATACCATAGGTACTATAATATTGATATAACTCTTTAGACGCTTCTTTAATATCATTCATTGCACCAGTTGTTACGTTCTCTTCACCGAAAGTTAATTCTTCTGCCACTCTACCACCAAGTAGAACCTTAATACCGCCAATTATTTCACACTTCTTTTTATACATTTTATCTTTTGTAATGTTATAATTATAGCCTGCTACACCTTTTGTAGTTGGGATAATCGTAACTTTTGCCACCTCCACCTCCGGAAGTAAAAGCTTCGCAACTAACGCATGTCCTGCTTCATGATATGCAGTAATAATTTTTTCATCATCACTAACAATGCTATCTTTATTTTTCTTAGGCATACCAGCTACTACTGTATAAAATGCATCCTCAAAGTGTTTTTTGTTAATAATTTTACAGCCTTCATTTGCTGCAATAATTGCACCTTCATTAATCAGATTTTCTAACATGGCTCCACTGAACATTACTGTTTGCTTTGAAAGTAGCGTGATATCTACATCATCTGATAGCGGCTTTTCTTTCAGGTATAATTTAATAATTTCTTCTCTAGCTTCTTTATCTGGTAAAGCAACTTCAATTTGTCTATCAAATCGACCTGGCCTTAATAATGCTGGATCGAGTGTATCCGCTCTATTTGTAGCCCCTATAACAACAATCCCATCTGAATCATGAAACCCTGACATTTCTGTTAATAACGCATTTAATGTCTGTTCCCGTTCATCATTTGCTGCGCCTTTATTTCCTTGTCTAGTCTTACCTAATGCATCGATTTCATCTATAAAAATTACTGCTTTCTCACTTTTTCTAGCATTTTTAAATAATTCCCTTACTCTATTCGCACCAACACCTACATACATTTGCACAAAGTCAGATCCACTCATCGCAAAAAAAGGTACGTTTGCTTCGCCTGCAATGGCTTTAGCTAAAAGGGTTTTTCCTGTACCAGGAAGTCCATAGAGTAATATACCTCTAGGCATTTTAGCGCCAATTTCCTTATATTTATTAGGTTGCTTTATAAAATCTATAATATCTTTAACCAGTTCTTTTGCTTCATAGTTTCCAGCAACATTTTCAAATTTAATAATATTATCTTTATGTACACCTTTCTTGTTGAAATCTCTAATTAATTGTTTGCTCTCACCACTGCCCTTTTTCATATAAATTAATATACCACCAATAAGTAATACAACAAAAAGTGATGAAAATGCTCTTGTTAAATCTGTTGTAGGTTTATATTGTACTTCTATACCCTTTAACAGTAAAAATTCTTTTAAGTCTGTTCTCAATGGATTTGGAACCTGAAACGCTTGTTGATTTTTCATTGTGACTTTTAACTGCTCATCATTCTTAATTATAACTTGAGCAACTTCATTTTTTCCAACTGCTTCTATAAAAATAGGATATGTCATCGTGGCTTCATTGTCCTTTCTTGCTACAACCTTTAGGCTAACAAAAACCGTTATTGCAATCAACACGAATACTATAGAAAATACTACTATTTTTTTATTCATATTTGTCCCCTTTTATATCTTTCTTACTATTTAATTGCCCATTTCTTCTGCTTCTATTATACTTTGACAAACTTATTAATTCCATAGTGGAATGTTTCCATCACTTAAAATAGGTTTTGTAGAACTAAGCATTCGTCAGTGTGTTACACTACTTTTATATATCTAACACTTTGTCTATACGAAAAGTAGAACTTAATAGTAAGGGTGTAGTGTCAAAAACTAGTAAGTAAATGAAAAAAGCTAGCATTATATGCTAGCTAAAGTAAATATATCTGATAACCTATTAGTCTTTACAATTTGTCTCACTGTCGTTGTTATTATTGTTGTTATTCTGATTTCTGTTTTTTTCTGTATCATTAGTGTTTCGATTATCTTTTAAATTGTTCATTTGATTTTCGTTATTTCTATTATTTTTTCCTTTTGCCATTTTTACGGCGCCTCCTTTAATTAGTTGCTTGAATTTTAGTACATAGTTATTATCTCTTCTCAATTAATGATTTATTCAAAAAACTTATGGTTTTTATTTCATCATTTTTGTTTTGTTCTGATAAAAAATTTGGTATAATGAGTCTAATTAGAGTTAATTTCAAAAAAGCAGGTGAACTATGTCAAAATTTAAAAGAATACCGATAGATAGTCTTACCGTAGGAATGGTATTAGGGGACGATGTAATTAATTCAAATGGATTAATACTAATACCTAGAAAAACAGCTATACAGCAAAAACATGTTTTTCGTTTAAAACTATATGATATATTAAGTGTAGTTGTAGATCTTGATACCGTTATGGAAGAAGTTGTCGAGAAGTTCCCAGAAGAAGAAGCCTATACGCCAAATGTTTCTAACCAACAAAACTTCAGCGAATTTCGTACTGTTTATCATAAGAAAGAAGAAGCTATTAAATCTCAGTTGCATGCAATTAGTAACGGCGAACCAATAAACATAGACGACTTGCTCACAATAAGTCAATCTTTGTTAGACGGGTTATCAACAAAGGGCGAATTATTCAATTACTTATATCACTTAAAAGCCAATGATGATTATACCTATACACATTCAATAAACGTTTCACTTCTCTGCAATATTTTTGGAACTTGGTTGAAATTGCCTCCAGCTCAAGTTAAAGATCTTACTTCAGCAGGCTTGTTGCATGATATTGGAAAAGTAAAAATTGATCAAACAATATTAAATAAACCCGGAAAGTTAACACCTGAAGAATTCGATCTTATAAAAACACATTCTAGATTGGGCTATGACGCTATTAAAGATCAACCAATTTCTGATGCTATTAAAGCTGGCGTATTGATGCATCATGAAAAAATGGACGGGTCTGGTTATCCTTTAGGCCTTCATGAAGCAGATATACATGAATTTGCTAAAATTATTTCTATTGTTGACATCTATGATGCTATGACCTCTAATCGAACCTATCACAAAAAGTTTTCACCCTTCAAAGTTATTCAGGTTTTCGAACGAGAATCTTTTGGCTTGTTAGATACCGCTTATTTATTTGTATTTCTTGAAAACATTGCACATAATTACCTAGGAAAAGATGTTAAATTATCAAATGGGAAAATAGGAAAAATAGTCTTTATTCATAATACTGCTCCATCTAGACCAATTGTTGAAGTTGGCGAGGAAATGATTGACTTAATGACGGCGTCTTCTTTAACTATTGATGAAATTATCTAGTTCTTATTGTATTTATTTTATGATTATATTATAATAATACTAATCTATATTGTTTCCCCTTCAAGTAACAATATAGATATAATATTAACAACCCTTGTAAATATTATACTCCCCAAAATAACCACATGATTCATGTGGTTATTTTATGGTCAAAATCCACTTTTTGCTAAAAGTTCTTGCGCTTTAAAGTCATATTCTGTTAAAATAAACACAAATAATATTATAGGCGGTGTCAACATGACCATTCAAGAAAAATCACTTGCTATGCACGAAAAATGGCAAGGAAAATTAGAAATCACATCAAAATCTAAAGTGAATAACAAAGAAGATTTATCCATTGCTTATACTCCTGGAGTAGCCGAGCCATGCAAAAAAATATATGAAGACAAAGAAAATGCTTATAAGTATACAATGAAAGCAAATACTGTAGCAGTCATAACAGATGGTTCTGCTGTGCTAGGCTTAGGTGATATTGGCCCTGAAGCAGCGCTTCCGGTTATGGAAGGTAAAGCCGTTTTATTTAAAGAATTTGCTGGAATAAATGCAATTCCAATTTGCTTAGATACGAAAGATGTCGATGAACTTGTTAAAACCATCACCTATTTAGCGCCTGGTTTTGGCGGAATTAACCTAGAAGATATTGCAGCTCCAAGGTGCTTTGAAATTGAAGAACGGCTAAAGGCCATCTTAAACATACCAGTATTTCATGATGATCAACATGGTACTGCGATTGTTGTTCTTGCTGGAATTATAAATAGTTTAAAACTTGTAAAGAAAAAACCTTCGGAATGTACTGTAGTAATTAACGGTGCTGGATCCGCAGGAATTGCAATTTGTAAGCTTTTACTTCAAAAAGAATTTTCCAATATCATTATGTGTGATAAGCTGGGCATCATTCATAAAGATGCCAATTGGTTAAACTGGGCACAAACAGAAATTTCACAAAAAACGAATGTTCATAATATTAGCGGTTCCTTATCAGATGCTTTTAAAAATGCTGATATCTTTGTTGGTGTTTCAGCACCAAATATTGTAACTGAGGAAATGATATCCTCGATGAACAAAGATTCTATTGTCTTTGCTATGGCAAATCCCGTTCCCGAAATAATGCCAGACTTAGCAAAAAAAGCTGGTGCAAGAATCGTTGGTACCGGTAGATCTGATTTTCCTAATCAAGTAAATAATGTCCTTGCCTTTCCTGGCATTTTCAAGGGCGCTTTAGAAGGTCGTGCAAGTCAAATAACGGAAGAAATGAAGCTCGCTGTAGCAGATGCATTAGCTAATATGGTACCAACCTCAGCTATTTCAGAGGAAAACATTTTACCTATGCCTTTTGATAAAGGTGTCGCTGATGCTGTTGCAAAAGCAGTAATAAGTTGTATTCGTTAAATAGTTCTACTATATGGTATTTAGAACCTATATACTAGGTCTTACCAGTTTATTTTTTATAACTCGGCATATATTATAGTATAGTCCATTAAAGGAGTATTCTTATGTCAGATATAATTAGTGAAGAGGTTTTAATAGATGAACTGAACCATTTTAGATACATTTTAACAAATTATGACTTTTCAGAAATATCAAATATAGTTTTTTTCGATGTGGAGTCTTTAAATTATTATTTAAGCACACACGAAGACAATCCAATCGAAAGACAATACAATGAAATAGAAATGGCTTTAAATAAATTATCTCCCTATTTGCCATCAAATATTTCTAATGATACGATTGATGTTCTCTCTGAATTACTAAGTACAGAGCGCTATAATACTACTTTATTAAAAGAGCATTTAATTTTTAATATAAAACTTGACTTCATTGAAAGGGTAAAGAGTATTCACACAGATGAAGAATGGAATAAATTGATCTATATTTGTAAGCGCTTAAGAGAAGAAAAATGTTTAGAAGAATTTGACCTAACGGAGTAAGTGAGGTAATGATGAATATTTGGAATGATAAACCTTATTATGCACTAGGTTATTACTATAAAGAATTATATGGACAAAAAGTGTACAAAATAGCTTTAAATGCTAATTTATCATGTCCAAATAGAGATGGCAAACTAGACACTAGAGGGTGTCTTTTTTGTAGTGAAGGGGGCTCGGGAGATTTTGCCTCTGATAAAAACTTAAGTATAACGCATCAAATTGAGCAAGGTAAGGAGCTTATCAGAAAAAAGTCAAAAGGCGCTAAATTTATCGCTTACTTCCAAGCCTTTACGAATACTTATGGCGATTTAGATTATTTAAGAGAAATCTATGAAGAAGCAATTCTTCATCCTGATATAGTTGGTATTTCAATTGCAACAAGACCTGATTGTCTTGATGACGATATCCTTACCCTTCTGCATGAGGTGAACAAAAAAAAGAAGGTTTGGATTGAACTCGGATTACAATCAATACATGAAAATACCGCCAAGCTTATTAGAAGAGGATATTCCCTAGATTGCTTCGATTTAGCTGTGAAAAATTTAAGCCAATATTCTATTGATATAGTTGTACATCTTATTATTGGACTTCCTGGAGAAACTTATGAAGACCTATTAAACACAATTGATTATGTTGTCTCTAAACCAATCCATGGTATTAAGCTACAACTGTTACATATTTTAAAAGGTACAGATTTAGCGAATTATTACCATGATTGTTCTATGACACCACTATCTTTACAGGCATATGCCGATCTAATAGTAGATTGTATAGAACGAATCCCCCAGAACATCGTCATTCATCGGATCACTGGTGATGGCCCAAAGGATTTGTTGTTAGCACCTCTATGGAGTGCAAACAAAAAACTAGTACTAAACACAATTATGAAGCGTTTTAAAGATAGATCCTCTTATCAAGGAAAATACTTTGATTAACTCAACCGCAACAATATATAGTATATGATCATAAAAGAGATACTATATGCTGTGTATTTTCAAAAATCAACTTGTTTATTTTTCTAATATGATATAAAATAAAGAAAAGCACCCATTGCTTATAGAGGAGGAGAAATATGAATGCTACCAATCAAGAACTTAGCTTAAACAAATTAATCATACTATATATGTTAAATATACTAGACTCACCTTTAACCAATTCAAAAATTTCTGAATTCATATTAAATAATGGTTATACCAGTTACTTCTCTTTACAAGAATATTTAAACCAGATGACTGAATCAGATTTATTGAAAACAACAAATGCTTCTCACACAACCATGTACTATATTACAGAAAGTGGGAAAACGACTTTAGAATTTTTTGAAAATCGTATACCTGATAGTACTAAAGCAGAAATTGTAAAATATCTTGATGACAACAAATTTGAGATTAAATCGACACTTGAAATTTCCGCAGAATATTACCCAGGTAAAAAAGATGATATTCTTGTACATTGTTTAGCAAAAGAAAACAAAGAAATCATTATGGAACTTAAGGTAACTGTCTATGAAAAAGATTACGCAATTAAAATATGTGATAACTGGAAAGTAAACAATCATGAAATATATAAAAACCTTTTATCAGATTTAATTAAATAATGACTAAAGGCTGCTAGTTTCTAGCAGCCTTTTTCTATGCTTCTTTTAATCCTAACTGATCTTCAAAAACCGCCCATATTTCTTCCTTGCCTTGTTTCGTCTGGGAAGAGAAAGGAACAATAGGATTAGAATCATTTAAATTCAATCCTTTTCTAATCATAGCAATATGCTTTTGTAGTTGACTTCGATTAATTTTATCAGCTTTTGTAGCAACTATTATTGGCTCAAAACCATTTCCACGTATCCAATTAATCATCATTTGATCATTTTCTGACGGCTCGTGTCGTATATCCACAAGCAATACAACTATTTTTAATTCTTGTCTTTTTTTAAGATAATACTCTATCATTTTACCCCATTCATCTCGTGAGGTTTTAGAAGACTTTGCATATCCATATCCTGGCAGGTCTACAAAATACAATATATTCTCAACATTATAGTAATTAATCGTTCTAGTTTTTCCTGGTTGACCTGAAGTTCTAGCAAGTGCCCTTCTATTAATCAAACCATTAATCAAAGAAGATTTTCCTACATTGGATCTTCCCGCAAAAGCAATCTCTGGTAGGCCTGTTGTTGGAAATTGTTCCATTTTTACTCCTACAGCTTCTAATGTTACATTATTTACAAACATTGTTCTCCTCCTGATTGTTTTCAACTAAGGCTTCTTTTAACACTTCATTCATATGACTAACGTAAACTATTTTCAAGCCCTTTAATATTTCCTTATTAATTTCTGCAATATTTCTCTTATTATCCTCAGGCACTAAAACTTTTTTAATTCCAGCTCGTTTTGCCGCTAACAACTTTTCTTTTAACCCACCGATTGGAAGCACTCTACCCCTTAAAGTGATTTCACCTGTCATTGCAACTTCATGACGAACAGGGTGGTTCGTTAATGCTGAAATCATCGCAACTGCCATCGTAATACCGGCAGATGGGCCATCCTTTGGAACAGCACCTTCGGGAATATGTATATGTATATCTTTCTTCTCGTAAAAATCTGTCGGCATGTCCTCAATTAAATCACTTTTTGATCTAATATAGCTTATTGCTGCCTTAGCAGATTCTTTCATTACTTCACCTAACTGTCCTGTTAAATCAAACTTACCTGTACCATTCATAACGTTAACTTCAATGGATAATGTATCTCCACCGACCTCCGTCCATGCTAGTCCTCTTGCAATACCAACTTGTGGCTTTTCAGATGCCATATCAAAACGGTATAATGGTGTTCCAAGATATGTTTTAATACTTTTTTCACTAATTCTATGAACCATGTTTTGATTAGCATCAATTAACTTTGCAATCTTTCGACATATTTCCCCGATTTTCCGTTCTAGATTTCTTACACCTGCTTCTTTGGTGTATTCATTAATTATAGTCGTTATTCCTTGGTCACTTATGAATAACTGATCTGGGGTAATTCCGTGCTTATCTTTTTGCTTAGGCATCAAATACCTTTTAGCAATATGTAACTTCTCATTTTCTGTATAGCTCGTTACTTCAATTAACTCTAGTCGGTCTAATAAAGGCCTCGGAATATTCCTTATTGAATTAGCCGTAGCAATAAACAACACATCTGACAGATTAATTGGAACTTCAACGTAGTGATCTCTAAACTTATTGTTTTGCTCTGCATCAAGGACTTCTAGAAGCGCAGAGGATGGATCGCCTCTCATATCACTGGTCATCTTATCAATTTCGTCAAGTAAAATTAAAGGATTGCATGTACCTGCATACTTTAAAGCATTAACAATCCTTCCTGGCATCGCTCCTACATAGGTTTTTCGATGTCCTCTTATTTCTGCTTCATCTCTAACACCACCTAAGGATATCCTAGAGTAGCTTCTATTTAAAGCTCTTGCTATAGACTTTGCTATAGATGTCTTACCTGTACCAGGTGGCCCTACTAAACAAATAATTGGGCTGTCTGTTTTTTCTGAAAGCTTGCGTACAGCCAAATGCTCTAATACACGTTCCTTCACCTTATCTAGTCCATAATGGTCCTCATTCAAAATATTCTTAGCTGTTTCCAAGTCTGTAGCTTCTTTTGTTCTATTATCCCATGGCATATCTAACAGCCATTCTATATAGTTTCTACTTACTGTACCTTCAGCTGACCCTATTGGAATTTTTCTAAGTCTATTAATTTCTTTATCTAATCTTTGAATAACTTCATCAGATGCTGTTAAATTTTTAGTCTTTTCTATGTATTCATTAATTTCTTCTTCTGGGCTTTGTTGTTCGCCTAATTCGTTTTGAATCACTTTTATTTGCTCTCTTAAAAAATAATCTTTCTGATTCTTATCTATTTTAACTTTAACTTGATCGTTAATATCTCTTTTTATTTTTCCAATTTCAATTTCTGCATTCAATATTGTAATACCAAGTTTCAACCTAGTAGCTGGATCTGCCTCGCTTAATAAGCTTTGTTTATTATCAAGTGCGCCAATAAGATTATAGCCGATCGCATCAGCTAATTTTCCTATATCTTCTATTTTTAGTATTTTTGCAACGGTTTCACTCGAATAGGTGGGATTCAATTTAGAAAATTCTTCAACCATTTCTTTTGCCATACTAAGTAGCGCACGCTTTTGTGCATCATCAAATTCCACTTCTTCCTCATCTAAAACTTCTATTTCAGCTACAATATATGGTTCTTCTTGGGTTATCTCAACGATGCTTCCTCTTTTTTCTCCAATAACTAACACTCTAACTACATTTTTAGGTAGTTTAATCATTTGTTTAATTCTTGCAACGGTTCCTTGCTCGTACAAATCTATCTTTGCATTTGGTTCTTCTAAATGCGCTTCTTTTTGTGCAACTAAAAAAATCATTTGATGCTTTTGCATAGCAAAATCAATAGCTTCAATAGACTTTTCTCTTTTTACGTCAAAATGCATAACCATTTCTGGAAACAGATTTATCCCTCTTAGCGCTAAAACGGGCAAATCTATTTTATTTACTTTTAAGTTCATGTTATGCCCTCCTTTTTAAGAAAATACAAATTCCCCCTGCAAAAAAAGCAGGGGGATTATGTTTAATCATGATTATCCTTTACAGAATAATTCTGAGTTCATGCTGTTTCATTTTCATTATTTCTTCCTGTACGTTTCTTACTACCTGCTGGCTTCTTAATAGTTTTTACATTCTCATTCATAATTACAATAGGCTGCTCATTTTTTTCAATGGTGTCTTTCGTAATTATACATTTTTCAATCTTATCATTTGATGGAATTTCAAACATAATCTCCATCATTACTTCTTCTAAAATTGCTCGAAGTCCACGTGCACCTGTTTTACGTTCTAACGATTTTTTAGCAATAGCGCTTAATGCATCTTCTTCAAATTCAAGTTCAACTTCATCCATTTCAAAAATAGCTTTGTATTGTTTAACTAAAGCATTTTTAGGTTTTGTTAAAATTTCAGTTAATACATTTTCCGTTAAACTCTCTAACGTGACACTAACAGGTACTCTTCCTACAAATTCAGGAATCAATCCATATTTTAATAAGTCTTGAGGGAGTAGATTCTTCAATATTACACCCACATCAACATCTTTCTTACTTTCAATATTTGCGCCAAATCCCATCGCCTTCTTACCAACTCGTTTTTCAATTATCTTTTCAAGGCCATCAAAGGCTCCTGCACAAATAAATAAAATATTGGTTGTATCGATTTGGATAAACTCTTGATGAGGATGCTTTCTTCCACCTTGTGGCGGAACAGAAGCAACTGTACCCTCTAATATTTTTAATAGCGCTTGTTGTACACCTTCACCACTTACATCTCTCGTAATAGAAGGGTTTTCTGATTTACGCGCAATCTTGTCAATTTCATCAATATAGATAATACCTTGCTCAGCTTTTTCAATATCAAAATCAGCTGCTTGTATTAATCTTAATAGAATATTTTCTACATCTTCCCCTACATAACCGGCTTCAGTTAAGGAGGTCGCATCTGCAATGGCAAAAGGTACATTTAGCATTTTCGCTAACGTTTGTGCCAGCAAGGTTTTTCCTGAGCCAGTAGGTCCAACCATCAGAATATTACTCTTAGATAGCTCTACATCTGCAGATTTATAATCACTTCTGATTCTCTTATAGTGATTATATACCGCTACTGATAAGGCTTTCTTTGCAGTATTTTGTCCAATAACGTACTCCTTTAAGAAATCATAAATCTCTTGAGGCTTAGGTACGTTATCTAACGTAATTTCATCTTTAAATTCTTGAAATTCCTCTTCAATTATATCCGCACATAATTCTATACATTCGTCACATATATACACATTTGGTCCAGCAATCAACTTTCTTACTTGATCTTGTGTTTTATGGCAAAATGAACATCTGAGTGGTTTTTTATCATCAAATTTATTAGGCATTCATACACCTTCTTCTAATCAAATATAATATCAATTAATAGTTATTTTTTATCTAATACTTTATCAATTATTCCATATGCAGCTGCTACATCTGATGTCATAAAATTGTCTCTTTCGGTATCAGCTGCAATCGTTTCATAAGATTGACCTGTATTTTCACTTAAAATTTCATTTAATTTCTTACGCATTTCAATAATTCTATCTGCATGTATTTTAATATCTGTTGCTTGACCTCTTGCACCACCCGAAGGTTGATGGATCATTATTTCTGCATTAGGTAATGCAAACCTCTTACCTTTAGCGCCTCCTGCTAACAAAAAAGCGCCCATACTTGCAGCCATTCCAATACACATTGTGGATACATCTGGCTTAATATGTTTCATTGTGTCGTATATCGCCATTCCTGATGTGATAGAACCACCTGGACTGTTAATGTACAAATGAATATCCTTATCTGGATCTTCTGCTTCTAAAAATAAAAGCTGAGCAACGATTAAGCTTGCTGTTGTATCGTTAACCTCTTCTGCTAAAAAGATAATTCTTTCTTTTAATAATCTTGAAAAAATATCATATGATCTTTCGCCTCTACTAGTTTGTTCTATAACATAAGGGACTAAACTCATATATTCCACCTCCACTTTCTACTTTTCAATTGCAGCATCTGTAATCAAATCTAATGCTTTTTGATTCAACATATCTTGTTGAATAGAAGCTTTTTCATCTTCACCAATGCTTTGTGATAATTTGTCTAATTCCATTTGGTATAATTCAGCCATTTTATTCATTTCAGCGGCATAGTCTTCATCAGAAATAACAAAACCTTCAGCCTTTGCAACACCTTCTAATACTAAACGAACTTTAATTTTTGTTTCAGCTTCTTTTTTCATAGCTTCTTTTAAAGTTTCCATATTTTGTCCAGTATAGCTAAAATATTGGTCTATATTTAATCCTTGATATTGTAATCTATGCGCAAATTCATGCGTCATGTTTTCAGCCTCTAAATCAACCATTGGCTCTGGTAATACAATTTTTGAACCATCAACTAATTTAGTTAAAACTTCTTCCTGCTTTTCTTTTTTAGCACTGTTTTCTTTTCGCTCTTTAATTGTTTCCTTTAAACTAGCTTTGTATTCATCTAAAGTTTCAAATTCTGAAACGTCTCTTGCAAATTCATCATCTACTTCTGGCAATTCCTTTGCCTTGATGCCTTTTATCTTTACCTTGAAATTAGCGGGTTGACCTTGTAGCGCTTCAACTTGATATTCCTCAGGGAAAGTAACTAAAACGTCAACTTCTTCATTTAACTCTTTGTCAATAAGTTGATCTTCAAATGTATCAATAAAGGAATGTGAACCAATTGTAAGCTCATGATCAGTAGCTGTACCACCTTCAAATGCAACACCATGAACAAATCCTTCAAAATCAATCGTTACTTGATCTTGATCTACAATTCTACGATCAGTTACATCTACTATTCTAGCGTTTTGTTCTCTTACCTTATCTATATCGACATTAATGTCTTCTTCAGTTACTTCTATTGTTCTTGGCGCAACCTCTAATCCTTTATATTGTCCTAATTCTATTTCAGGTTTTACAGCAACTAAAGCAGTAAAAATAAAGTTTTTGCCTTTTTCAATTTGTTCAACGTCAATTTCAGGTCTTGAAACCACCTCTAAATTGTTTTCTTCTACTGCTTTATCATATGCATCTGGGATGACATAGTTTGCAGCATCATCATAAAATACTTCTGGTCCATATATTTTTTCGATAATTTGTCTAGGGGCTTTACCTTTTCTAAATCCTTGAATCGCCATTTTACCTTTGTTTTTGTTATATGCACTTTTCATGCCTTCTTCAAATCTGACTGCATCAACTTCGATAGTCAGTTTAACCATACTATTTTCTAATATTTCTACCTTTGTACTCATTTGTGTTTGTTTCCTCCTTATAAATGTATAATAAACGTTTTACGTTTAAAGCTATGATATTTTACTACTTTTTAGCAACAGGGCATAATAACCCATAATTAACCGTTTTTCTATTATATCATACCCATTTTAATATTGCTAGCCTTTTTTCTATATGAATACCGACGACCTATAGCAAATGTAAAACCCTTATAAACTTTATATTTAAAAGGGTTTTATCATGCTATTTCATTAGATGGCAGGCAACAAAGTGCTCGCTTCCAATATCTTTTAATTCTGGAACTTGATTCGAACAAATGTCCATTACATATCTACACCTTGTTCTAAATTTACATCCTGATGGGGGGTTTATTGGACTAGGAACTTCACCCTCCAGTTTGATCCGCTCTCTTTTTTGCGTATAACTAGGGTCCGGAACTGGTATAGCAGATAATAAGGCTTGTGTGTACGGATGCTGTGGATTAGAATAAAGCTCTTTACTACTTGCTACTTCCATTAGATTACCCAAATACATGACACCTACTCTATCAGAAATATGTCTAACCATAGATAAATCATGCGCAATAAAAAGATAGGTAAGGCCGAATTCATCCTGTAAATCATCTAGCATATTTACCACTTGCGCCTGGATAGATACATCAAGTGCAGAAATTGGTTCATCACAGATTATAAATTCTGGTTTAACAGCCAAAGCTCTAGCAATACCTATTCTTTGTCTTTGCCCACCAGAAAACTCATGAGGATATCGACTTGCATGATCTTTGTTAAGTCCCACACGTTGAAGCAAATCCACAATAATCTCTTCCCGTTCATTGCCCTTTGCTAAATTATGAATATCAATTGGCTCTCCAATAATATCTTTGACAGTCATACGTGGATTCAAGGATGCATAAGGATCTTGAAATATCATTTGGATTTTTTTTCTATAAGGCATTAATTCACTTTCGTTGAACTTTGCAATATCCGTTCCATTAAAAATAATTTCCCCAGCTGTTGGCTTGTAAAGTCTCAGCATTGTTCTTCCTACCGTAGATTTTCCACAACCTGATTCTCCAACTAGGCCTAAGGTTTCTCCTTTTTTAATATAAAAGGAAACATCGTCCACTGCTTTACAACAGACTGTACCTTTTCCTAACAAACCATGGGAAGCGTTAAAATATTTTTTTAAGTTATTGACTTTTATTAGAACATTTTTATCATCCATTTAACGCCCCTCCCTTATATCATTTTTCAAATTTACTTTTGGCGCATCTTCATGTAATAACCAGCATGATGATTGATGTCCCGCTTCAACTTCAAAGAATGGTGGTTGATTTTCATTACAAATCTCCATCGCATGAGAACATCTTGCATAAAACGGGCATCCCTTAGGGGGACTTAATAAATCGGGTGGTGTTCCATTAATTGGTACCAATCTCTGATTTTCATCTAAATCAGGTCTTGCAATGGAATTCAAAAGCCCTGCCGTATATGGATGAGATGGGTTACTGAAAATCTCATGAGCGCTACCCGATTCCATAATTAAACCGCCATACATAACAATAACATCTTGACACACATCCGCTACCACACCTAGGTCATGTGTTATTAGTATAATGGCCATGTTTAGTTTATTATTTAAATCCTTCATCAAATCTAATATTTGAGCTTGTATCGTTACATCTAATGCCGTTGTTGGTTCATCCGCAATAAGCAGTGCTGGTTCACAAGCCAATGCCATTGCAATCATTGCTCGCTGACGCATCCCGCCAGAAAACTCATGTGGATATTGATCAAATCTTTCCTTTGGGGAAGGTATTCCAACTAATTCTAACATTTCAATTGCTTTTTCTTTTGCCTGTGCTTTTGTAATTTTACGATGAAGCAACATAGACTCCATGATTTGATGTCCAATTTTCATAACTGGATTTAGTGAAGTCATTGGATCTTGAAAAATCATAGATATTTTGTTACCTCTTATATTTCTCATTGCTTTATTTGACTTATTCGCTAAGTTTTCATTCTCAAAGATTATTTCTCCATCAATTATTTTACCCGGATACTGTAGTAGACGCATAATTGATAAGGACGTCACACTTTTCCCACTTCCTGATTCTCCTACGATGCCTAAGGTTCCACCCTTTTCTAGGGAAAGGCTTATTCCTCGTATGGCTTTCACTTCGCCGACATGTGTATAAAAAGAAGTTTTCAAATTGTTTATTTGCAATATTTTATCTGTCATCTTTTCGCCTCCTATTTGCGTAACTTTGGATCTAACGCATCTCTTAATCCGTCGCCCAATAAGTTAAAAGAAATGAGAGTAATACTTATAGCCAACGCTGGATAAAACAATTGATAAGGATATGTATAAAGACCGGATAACGCATCTTGACATAATGTACCCCAGGACGCTTGTGGTGCAGAAACACCTAATCCAATAAAGCTTAAAAAAGCTTCATTAAATATTGCATTTGGAATTTGCATCGTAAGTGCAACCATAATTGGTCCCATGGCATTGGGTATTAAATGCTTAAACATAATTCTTGGAAGTGAAGCTCCTAGAGACTTCGCTGCTAGAACATATTCCTGTTCCTTAAGCTGTAGCACTTGCCCTCTCACAATTCTAGCCATATTTACCCAATAAGTAATACTGATTGCAATAATGATTGTATTAAGACCTGGTCCCATAACAACCATTAACAGTATTACATATAAAATCATTGGTATGGTTGAAATAATATCAACAATACGCATCATAGCATTATCTACTTTTCCACCAAGATAACCTGATATCCCGCCATAAATAACACCGATAATTAAGTTAACAAAAGCAGCAACAAAACCAATTAGTAAAGAAATCCTCGCACCATATACTACTCGAATAAATAAATCTCTGCCTAGCGTATCAGAGCCCCAAATATAAGTTTTATTACGAATTGTTTTTTCTATCTGCATCTCTTTACCATCTACAAACAATTGAAAGGTCGGCTTTTTATCAATTGCTCTTCTTTCTTTTGCTAAGTTAATGGAAGGGTCTTTCTTTGCATTTTTTTGAAGCTCTTTATATTCCTGAACATTTTCTAAATTAACGCTATAATCTACCGCTACAATATGTCCATTCACATCATATTCATACGTTCTATTCGCCTTATCATCATTTACCAAAATACCTGCTGATAAGAGTTCCCCTTCACCTGTTGTATTAATAATCTTATAATCTTTATTTACATAAACATAATTTTCTTCATCTATTTTGAAGATTTCAAGTTTAGGTGGCGTATTATTAAAGGTTAATTCTTGATCCGAAAAGCTATACGGATAAAAACTCGGCAAAATAGCAGCTATTAAACAAAATAATACAACTATCAATAATCCAAAGACAGCAAGTTTATTTTTCCTTAATCTTCTCCAAGCATCTTGAGCATACGTAAGGCTAGGACGAATTACTTTTTCTGCTTCACTTTGGCTTGCTTGTACCTTATTCCACATATTCTTATCTATATTCAGCTGATCCATATAAATCGTATCCTCCTTATTACTCATCGAATTTTATTCTAGGGTCAATCATTGCATAAAGGATATCTACAATAAACACTGCAACTACTAAGAATATAGCATAGAATATCGTAATCCCCATAATAACGGTGTAGTCTCTACTTGTAATAAAAGTAACAAAAAGATTTCCTATACCTGGTACAGCAAATACCTTTTCAATAACAAAGGACCCTGTTAATATACCTGCAATCATCGGACCTAAGTAGGTTATAACAGGAATCATCGCATTACGCATCGCATGCTTAGTAATTACCGTAAACTCCGATAGACCTTTTGCCCTAGCTGTTTTTATATAGTCCGAACTAAGGACCTCTAACATACTAGATCTAGTAAGTCTTGTAACAAAAGCCATCGAAAACCCACCTATTGTAACAATTGGGCCAATAAAGCCTTTCCAATCTGAAACACCAAAGCTAGGAACCCAGCCTAATTTTTTACTAAAAAAGTACAAGAATCCAGTTGCTAATACAAAACTCGGGATTGTAACGCCTAAGGTTGACAAAACCATCAAAAATCGATCTGTAAACTTATTTTGTTTGAGTGCTGCAATAATGCCAAAGGGAATACCAAATAAAATAATAATTGCAGTAGCACCCAATCCAATAATACCCGAATAAGGAAAGCCTTCCTTTAACATTGTGTTAACGGACAACCCGGCTTTTTTATAAGAAATACCAAAATCACCTTTTGTTACTACATCTTTCATATAATTAAAATATTGCAGGTATAACGGATCGTCTAATCCATATTTCTCATTAATAGCTTTTTCCACTTTAGGTGGCAATCTCCGCTCACTTGTGAAAGGCCCCCCAGGAATACTATGCATCAATACAAAAGTAAGAATACTAATAAAAAATAATGTAACAATCATTGAAATTATTCTTTTTATAGTGTACTTAAACATAAGCTTCAACTCCTTTGTTACGAGATGTTTTAATTCATAATACCAAGCATTAAAAAGTCACGTACCTATGAATTATTCTTTCTAGCTTTTAAAAGTTGGTATTACGGATTAAAAAAACTTATAACGAGAGTAGGCCATAGAGCCCACTCTCGTTACAATAATCATTTTCTAATCCTTAACCACTATTAATCAATTACAACTTCAGCATCTTTAAATATCCAAAATCCCATAGTTGTTTTTCCAACGCCTGTTACTTTTTCTTGATCAATAAGGTAATTATAGGAATAATAAAATACTGGCATAACGATCATATTTTCTTCAATTAAATATCTGTCAGCTTCCTTTAATAATGCATCTCTATCGGTGCCTTTAGAAACCATAGAATCTGCAATCAATTGATCATATTTTTCTTGCTCAGGATTTAATTTTTTGTCAAGTGGAGCAAGGGCTTCTTGCTTATTATATCTCCATTGAGGATCATTTAAGCCTGAATAGGATGTAAATAAATCTAACATAGTAATTGGGTCAGCATAATCACCTAACCAACCACCTCTTGCTATTTGATATTTACCTTCTCTTCTAGTATCTTGGAAAACAGCCCATTCTTCATTTATTAATTCAACAGTTATTCCAAGATTGGTTTTTAACATTTCTTGAATTGTTTCAGCAATTTTTTTATGTCTTTCATCTGTATTATATGTAAGCGTAAGCGTTGGGAAGCCTTCACCATTTGGATATCCAGCTTCTGTTAACAATGCTTTTGCTTCTTCAATTTGCGCTTTTGTTGGGTCAATACCAAATTCTGTTCCACCAGTTCTGTAGGAATTACCTTCTGAATCAGTTAAAACACCAGGTACAAAACCAGTTGCAGGTATCTCTCCACCTTTAAGTACGTTGTCAGATAACGATTTTCTGTCAATTGCATAGGATAATGCTTTACGTACTCTTACATCACCTAGTATTTCATCATCAACATTAAAGTTATAGTAGTACGTTCCTACTCTTGCTGCATTCGTAAAGTTAGGATCAGACGCTAATAAGTTAGGTATTTCTTCTGTAGGAATTAATTCATCAATTACTTGAATATCACCATTTACGTACGCATTATAAGCTGTTGTTGCTTCATTAATAAATGTACATTTTATAGAATCCACTTTAACATCTGCTGCACCAGCGTATTCTTTATTAGGAACTAGTATTAAATGTGAACCTGTTTGATATTCAGATAAGGTGAAAGGTCCATTCCCTACAAATATAGCAGGATCTCTAAACCAATTTTCTGGACTTTTAGCAACAACATCTTCTCTAACTGGGTAATATGTAACATACGCTGTTAGTGCTAAGAAATAAGGCACAGGATAATTGAGCTCAACCTTTAGTGTGTAATCATCTTCAGCAATTACACCAACTTCTTCAGCTGGTATTGCTCCATCAAAGAATTCCTGGCCGCCTTTGATATGTGGTGTAACAATGTAAGAATATTCTGCAGCCACTTCTGCTGACATTGCTCTAGTCCATGCATAGACATAATCATGTGCCGTTACAGGTTTGCCATCTGACCATTTTGCATCTTGTCTTAATTTGAAGGTATATGTCATACCATCTTCTGATACTTCATAGCTTTCTGCCCCAGCTAATACAACGCCATCTGACGTGTCAGCCGTTAAGCCTTCAAACATGTTGTTAATTAAGTGCCCTCCATCATTAGCTGAATTTAATGTAGGGTCAAATGTTTTTGGCTCTGCATTAAGATTGACAACAAAAGAATTTTCTGCTTCCGCATCTGTTGGTTTAGTTCCGTCTTGTGTTTTACAGCCTGCAAATAAGCTTGTGGCCATAACAACTACAAGTAGTAATGTAAATAATCTTTTCATTTTCTTTCCTCCCAATAATAATCTGTTTTTAGTATTTGTATTATACTCTTTTTTACCAAACTTTGCAAGATTCTTGCGTTATCTCAACAATACCTTATTTTAAAAAAATAAACATTTATGCATAATAGGGATGTATTTTTAATATTTATCCATTTATTTAATTGAGTGTATTTAATATATCCGCTTTTAATTAGATAGAGCCAAGTACTACCAAATAATTATCCATATTTTTTACAATGATTTCTAATGAAAAATAGGTTATAATTTTCTAATCAATAGTTATTTTTGATTTTAATACTTAGGAGGCAAATTATGAATACATATTTAGATTATTACAACGAAAATTTTGCACCAAGTCTAAAAGCGATAGACTTATTCTTGAAAACAAACATCGAATCATCCATTTCTATAGGTGAAATATCAGAGCTTCTTGGTTTATCTTCTGATGAAATCAGATCTCTAATGAGAGCCATTGGAATTGACATTATAGATAAAGTATCCTTTTTTACTATTATGCAATATGGCAGCAGTGCTGTCTGTAGGCTCTTCTCTAGAGAAGTTCAAAGAAAACTTCCTCAATATTATAGCTTTGATGACGTAGCCTATATTTATCAAATACCCCATGATCAAATAGCTGAGGCAGCTCAAAAAGCAAAAATCAAAAAAATTACCACCCAAAATATACATACGTTATTTTCGAACATAATTCTTGTATGCTAGTTACTTTAAAATCAACTTTTTTTTGAGCGCTTCAACATAATCATGATCTTTACTTAATTTCAATAGCTCAAGCGTAAATAAAATTGCAACACCCGCTCCTTTACCAGTGATAATATTACTACTGGTAACAATATCACTATTTACAACAACACACCCTTTTAACTGATCTTCATATCCAGGATAACAGGTTGCTTCTTTGTTGTCTAAAATACCTAGTTTTCCTAATACAATTGGTGCAGCACAAATTGCACCAATTTTTTTCCCCTTCTCATTAAACTCAACCAATAATTTACATAACTGCTCATGCTTACCAAGATTAGTTGTCCCCGGCATACCACCAGGTAAGATTAGCATATCATAATCTTCAAATTGTGTGCCCGAAAAAAGCTTGTCTGCTTTAACCGTTATACGATGTCCCCCTTCAACACATACACTATTAGATATCGATATCGTATCGACGTTAGCCTCTCCTCTTCTTAATACGTCAATAATACTTATTGCTTCTATTTCTTCAAACCCTTCTGCTAAAAAAACTGCTACATTCATCATTTACCCCTCCAAGCATTTATGTTATAATTTCGTTATCATAATTCTATCATTTTATCATATTGCACACAATAACCAATCACACAATGAATTTGAGGGATATAAATGGAAATTGAAAAGAAATTCTTAATACTGGAACTACCCATCGACTTAGAACAATATAAATGTGATGTAATTTCGCAAGGCTACATTTGTACGAGTCCTGTCATACGTATTCGTCAAAAGGGATCCTTGTTTTATTTAACTTGTAAATCAAAGGGCTTAATGATTAGGGAAGAATTTGAAATTGAAATATCTGAAGATGAGTTCCTCCTGCTCAGCAAAAAGGTGGATTTCAATTTGATTACAAAAAACAGATATTACATTCCGCTCACTGATGTTCTAACGATTGAATTAGATCTATTTAAAGGCGTTTTAAATGGCCTAATCATTGCTGAGGTAGAATTCCTTTCCCTTGAGGCTGCATATGCTTTTACCCCCCCTTCATGGTTCGAGAAAGAAGTAACAAATGACGAAAGATTCCACAACAGTTTCTTATGTCAAGTCAACAGCTACGCTCCCTCCACATTCAACACAAGCTCGCAACCGAAATAATAGCGAAATACTATGAGCCAAAACCCAATCTTACCTAAAAACAATATTTTTTTGTGTTGAGCTTGAATAACAAAAAAACAAGAATCTCAGTGTTATCTGAAATTCTTGTTTTTTTGATGCGGGTGACAGGAGTTGAACCTGCACGGTCGCCCGCTAGATCCTAAGTCTAGTGCGTCTGCCAATTCCGCCACACCCGCATATTATATAAACAATACCATTTCTGGTAAATGAGTCACCCGGGGCTCGAACCCGGGACACCTAGATTAAAAGTCTAGTGCTCTAGCCAACTGAGCTAGTAACCCATACTGGGTAGGAAGGATTTGAACCTTCGAATGCAGGAGTCAAAGTCCTGTGCCTTACCGCTTGGCGACTACCCATTACTACTAAGGGTGGATAATGGGTCTCGAACCCACGGCCTCAAGAGCCACAATCTTGCGCTCTAACCTACTGAGCTATACCCACCACAATACCTTTTGTACTTCTTTCATATTTCTATGAAAACGTGCCTGCGGGGATTCGAACCCTGGACACCCGCCTTAGAAGGGCGGTGCTCTATCCAGCTGAGCTACAGACACATATTAATCAGTTTTACTATTGGTTTAATTATCAAAAGCAAGCAATGTGCATGTGCTTGCTTATAATCAAGCGGGTGATGGGAATCGAACCCACGTGACCAGCTTGGAAGGCTGGTGTTCTACCATTGAACTACACCCGCCAAAAGTCGGGGTGACAGGATTCGAACCTGCGGCCTCTTGATCCCAAATCAAGCGCTCTAGCCAAGCTGAGCCACACCCCGTAGTTTTTTTGCTTTGCGCTAATTTTCCGGCGCAAGTGATATTATACATACTATTCAAGTCTTTGTCAATGCTTTTTTTTAAAAGTTATTTTATGGCATTTATTGTTGGATGAAGTCGGCCTTGATCATCAATTTCGAGTAGTCCATAAGATGGCATTCTACCACGCCTAGGTTCCGAAATACTGCCTGGATTCATTAATACCAAATCATTCACATAGCCAATGTATGGCACATGTGTATGCCCAAACAATACTGCATCAACTTGTTTTTGCATTGCAATCAAACCAATTTCTTTGTAACCACTCTTTACATCATAGTAATGTCCATGTGTGAGTAAAATATTCTTCCCAAATAATGAAATCACTTTTTCCTTAGGCGCATTTGTCTCATAAAAGTCGCAATTCCCAGAAACATAATCGATAGGTATTTTACCATAGATGCTTTCAATATCTTGTGCATCCGCAACCAAGTCACCTAAGTGAATAATCCTATCCACATCAGTAATTTTTGACATTAGGTCAATTACATTTCTAATATGTCTATGTGTATCACTAATTACAAGTATTTTCATAAAACTCCTCAACGAAAACCTTCCATTTCATTGTTGTCTACCACACAAGTTCAAAGTATAACACACACTTAATATTTTTGGCAAGAGGAAAATTATTTCATTTTATTTTTTTTTGCCCTATACCTTTCACACTAGAATTATATACTAGATTTTCTGGCATAATATTCTTCTAAAATTTCCCTCATGGCTCTTAAGGCTTTCCCTCTATGGCTAATACAATTTTTTAAATCTGATGACATTTGTCCTGTTGTCATTTTATATTCTGGCACATAAAGAATCGGGTCATAGCCAAAACCATTTTCACCCTTCTCTTCAAAAGCAATCGTGCCTTCCACCGTACCTCTTGTAGTGATTGTGCGACCGTCTGGAAAAGCTGCTGCTATAGCACAAACAAAACGCGCCGTTCTCTCAGGCTCCAAAACCCCTTCTAACCTATCTATTATAAGCTTATTTTTAATTTTATAGGGAGTTTCTAAACCACCATACCTTGCTGAATATATTCCTGGCTCCTTGTTCAAATAATCAACCTCTAATCCTGAGTCGTCGGCTAATACAATGGACTGTGTTAGCTTCATAATTTCTTCAGCCTTTTTTATTGCATTTTCTTCAAAGGTTAGTCCATCTTCTTCAACATCAACATCAATTCCTATCTCCTCCATGGAAAGAACTTCTATTCCAACGGTTCCAAGTATTGCGTTAATTTCCTTCATCTTATTTTTATTTTTTGTTGCAAAGAGAATTGGTTTAGATTTCATGAACGATTTCTCCTAAGGCTTCTTTTTGTATAGTAATAAGTTCTGAAATACCTTTTTCAGCTACTTCAAGTAACTGGTTTAAAGTTGATTTTGAAAAGGGTGCCTGCTCCCCAGTTCCTTGAACCTCTACAAATTCACCGTTATCCGTCATAATGACATTCATATCTACCTTGGCATTGCTGTCTTCTTGGTAGCACAAATCAAGAAGTACTACTTCTTCAACAACACCTACACTAACAGCTGATACCATACCAGTTAAAGGCATTTTAGAAATTAACCCTTGCTCAAGGAGCTTATGACATGCAATGGCTAAAGCAACATATGCTCCTGTAATAGAAGCTGTTCTTGTCCCTCCGTCTGCTTGAATAACGTCACAATCAAGTGTAATCGTTCTTTCTCCAAGGGCTTTATGATCTACAATAGCCCTTAAAGCTCTACCGATTAATCTTTGAATCTCTACGCTTCTATTATTCTGCCTTAATTTACTAATATCTCTTGGCGTTCTATCTCCAGTTGCTCTTGGCAACATCGAATATTCTGCTGTAACCCAGCCCTCTCCTGAATCCTTCTTAAAATGCGGAACTCTTTCCTCTACACTTGCATTACAAATTACTTTTGTATTTCCCATTTCAATTAACACAGATCCCTCAGGATACAAAATATAGTCCGGTGTAATCTTTACATTTCTTAAATCATCAAAATTTCTTCCATCTATTCTTTTTATTGCTTCATTCATTATCATCATTCCCTTTCATCCAGTTTTCTCTAGTATACCTATTTATAATAGTTCCTTCAACAAGATTTTTAATTTCGCCATCAATTGCAACGGTTACATAGTTAATGTTTTCAAAGGAAAATGCAGTATCAAGTAGTATCTTTACCAACTCCTCTTCCCAACGATTACCACCATAATTTAACAACTCCTTAGAGAAATCCAGAAATACTTCATCCTCTAATACAACAACCTTATTTAGAATACTTCCTTCAGGTATTACATAGAAATTCTGTGTTTCCATTAAGATTTCATAAACCTCTTTAATGTTTTGTTGTTGTATAATTTCATAAGATTTCTCGACTTTCTTATTGCTTTCTTCAATTACATTTATTACTCCACCAACATTCTCAATGCCAATTATTTTTGCTATTTCTACACTTTTTATTAAACCAATTCCAACATTTTCATTAAGCCCTATACTTTCATAACCTGAATATATGAAATTTAGCTGGCAAATAATTAATAAACCACATAACACTTCAATTATTCTACAATACATTTTTATCCTACCCCTCTTATTATAGTGTTCATTCACTTATCTATTTAGTAATATTTTACTTTATAGAACATCTATTAACAACGGGGTATTTTTGTAAGTTTTTAGCAACTTCTAAGAGTTTGTTATTGTAAAACAAAAGGGACGCTTTTCCAATTCAAGGCAAGTACAATTCATGTTCTGCTTGTATTGGAGAAACGCCCCATAGTCAAATAAATCTCACCTATATAAAACTATTCAGTTTCAGTTAAATAATTTTCCAGTTCTTCAATAGCCTTAATTTCATCTTCCCCATCTGCGATAATGATTAAAGATTCACCTTCTAGCACACCTAATGACATCATTCCCATAATACTCTTAGCATTTACCTTTTTTTCTTCAAGGGATACATAGATATTGCTTTTAAATTGACTAGCTACCTGCACAAACAAAGCAACTGGTCTGGATTCGAAGCCCGAAGCAATTTTTACAGTAATTTCTTTTGATACCATCTTGTCCTCCTTTAATTATCTCTAAGTTTCTCTGCAATTTCACTTATTTTTCTAAGCCTATGGTTGACACCTGATTTACCTACAGGTGGGTCTAACATAGTACCAAGCTCTTTTAAAGTAGCATCTCTATATATCAGTCTAAGTTTTGCCATATCCTCTAACGGGTCCGGAATACTGCTTAGTCCAATCGTAGCCTCTATATACTCAATATCCTCTATTTGTCTTACAGAAGCAGATACAGTTTTATTAAGATTAGCAGTTTCACAGTTCACTATACGGTTAACATTATTCCTCATTTCCTTGAGAATTCTCAAGTTCTCAAGTTCCATCAACGCAATATGCCCTTCCATAATATTGAGTAAATCAACAATCTGTGTTCCTTCTTTTAAATAAACAACAAAATATTTTTTTCGTTCAACAATCTTTGCATCCATTTCAAAAGAGTTAATCAATTCCATCAGCTCTTGGCTATGTTTTTTATGTAAATTTACAAACTCTAAGTGATAGGTTTTCTCAGGATCGCTCATGGAGCCACTAGCTAGAAACGCCCCTCTAATGTATGCTCTTTTACAACAAACGCTTTGAACCACCAATGGATGTATTCTATGAAAAATTACAACCTGATCCTCGTTAATATCAATAAGCTTTGTAGCCTTTAAGACCTTTCTAGCCATAATATTATTGGTTAAATACATGATATATACTCGGTTTTTTTTTAAATAACTATTACGTCTAATAAGTACTTCCACATTAATATTAAAGGTTTTTTTAATAATTGTAAAGTATTTTCTTGCAACGGCGGCATTTTCGGTTTGTACCTTTATGCTTATATCACCATTTGCATCTTGCTTAATCTTACCACACATATTAATAATCGCCGCAATCTCAGCAATTTTGCAATGCCTTCCACTACCAATATGCCTTGACAATTCTTCTTTTACTCTTGTTGAAAAAGACACATAACCACTTCCATTCTATAGGTTAATTATTACTTTAGCTAATTCTTCGGAATTATGTCTTATGTAGTAATCCTCTGTATTAATTTTTGCAAGAGAACTTCTTACAACTTTTATGTTGCCATCTGTTATTATATCAACTATTACTTGTTGCGCGCCATCTTCTTCGTATAACGAAAGTATTTCTTCATTGATTTCTTTATCATTAACAATTATATAATTAATTATGTGTTTTCCTAAATATTCTTCAATAACATCGATATGCTTTTTCAAGGTATAGTAGTCTGTTTCTCCTGGCTGGGTCATAATATTGCTAACATATACAATCTTGGCTGTGGAGCGTTGAATCGCCTCGCTTATTCCACAAACTAATAAATTAGGAATAATGCTCGTATATAAGCTTCCTGGTCCCAGAACAATAGTATTCGCAGTCTCTAAAGCCTCTATAGCTTTATTATAAGCCTTTGGTGTTTCTGGTTCCAGATACACTTTCTGGATGGCTTTATTTCCCATTTTACTATGCTCTACAATTTCAGTTTCACCAGTAGTAATCGTTCCATCATCAAATAAAGCGCATAATTGAATATTCTCGACCGTTACTGGAATGACTCTTCCTTTCACAGCTAATACCTCATTAAATTTTTCTACAGCTAACTCAAAACTACCTAAAATGTTATTTAAAGCTGCAATAAACAAATTTCCAAGGTTTTGTCCTTCCAGACTACCTTCTGTAAAACGATAGCCTAACACTTGTTTCATCAAAGACTCGGTTTCTGCTAAAGCAAGAATACAATTTCTTATATCTCCAGGTGGAAGAATATTAAGTTCTCTTCTAAGGATTCCTGATCCACCACCATTGTCAGCAACCGTTACAATAGCTGTCAAATTATCAGTGTGTTCCTTTAATCCTCTCAACATAGTTGATAGACCTGTTCCTCCACCAATACATACTATATGATGATCGTTCATACTCATAGGATTTTCATACCCCTCATATTATTTTCCACGTCTTGCATCTTTTGCAATATCTCTATGATGTATATTCACACTGTACTCTTTGGCTTGTAAGTTTTCATATAACGCATTCGCCATTGTAACAGATCGATGCTTTCCACCTGTACAGCCTATGCTAATAACCAATTGATTCTTGCCCTCTTTTATATAATTCGGTAATAGGAAACTAATCATGTCTTCAAGTTTTTCAAGAAATTTCTTTGTGACATCCCATCCCATAACATAGTCTTTAATAACTTGATCATTTCCAGTTTTTGCCTTTAACTCCGAAATATAAAATGGATTCGGTATAAACCTTACATCAAAAACCAAATCAGAATCAGAAGGAATTCCATATTTAAAACCAAAGGATAATATTGTAATTATTAAATTCTCATACACTTTTCCCTCAGTAAAAATTTTAATAATTTCTTCCTTTAATTCCCTTGTCAATAAATTACTCGTATCAATGATATATTTCGCTCGTTCCTTTGCTTCGATAAGCATTCCTCTTTCTAGTTTTATACCATCTTGTATTCTTCCGTTTACAACTAGTGGATGTTTACGCCTTGTTTCCTTATATCTTTTCACTAAAACATCATCATTGGCATCTAAAAAAATAAGATCAATATTGTATCCACTTTGATTAATTTCTCCTATTATTGTAAAGAGCTCTGAAAAAAGATTGCCACCTCTAATATCAATTCCTAAAGCAACCTTATTAATACCTGAATCTGGACTAAAACAAATTTCTGCAAACTTTTTAATTAGTATTGGAGGCAAATTATCTACACAAAAAAATCCCATGTCTTCAAGAATTTTTAAAACAGTACTTTTACCTGCACCTGACATTCCTGTAACTACTGTAAATTGCATATGCCTCATCCTTTCTTATTCCTTATTCTTAAGCGCTTTTAACTGCGTTATTCATCCGCTTGACCAAGCAACTTGACTTCAGGTTCTAATTCTACCCCAAACTTCTCTTTAACAATCAATCGAATGTGCTCCATAAGTAAAATAACGTCTTTTGCTGTGGCATTTCCTTTATTCACTACAAACCCACAATGCTTTTCTGAAACTTGAGCACCCCCTATTGAATAGCCTTTTAATCCTGAATCCATTATAAGCTTCCCTGCATAATAACCCTCTGGTCTTTTAAAGGTGCTCCCTGCACTGGGAATTTCAAGGGGTTGTCTTGTTTTACGCTTATGGCTAAGTTGCTCTAATGTACTTTTAATGAACGCTTGATCCCCTTTTTTCAACTTTAAGGTCGCACTAATTGCCACATAGTCTTCTTGTTGCAATATACTGCTTCGATAGTCTAATGCTAATGCTTCTTTTGGTAAGTTAATTAAATCTCCTTGGTGTGTAATCACTGTGACGTCTTCAAGAATATGCTTCATTTCACCACCATAAGCACCTGCATTCATAAAAACAGCACCACCTAATGTTCCAGGTATGCCAGATGCAAATTCAAATCCTTCAAGGCTTGCTTCATAAATTTGTTTTGATAGTTTAGATAATAATACACCTGCTTGAGCAGATACTCTATCACCAACAATTCTCACCTCGTTAAAATTTTTATATATTTGCACAATGACACCACGAAAACCTTTATCTGAAACTAAAAGATTACTTCCATTCCCAATAATATAATAAGGTATTTTTTCTTTTGAACAAAGCTTAATGGTGCTTACAAGACTTTCAACGCAAGTAGGTACAACAAAAAAATCAGCTGGTCCACCAATTTTAAACGATGTATGAACCTTCATTGGTTCATCTCTTAATATTTCCTTTTCACTTAAGACATTTCTCAATTTATTATATATTTCGTTATTATTCACGCTTTAACTCCAATTCTATAAATCATATATAGGCTTATAACCTATCTTATTAGTTTATACTACTTATGATTCCAAATATGCCCCTCATTAGAAGCGAGCTTTTTAATATCTTAATTAGATTATACCACGAGAGTTAATTTGTAGCAATTGACCGTAATAAAAAAAGCATCAAAAAGGTAATAATAATTACCTTCTTGATACTTGTTTTCCTTACCCTATTTATTTTATTGCTTCTTCATTTACTTCTACAACATATTTTGCTTTTAATTCAGTAAGTTTCGCGTCGTATACTTCACCTTGCTTTTCTTGGACTACCATTTGATTAAGTTGGCTAGCAACCTCTTCAAATGTTTTTTCACCTGCTGCTATCTTTTCGTCAACCATGATCAGGTGATAACCAAAGGAAGTTTTTACTAAATCACTAAGTTCTCCAACCTCAAGAGCAAAGGCAACCTCTTCGAATTCAGGTACCATTCTTCCTTTTTCAAAAAGCCCTAAATCTCCACCCTTTTCTTTTGATGGACAAGTTGAATATTTTTGTGCTGCTTCTGAAAAATCTAAGCCGCCTTCAATTTCACCCTTGATTTTTTTTGCTTCTGATTCTTTTTCTACTAATATATGTCTTGCTTTTAATTGATCAGAGCTAATGAATTTGTTTTTATTCTTTTCATAGTAAAGTTGAACTTCTTCATCAGTTGCCGTAATATTTTGAAGCAACTTTTGAATGGCATAACGCTGTAGCAAGCCATGTGTAGCTTCTTCTAACGTTGTCTTAAACTCATCTTCCTCTTGGACATTATGATCTAATGCATCTAAATATAGTAATTCGCCAGCTATCATTTCGTCCAGTAATCTCTTAGCACCCGCTTGGGTTGATACTTCCATTGCTTGTTGTTGTGGTAAACTTCTTATAATATTGATCATATGCTGTTTCGTAATTTCAATATTTCCTACTTTTGCTATTACATTATTATCCATTGTTTTTTTCTCCTATGACTAATCTCCTATACTTGAGTAATTATAACTCATTTATTAATACTACACTATTTACTAATGCTTTTCAAGGAAATCTTAGGTAAGTATAAATTATTAAGTCAAAGGATACTCGCCATTCGCATTCGCTACGAGCTCGTAACCGCAAATAGTCGCGAAGAATAATTTGCTTTTTATTACTTCAATGGCATGACAATTTTGGTTAACAGCTCACTTTCTTCAACGTCCATTGGTGAATTGTAATAATACTCATAACAAATTCCTGTGGCTTCATAACCATTTTCTTGCAGCCATTTTTCCATCTCCATATAAGGTGCTTCCATTTGAGAATAAGGTCCTTTGTGCATACACGAAATACACCTTCCTGCAGATATAATAGTAGCTTTTATATCATCTTTGCCTTGCAATTGATTTGCTACAGGAAAACCCATTTCAACATCTAAATCTGTCATATCCAGATTATAATATGCGGTAAAAGGTGCCTCATTAGGTGTTAATCCTAGCTCATTAAGGTATTGCATTATTTTACCATATGCCTCACCAATGATTGTAGGTAATTCTTCAAGCTTTGTTTTGGTTCTGATTGATAATACGTTTTGTTTTTGTTGTTCACCTAGTATAATCTCATAATTCATAATAACTCCTCCATTCAATATATTAAGTATTATGAAACTATTATATCTCTTAAGTTTGACAACAGTATGTCATATTTAATCATAATTTTTCAAACAATTTTCTAGCCTACTTTTAACTTCATCTCGTATTGTTTCAGGCGCTAATACTTCCAGCATACTACCATAGGATAATAAATATCCATAAATCCATTCATCTTCAGGAAAGGTTATATTAACTTCACAGGTGCCGTCACTACATCTAGTAATAAGGTCGTCATCAAAGTCATCGTAAATTCTATGTAATGCTTGAGGTTGAAATTTAAGTCTTAAAGGCACAAGCATCATTATAGGTTCTTCTAGTTTTTTATCATATGTCGTCTCATATTTTCTTCTTTCAAAAACTTCTTCTATTATTTGTACATTCTTTATTCTTGAAATTCTAAACACTCTAAACTCACATCTACTTCTGCAATAACCCCACAAATACCAACTTTGCCCTTTAAAACTTAATTGCATAGGCTCGATATATCTTTGACGCCTATCCCCTTCAGCATTAACATAGTCACAGGAAATAATTTTGCCTTCAAGTATTGCTTTTTTAATTTCTTCAAATTTATTGTATTCATTTGGTCTACTTCCCCATGGAGAAAAGTCTATTCGAACCCAATCTATTGGTTCGGTTCTTTTAAAAACTGTACTTATTTTGTCGAGTATGAGATCAACCTCTGGATATCTAGTAGCCTGTAAGGTTTTTAACGCCAGAAATATACTATCGCTTTCTTTCTCTGACAGTAGGGTTTTATTTAAGGTAAAACTTTCAAGCAAAGAAATGCCTCCACCCTTACCTTTATTTGCATAGACCGGCACGCCCGACAAGGACAAATCATCAATATCCCTATAAATCGTCCGCGTTGATACCTGAAATCTATGTGCTAATTCCTTTGCAGTAATGCTTTTTTTATTCATTAAAAGTATGGTTATTTCAAGCAACCGATTTATTTTCATTTAGATCACCTTAAAATTCAAACGTTATTGGACGCAGAAACAAATCATTTAACACTTGCTTTGGATCTTCATTATTATATAATATTGAATATATTGCATTACATATTGGCATATCAACATAACACTTCTTCGCCAATAAGAGTAATGCTTTTACTGTGGATACGCCTTCAGCAAGCTTATTGAATTCTACACCTTTAACAAAATCTTCACCAAATTTTCGATTGTGACTGAACTCCGAGAAAAGTGTCGCTTCATAATCACCAATATGACTCAAGCCATATACGGTTAATTCATTTCCACCCATAGCTCTTACTAACCTAGCTACTTCTCTTGAGCCTCTAGCCATTAGTGCCCCTTTTAAACTGCTAAAATTCAAACCATCTAGCATTCCAGCTGCTATACCAATTACATTCTTCGCTGCTGCTCCAATTTCATTTCCTATAATATCTTGTCCAATATAAAGCCTTATAAGCTCGCTACTAAATTCATCTACAATTTTTTTTGAAATGTCAATATTCGTCGAACTAATTAACATGCAGTTAGGAATTCCTTCAGTGAATGCTTGTGTATGTCCAGGTCCAACCCATATTGAAACGTTTATATGCTGCTTAATCTCACTCAAAAGAACTTGAGACAGCCGAAAGCCTGTATCCACTTCAATTCCTTTCATAGCTAAAATTATTGTCTTACCATTAAGATCAAGTTCATTCAACCTCTGACACATCGTTCTAAGCTGTTGTGAACTAATAGAAATGATTATAAAGTCAGAAAAATTTATTGCCGCTTCAAGCGAAGTTGTAAGAACAACATCGTCATTTAATTGTAAATACTCGTTTTTTCTCGTTTCAATTAATTTGGCCATATTGCATGAGGATTCTCTCCCCCAAATTAATACTTCATGACCAATTTTATTTGCATACCATCCAAGAAAAGTTCCCCATCTTCCACATCCGATAACTGATACGCTCATACTATTCCTCCAAAATGCATAACTTATAATCTGTAAAACTTGATTTTTATTTATTTCAAGCTACATCTTCTACAACAAAATCATTCTATCACGTTTTTATTCGTATTACAATTCACAACGTTTACGGCTTACCTACCTACAAACATGACACCCATTAG
The DNA here is from genome assembly GCA_002841375.1 of Firmicutes bacterium HGW-Firmicutes-7. Lineage (GTDB taxonomy): Bacteria > Bacillota > Clostridia > Lachnospirales > Vallitaleaceae > HGW-1. Next base: position 74,680 of record PGZO01000012.1, on the reverse strand, counting down.
ATTTCACCTTGATTCTATATTATACTCCTACATTCTATTCAAACTTTTTATTTCTAACGCTGCTACTGCTGGCGCTTCAATAACCTCTCCTTGGCAAGTATATCTTGACCCATGGCAAGGACAATCCCATGTTTTTTCAGCATTATTAAAGGTGACTTGACATCCCATATGCTTGCACGTAGGCTCTACACAAAAAACATTACCTTCTTGATCCTTAAATACACCAACTTTTTCATTATTATATTCTATCACTTTTCCTTCTCCATTTTCAATATCCGTCAAGTCCATCTCCTCAACTGGTAAGACTTTTTTTATCAAATCACCAGCAAGATCAATTCCTTGAATCAACAACTCCTTAGATGCTTTCATACTAAAGCTTCTCTTTGGATTAAATACATCCTTCCAAGGATTGTCTTTTCCAAGTATAAAATCTCGAAGGATCATAGCAGCTACTGTTGAATTTGTTATACCCCATTTCGAAAAACCTATTCCAATGTAAATTTCAGATAAATCCTCTGACAAACTACCAATGTATGGTATTTTATCTAAAGACAAACAATCTTGTGTAGACCATTTGTATTGAATATCGAAATCTTGATCTAGCTTTTTTGCGTAAGCAATCAGCTCATCATAAGGTGCTTCTGTATGCTTACACGCTCCGGTCTGATGGCTAGCACCAACGATAAGTATGAGTTCTTTCCCCTCATAAACATATGACCTCAACGAACGAACTGGATCTTCTGCATTTATATACATTCCATCAAAGTGAATTTTTTCAGAATACCCCGCAACTATATAGGTTCTCATAACATATAGCTTAGTGACGAACAACCCCTTCTTATTTAAAATTGGATACTTTGTTGCGATGATCACATTAGCTGCTTCTACTTCTATGCCATCATCTGTCTTCAGTATAAATGGTCCCTTACCATCTATTTCAGTAATACGCGTATTTTCATAGATGGGAACTTTGTGCTCCATTAAAATATCTGCTATTTTATATAAATATTTTAAAGGGTGAAACATTCCTTGTCCTTCAAAACATAAGGCTGCTTCAATCTTAAATGGAAGCTTCTCATTTGATACGATTGACGCAGGTAATCCAAGCTTTATCGCTGCTTCATATTCCCTTTTAATCTTTTCTACTCCTTTTTCAGTTGTAGCAAAAACATAGCTTTTTTGTTCTTCATAATCACAATCAATATGATACTCTTTAATGACTTCTTTAATTTTTTCTATTGCCTCTTGATTTGCATCGGCATATTGTCTTGCTCCGCTGTCACCTTGAGATCTAACAATATCTTGATAGATTAATCTATGTTGAGAAGTGACCTTTGCAGTTGTACGCCCTGTTGCTCCACTTCCTATTGTTCTGGCTTCAAGAACAGAGACCTCAACATTCTCTTTCATAAGCAACATTGCAGTGGTGATTCCAAATATACCCCCGCCAATAATTGCTGTATTCACCTTAATCTTATGATCTAATTTAGAAAAACTCGTTTTTTTATCTAATTGCTCCCAAAAAGATGCATTTTCTTTTTGCTCCATTTGAATCCTCCTTAAGTATAATAAATAATAGTATACCCATCTTCAAAAATAACCTATGGTATACACCACAGGTTATCTACTTACATTCGTCAATAATAAAAAACAAATATCTTTCGTTTTACTAACTCTCCTTATACTGCAATTGATATAAGCTATAATAGATCCCTTTCTTACCTAATAATTCTTGATGATTACCAATCTCTTTTATTCGTCCCTTATGGAGTACAATAATCTTATCCGCATGTTGTATTGTTGATAGTCTATGTGCTACAACTAGTGTCGTCCTCCCCTCCATCAACTTAAGCAATGCATCTTGAATAAGTCCTTCCGTTTCAGTATCAATATTGGACGTTGCTTCATCTAAAATTAATATCGAAGGATTGTAAGCCAACGTTCTAGCAAAGGATAGCAACTGCCTTTGCCCTGCTGAAAAAGTCGCACCTCTTTCGTACACCCTTTCATTATATTTCTTTGGCAACTTATCAATAAAATGATTTGCATTTACATACGTTGCTGCTCCAATTATTTGTTCATCTGAAATATTTTCATTTTTTAGACGAATATTACTTTTAATACTACCCGTAAACAAGAATACATCTTGTAGCATTTGGCCAATATGAGCTCTAAGACTATGGACATTTATTTTACTTATACAGATTCCATCTAATAGAATTTGACCTTTTTGAATATCATAATATCTATTAATAAGGCTTAGTATAGAAGTTTTACCTGCTCCTGTGGCCCCTACAAAAGCTATTGTTTCGCCTGACTTAACTTTAAATGATACATCCTTCAACACCCAATCTTCTTTTTCATATGCAAACCATACATTCTTAAATTCTATTTCGCCACGAACCTCCTCGAGTTCAACTAACTCCTCTTCGTGATGAATATATTCTTCTTCATCCAATAACGAAAATATTTTCTCTGCTGAAGCCATGGCAGATTGCAAAATATCAAATTGTTCTGCAAGCTGTTGTATAGGTTCAAAAAATATAGAAATGTATTGAATGAATATAATTAGCATCCCTATTGACATCTTTCCATTAATAACCTGTGTTCCTCCATAACCTAGAACAATTATTAATCCTAAAATATACATAAAATACATATAGGGTCTATAAACACTAAATAAAATCATTTGTTTCATATGTGCATTTAGCAGTTCATCACTAGCGTTTTTAAATTCTTTCATCTTCCTTTCTTCCTGTGTAAAAATTTGCACAATTCTCATTCCTGATAAATGCTCAGAAAGAAAGGCATTAAGGTTTGCGACCTTTGTTCTTACGTCTCTATACGCCCTAATAGAATAGTGTCTAAATAACATTGTGGCTAGCACAATAAGTGGTATAACAATAAATATTAATAATGTTAATTTCCAATCTAGAAAAAGCATAAAAATTGATATTCCTATAATCATTAAAATGTTATTGGCTGAATTAACTATAACACTGGTATACATTTCGTTTAAAGTTTCAGTATCATTTGTAATCCTCGTAACCAATTTACCTACAGGATTATTGTTAAAAAATTGAACAGATAATCTTTGTACATGTGAAAACAGTTCATCTCTAATATTGTAAATAATTTTTTGTCCAGTATAATGTAGTAATAAGGTTTGTAAGTAATTAATCACCATCCCAAGTATTAATACACCAATAAAAACAATTGTAATCTTCACCAGCTGATCAATATCATTTTGTCTTAAACGCTTAAGCACTTGATCTGATAAAGGAATAACTTGCTTTTGGATGCCTTCAAGGTTAACATAATATTTCTCACCAATTGATGTCACTTGAAGCTCATCTAATTGAGGCAGCTGATCCTTTGTTAATTCTGTTACAAAGAAATAAGAGGGTTTATAGTTTTCATCATAAATGATTCGTCCCTTTTCATTTTTTTCGTACAGATTACCATCAAGAACAACGCTTACTTCTCCTACAATAATTGCGCCATTTGTTCCCGACTCAACAATTGCATAGGGCTTTTTATAGTCGGTAATCATTTCATCTATAGCTTTTCCTATTAATATTGGTCTAATAAGCTCCATACTAACTACTGCTAAAACCAATATGAGTGAAAGACTAATCCATCCAATATAGGGCTTTGCATATTTTAATAATCTAATAATAATTTTTTTGTCATAGCCTTTATGTTCATTTTCTTTAATATGTTCCACATTAACACCTCTTACTCTTGGTCTAATATTTCTTTTTCCAATTGTTGCTTTTGAACCATATCATAATAGCTTCCTTTTTGTTCAATTAGACGCTCATGATTACCCTGTTCAATTATTGTACCTTCATCAACAACGATAATATGATTTGCATTTTGTAATGTAGAGATCCTATGTGCGATAATAATTGTCGTTTTATCCTGTCTATCCTGTCTAAGATGGTTCATAATCTCTTCTTCAGTATGGGTATCTACAGCTGACACTGCATCATCCAAAATAAGAATTGGTGGTTTTTTTATAAGCGCCCTCGCTATAGAAAGCCTCTGCTTTTGTCCACCCGATAGGGTTACCCCTTTTTCACCAATAATGGTTTCATATCCTAGTGAAAAGTCAATGATATCCTTATGAACATTCGCATTTTTAGCAGCTTCTTCAATCTCTTGCTTGGTATACGCTTCTGAGCTAAATGCAATGTTTCTCGCAATGGTTTCAGAAAACAAAAAATTATCCTGTGGTACATAACCAAGGGCTCCTCTTAGCACCTTTAGAGGGATTTCCATAATGTCAATTCCATCAATAAATATCGTGCCTCTAGGAGGATTATAAAGTCTTAGTAGCAAGTTAATTAGCGTGGTTTTCCCACTACCTGTTCTACCAACAATGCCTAATGTTTCTCCTTCTTTTACAGTTAAAGCAATATTTTTAAGGTCCTCTGATTTAGTTCCTGGATAATGAAAGCTTAGATTTCTAAATTCAATTTTACCTTTTATTTTTTCTATGCTTTGAACGGTTGGCTCATCAAATACATCTGGCGCAATATGCAGTAGTTTTTCGAGTCTATCCAACGAAGCCGATCCTTGAGAAAGTATATTTAAGCACCAACCAAAAGCAATCATAGGCCATACAAGAATTAACAAATATTGAATAAAAGCAACCAACTCACCTAATGAAATCTTGCCTAGGATAGCTAAGTAGCCACCATAGCCTAAAACAACCGCAATACTAAATCCAGAGATCATCATTGCAAGAGGAAGCATTACTGCATGAAGCTTCACTACACTCATATTTTTGTCATAATTATTTTTATTTACCTTATTAAAAGCAATAACCTCTTTGCTCTCTTGAACAAATGCTTTTATAACACGAATACCTGAAATACTTTCTTGAACAATATCAGACATATATGCAAAAGCCTCTTGCTTTTCTTTAAACCTTGATCGCATATGCTTTCCGAAAATAAGACTACCAAACGCAATAATTGGAAGAGGTACGACCGCTGCTAATGTTAGTTCGAGACTTATTTTAGTAATCATTTGATACAATACCAATGATGTTATAAGAACAACATCTAAGCCCATTAAAACCCCAGGACCAACCATCATCCGAATGGCGCTAATATCATTCGTAGCATATGCCATTAGATCCCCTATTTTGTTTTCGTTATAAAACTTTAGAGAGAGCTTTTCTAAGTGATTAAACAAATCATTTCTAAGGTCATTTTCAATTTTTCTACTCGTTCCAAAAATAAAATACCTCCATATATACCTTAAAATCCCAATAGATAAGCCAATGAGCATAATCCATAGAATTTTTTGAAATAGCATTTTGCTATTATAGTTTCCAAGTTGAAGACCATCAGAAATCTGACCTGTTAACAATGGAATTTGTAGTTGAATATAGTCAACAAAAACGACTGCTAAAAAGCCTATAAGATAGTGCCACTTAAATTTCAGAAAATACTTTGTTAATAACCAAGGCTTTCTTTTTATTTTTCTCATCTTAATCTTTCCTCCCCCGAGCTACTATATATTCCTTGATCGCTTTTCCAATTGATTATGAAGAACTTTTTTAGCAAAAAAGAAATCGGCCCTATTATAGAGCCGTTAAAATATATGTTCAAGATTAAATATTCTGGTTGTAGTGCCAAAAGTAAGTTCGTAACCATATTCTCTTACACTATAATTTTTGAATACCATCTTTTACAAAACAAATCTTCTTTGCTTTTAACAATCTGCCAATGGCTGTTTTAAAGCCATTCTTACTCATGTCAAATTCAGCATAGATTTTACTAGCTGGCGTTTTGTCATTATAAGGAAGGTACCCACCACTTTTAATTAGTCGTTCATAAATCTTATCTGCATCTTTATCCATTTGCATGTAGGATTTTTCTCTTAGGCTTAAGTCTAGCTTACCATCCTCTCTTACTTTCGTGACCCTAGCTTCGATTTCATCCCCATATTTATGGTCACTGTACAATTCTTTTATTGGAATCAAACCTTGATATTTTTTATCTATTGCAACAAACGCGCCCATATCCTTATTAATGCTAAAAATAATTCCTTTAACCTTATCATCAACCTTATAAGGCGACTCATTGCTGAGCATATCATAAATATTCATGGTCGCACATATTCTATCGCTTTTGTCTATATATAAACCAACAAGACATTCATACCCTTTTTGAAGTCTTTGTGTTTGCTCTTTAAAAGGTATAAATAAATCCTTCTCTAAACCCCAGTTTAAAAATGCACCAATATCTGATACTTCTACAACCTTAAGTTTTTTAATTTCACCCATTACCATCTTAGGCTTATTTATTGTTGAAATAATTCGATCACTTGAATCTCTATAAACAAAAACTTCAATTTCATCACCAATTGCAACATCCATTGGTACTTGCTTTTTAGGCAAGAGTACATTTTCTTGTTTTTGATTATTTCTAGTATTCAAATAAGCCCCAACTGTAGCTAACTTAATCACTTCTAATTTTTGTATTTTTCCTAATTCAATCATATTTTCTCCTCGTTCTTCTTATCTTTATCAAACTATATTTCACTATACACTATTCTATCCAATATTCGTATCTATGATAAAAACTTTATTGTACTATTGTTAAAGTGATCATAATCTCTCATACTCTCAATCAACCGAATTTATAGTTGAACGCCTTTACTACATACATTATTTTCCTTTAACTGCCTTAGTATCATTTTACATTATAAAATATGAAAAGTCTAGCCATTCATCATGTACTAGACTTTTCATCCGTATCCATACCACTATATGCTGTGTAAGAAAGATCAACTATATACTTTTAACACTATAACCAATGATGGTTGTAGTATCAAAAGTAAGTTATTCTAATTCTCACACAACATATAGCGGATGGTTAAAGCATCCATACCACTATATGCTGTGTAAGAAAGATCAACTATATACTTTTAACACTATAACCAATGATGGTTATAAAAACAAATCTCTCTTGCCTTCTTCAATATTTTTGAGTCTTTCTTTTGTTAGAACTTTTACCTTTTCATTTTCAATATCTTCAATATGCTTTGCAATTACTCCTTCTCCTAACTTTTTCATTTCTTCATTAGAATAGTCTTCTAAATATTCCTTAAAGGTCATAAGTGCATTTGGTAAGCATAGATTGTGAATTTGTCCTGTTTTTGCTACCTGCATAAAGCGATCTCCCGTTCTTCCTGATCTATAACAAGCAGTACAAAAGCTCGGTAAGTAACCTTGTTCGCATAGGCTTTTAATAACTTCTGATGATGGACGATGATCTGCAAGTTCAAATTGTTCGCCAATAATATCTTGCTCATTATAGCCACCAACATCTGTTTTCGATCCAGCACTTATTTGCGAAACACCAACCTCAATAACTTCTTCTCTAAAGGCAGGCTCTTCTCTTGTCGATAATATGATACCTGTATAAGGAACGGATAATCTAATAATTGCAACGATTTTCTTGAAATCTTTATCAGATACAAGATATGGAAAATCATGTTGATCAACATCATCCGCTTTTTTGAGTCTTGGTACTGACATCGTGTGAGGACCAACGCCAAACACCTCTTCTAGATGTTCTTTATGCATCATCATGCCCATAACTTCAAATTTGTAATCATACAGGCCAAAAAGTGCACCGATACCAACATCATCAATTCCACCCTCCATGGCACGATCCATGGCAGTCAGGTGATATGTAAAATCCGCTTTAGGGCCATATAAATGAAACTTATTATAAGTTTCTAGATGATATGTTTCTTGAAACAAGGTGTAAGTTCCGATACCTGCCTCTTTTAATTTCGAATAATTTTCCGTAGTCGTTGCAGCAATATTTACATTTATTCTCCTAATGCTACCCTTTTCGGTTTTTGTTTCATAAATCACCTTCATTGAATTTAATATATAATCTATTGAACAATTCTTTTCATCTTCACCCGCTTCTAGAACGATTCGCTTATGTCCCATATCTTGAATTTTTATAGCCTCTTTGCTTATTTCTTCATCCGTAAGTTTACGTCTGTCAAAATTATTACTACATTTGTATCCACAATAGGAACATCCATTAATACAATAGTTTGAAACATAAAGAGGGGCAAACATAACAATCCTATTCCCATATATCTTTTCCTTGATTGTTCCTGCAGCTTTATACATTTTCGTCAATGTTTCAGTATCTTCTACATTTAATAATGCTGCAGTTTCGAGCGCCGACAATCCTTCACAGCTTTCAGCCTTTACGATAATTTTATTTATTTTATCTTGATTAAACTTCTTTGCTTCTTCGAGTAAATCAAATATCTTTTGATTGTCTATAAAATTTTCCATATGATGTATTCCTCCTAAGGACATATAAATGATGATTATTAGTATGCTTTCTTTGATAGCGCACTTTTAACATTAACGCCTTCAATATTGCCAAGTTTACCTGTCAGGCTTCCAATTTCATCTGTACTGCCATCTATTATTAATGATATAACACTAATACCCTTTTGTTTGTACGGCATACCCATTCTTCCAACAATAATATCTGCATGCTGATGTAAAACCTCATTAATCTGTATAGTTTCTTCAAGCTTTTCAACAACTATACCTATAACACCAATTCTTGTTTCCATAAACTCCCCCCTTTATAAGCAACCATATAGTAAACTTTCTCACGTTATGAACGATTGTATATTAGCTTTGCCATAGGAAAAGGTTCTAAGGCTCTGTCTAAAATACCATGAACATACGCTATAACAACACCATAGTTGGTTATGTTAACTTCTTTGCTCTTCGCCTCACTCAGTCTACCTTTCATTGCTTGAGCGTTGAGCATACAACCACCACAATGAATAATTAATTGATACCCTTCCAGGTTCTCGTCAAAGTCATTTCCTGACAAATGATCAAATTGAATATTTTTACCAGTCTTTTGCCTGATCCATCTTGGAATCTTTACAGTTCCGATGTCATCCGATTGTTTGTGATGTGTACAGGCCTCGCATATTAGCACCTTATCGCCATCCTTTAGTTTTTCTATCGCCTTAACACCCGCAACCATTTGCTCTAAGTCACCCTTATACCGAGCAAATAAAATCGAAAAGGACGTCATCATTACATCCAGTGGCGTATCAGCAGCCACCTTTAAGAAGGCTTGAGAATCCGTTATAACCAACTTGGGCTTTTGGCTCAGTTTGTTAAAGGTATCTCGTAACTCATGTTCCTTTGTAACAATTGCAATTGCATCGCTTTCTAAAATATCTCTTATCGTCTGCTGTTGAGGAAGAATTAGTCTACCTTTTGGTGCCGCCTTGTCAATTGGTGTAACAAGTATAACCAAATCTCCTGGTCTAATTAAATCACCAACAATGCAAAACTTATCTTGCTCCTCAGGCACTAATAACGCCATCTTTTCCTTTAATCTATGAATACCCTTTTTAGTCACAGCTGAAACTGGAATAAGGGGTATTTTTAACTGATCTGCAAGTGCATCTGCTACCATATTTACATCTTCGAGCAAATCAATTTTATTTAAAGCACCAAGAATTGGAATTTTTTTCCTCTTTAATTCATCTATCCATTCAATTTCTAAATCCAATTGAGTTCTAGTGGCATCTATTACAACAATTGCAATATCTGTTTTTTTCATAACCTCTCTCGTTTTAGCAACTCTAAGTTCTCCTAGTTGGCCATCATCATCTAGACCCGCTGTATCAATCATAACTACTGGACCAAGAGGCAATAATTCCATTGATTTATATACCGGGTCCGTTGTTGTTCCTAATACTTCTGAAACAAGAGCTAGTTCCTGATTTGTTACAGAATTAATAATACTCGATTTCCCTGCATTTCTTCTTCCAAAAAAAGCTATGTGAACTCTATTTGATCTTGGTGTATTGTTCAAACTCATATTCTTACTCCTTCCCAGGTATTCCAGGTGATGTAACTTGATAGACGTTAAGTATTTTATCAAGGGCTTCTTCATTCATTATCCTTTCTTCTAACACGACTTGTCTTACGGTCTTACTTTCTAATTGGGCTTTTTTAGCTATTTCGCATCCTCTGTCATAACCAATATGATGTATAAGAGCAGTTGCAAGCGCAGAGGAATATTCTAAATTTTTCATGCACTTTATTGAATCAACTTCTATTCCTTCAATACATTTTTCCCTAAATAATGTAACTCCATTGTATAAAAGCTCAAACGATTCTAAAAGTGCCTCAGCTACCAAAGGTGAAAACGCATTGAGCTCCAATTGCCCCATCATTGAAGCACCCGTAATACAACTGTCATTTCCAATAACCCTTAGTCCAACTTGAGTAATCATCTCGCACATAACTGGATTAACCTTGCCCGGCATTATGGAAGATCCTGCTTGAAGCTGCGGAAGCTTCAATTCTCCAAAACCTCCAGTTGGTCCTGACCCAAGAAGTCTAATATCACTTGAAATTTTAATTAAGTTTACTGCTAAGGCCTTTAACAGCCCTGATACTTCAACAAAAACGTCCATATTTTGGGTAGAATCCATCAAGTAGTCACTCCTACATAAACCTAGTCCTGTATTACGTTGGATTAAATCGGTTACTGTATAGATATATTCTAATGACGCATTGAGTCCAGTGCCTACTGCAGTGCCTCCGATATTCGTTTCTCTTAATCTTTCTTCAACTTTATATATTCTCCACCGGTCTCTAGAAATTGCTCTAGCCCATGCACCAAATTCTTGGCCTACAGTGATTGGAAGCGCATCCATTAGTTGCGTTCTTCCAAGCTTAATAACACTACTAAATGCATTCTCTTTCTCTTGCAAGCTTTCTTGAAGTATTGATAACGCATCACTTAACTTTCTAGTTTCTCTTACAGCTGCAATTCTAAGTGCCGTAGGATAAACATCATTTGTAGATTGAGAAAGATTTACATGATTAATGGGATGAATTAAATCGTAATCACCTAGTTTCCCTGAAAGCTTTTCTATTGCCACATTTGCTAGCACTTCATTTATATTCATGTTTGTTGAAGTGCCTGCCCCTCCCTGAAAAGCATCGGTAAATATATTTTTCCATAATAGATTATCTCCTTCTGCTTCTAGAAGCTCATTGCAGGCATCAACAATTGCATCTCCAAGTTTCTCATTTAGCAATCCAACTTTTACATTTGCCATTGCGGCCGCTTTTTTAACTTCAATTAGCGCTAATAACAAGCTATTTCTAACACCTTTTCCACTTACAGTAAAATTATCCAAAGCTCTAGCTGTATGTATTCCATAATAGACTTCCTTTGGCAACTTCATTTCGCCAAGCTGATCCTTTTCAATTCTCATTTCTTCACCTCATATGTCATATCAACATCTCTCATTTGTCTGTTCTTTCGTCTTCATAACTTCCTCTTTTTCATTGCTATTTATCTGAAACCAGAAAAAACTCTTTACACCGAATGGGCATAAAGAGTCATTAACATACATATTATATTATCTTCTCTTCCTGCTCTTAGGCATCCCCTTGAGTTCAGAATACTATTCATTTACTCCATTATAAATCATTGTCAAAAAAATATCAATAACTTTTTATCACTATTCGTTTCCTATAATGACCTTTCTAACCATTTCTGCAAGATTTTTCTTTTCTTCTGGTGAAAGAGAATCCATATATATTGGTTTGTGTACTGTAATTTTTATTTTAGCAGGACATATCCGTTTATTTTCCTCAAAAGTTTTATATGAATTTTCGATTGTTAATGGGACAACTGGCACACCACTTTTTACTGCAAGCTGCAAGCTTCCTTTTTTAAATTCTCCTACAACATTACTTTTACTTCTCGTACCTTCTGGAAAAACAAGCAAAGTCTGTCCATTTTTCAACATTTCAATTCCTTGTAATATCATTTCCATAGACTGTCTAATACTTGAACGGTCAAGAAATAAGCAACCCAATCTTTTCATCCAACTACTAATTATAGGTGCTTTTTTTAATTCGATCTTCGCAACAAACCCTTTAAGTTTAGGTAAATAGCCTAAACATAGCGGAATGTCAATATTACCTCCATGGTTTGATACATATAATACGTTTTCGTCAGGTATATGATCAAGACCGATAACCTCAACATCACATCCCATGACCTTAACCATATCTCTACCCCATCTAACAGATACTTTATCTAAATAAGCATCTTGCTCTATTTTTTTCCCTTTAGCCCCTAGATACTTGTACTTAATTGAAAAAACCAAGCTAACTGCCATGTATATTCCAAGATAAATCATAAAAAAAACTGTTCTCATTAAGCTTCCTCCTGAATATGTTCTGCTGTTTTTTGAGCGATCACTAGCTTCCTATTTTTAATAATCTCTTGTATCTCAAACACTTTTTTATGGTTCAATCGATACTTAGCGTAAAAATATAATCCTAGCAAAAATCCTATGATACTTCCAATAGAAACGGTTAAACCTAAAACTGATTCAGTGTTACTAGGTTGTATAGGTGAATCCGGAATAAATTCAACAATATCTAAAATAAAACCAAGTAAAAATATTACAAATCCTTGGGACAACTTATACGCTAATGTGAGCAATCCATAATATACACCTTCTGATCTTTTACCGCTCTCTAATTCTTCTACATCTATTGTATCTGCAATCATTGATAAAGGCAATGAAAATAATCCAGCGATACCAAATCCTGTAATAACAGCAAATGGGATAATAGCAAAAACATTCCCAGCAATATTACTCTTAAATAATACAAGTATACCAAATAAAACACTTCCAACAATACTTATACTTAATCCCAATATAGCTGTAGGTTTCTTATCTATTTTTTTTGAAATCATCACCCATATGGGTTGCGACAATGCACAAAATAGAAATTGCATGCCGAGAATGGTTGCAATTTGTGTGTTGTTAAATCTAAAAGTATATGTATAAACATGAAGTCCAAGCGTACCAAAAATACCCGAGGATATATTCGTAAATAAATAAGCTAGTACAACATTTCTATAATATTTATTCTCAAGGGCCTCTTTCATACTGTGAAAGATTTGTTTTATGCCCTTTTTCCCATCCTGTTTAACGGGACTTTGGGAGAAAGTAGTATTTTTAAATGTTGCGAAAAAACACGTCAATCCAAACAATAGTGCCAGCAAGGCTACAGCAAGACCCATATTACTATAGGATTCTGGGTTCAATTGTCCATTTGGATAATTCTCTGTTGGATTAAAGAAAATAGCCAAACCCATACCTGTTGCACTAATAATACCAGTTAGAAAAAACATTGTTCTTAATCCTTGAATGGATGTTCTTTCTGTATAGTCCGTTGACAGCTCAGCACCGAGCGCTGTATAGGGTGTAGTATAAATTGTAATACACGTCTTCACCAATATTAATAATGAGATCAACAGCACGATTTTAGTACCATTCCCCCAATCTGGCTGGATGTTAAATAGTAAATAAGTAAAAAGTGACATAAAAATACATCCAATCAAAATGTATAAATGTCGTCTTCCAAATATATTGTGATGTGTATGATCCGATACATACCCCATGACAGGATCAGTTAAAGCATCCCAAATAACACTGATTCCAACAGCAATTCCAACCATTTTACCTGATATTCCCAAAACAGATGTACCATAAAAGACGATATAAAACCCAATCATTTGTGACACGATACCATAACTATAATTTCCCATACTATATCCAAGTTTTTGCAAGATGCCTATTTGTTTAATAGCAGACTTTGGTTGCTGCATTTCTTTGCCTCCATAAAACGTTTATAATTCAATAAAAAAGCAAGAGAATTAACTCTTGCTTTAGTTTGTTTCGATTATGCATTATCACTCAAAGATCAGATAAACTCTTCTATAATAACAAATGTACTTTTCCTTCAAAAGGAGTCGTTACATCACAATCAGCTAAATTTTAACTATATTCTTGTTACGTTAATAGCTTGTGGTCCTTTAGCGCCTTGACCAACTTCAAATTCTACTTTTTGACCTTCTTCTAATGTTTTGAAGCCGTCACCTTGAATTGCTGAGAAATGTACGAATACGTCTTCTCCGCCTTCAACTGAGATAAATCCAAAACCTTTGTCATTCTTAAACCACTTTACTGTACCTGTCTTCATTAAAAAATCCTCCAAACAAAATTAAAATAATTAGTATCATCTTATGATAACACTTATTATGCTCATAGTCAATTCAAATTATTAAAAAAACTAATATTTATTTTTTACCATGTAACTACATGACAATCTAGGTTATTCTTTATGTACTTGGTTCTTACCTAAATCCTTAGCTACATACAAGTTCTTATCTGCTTCATTAATGATTTCAGCCGTTGATAATACAATTGGCTTAATTACATGGTACATGCCAATGCTGGCTGTAACACTAATACCCATTTTATCATAGATTGCTTCGTTAATACCAACACGAATACGTTCGGCTAGTTCTAAAGTTTCTTGCTCAGATGATCTAGTCACAATGATCATGAATTCTTCTCCACCATAACGACCACAAACTGAACTTTTATCATCTAATAAATCTTTCATTGTATTTGCACAGGTTCTAAGAACTTCATCACCTATAGCATGTCCAAAAGTATCATTTACTTTTTTAAAATCATCTAGATCAAGCATCATAACGGATATCTGCCTTATTCGATCATACTTCATATATTTTTTTAATGCTTCCACAATATTTTTATGATTCAATAAGTCTGTCATACTATCATGCTTAGAATTTTTAATAAATGATTCTAATCTGGCCATCTTAAGGTTTGAAAAGTGCAGAGAATAATAAACGACTCCAATAAGTATAATCATCATCATCATATTTAAGCTTACTATTTTCATTTCACTTAATGTATTGCCTTTATCTACCACATATATCACATACCAATTTTCCTTACTTAGCCTAGTAATGTAAAGCGTATATCCTTCTTCTTCCCTAATCTCTATAGGTGTAGGGAATTTATTTTGAAAATACTTGACTCCATATTGTTGCTGAAATACATCTGAAATATTACTAAGCACATCATAGTCTTTATTATTGGTATACAATATTGTATTGTTTGCATCTGCGACATAAATATCTGCAATATTTTTTTCTTTTTTAAATATTTCGTTAAAAATTGTACCATCAATTGTTCCAGTTAATATCCCGCCAATTTCCCCGTCAACTATAACTGGTAATGTCGTTGACAGTGTTAGTTTCTTCGACTCGCCCTCATTAATTGCTACCCTATCCCATCCCTGTTCAGGATCGACGGTCGTATCATCTGGATCTAAGTTATTTATCTTTTCAATTAATCCATCAATATTAGAAAAAATTTGATTATAATCAACTACTCTTTCTCCAATTTCAACATACGGATAATATGTAACATATTTATTCTTAGAATAATAAATACTATTCATTTCGAAACTCATATTGCTATTTAGAATTTTTTCAAGTTTGAAGTATCCATCTAACTGGTTTAATTCGTTAATAAGCTGAGGGGTGTATTGTGATTGATTCCCATAGATTATTACATTCCCTACCTCAGTAATATCAGCTATTGTACTTTCATTAATTATTGAAACATTATCATTTTCCAAGTATATAGTTTGAGGCAGTAGCTCCTTAGAACTAGTTGTTTTAGAAAGAAGAATATTTTTGAGCCATTCTTTTTGTATCAACAAATTTTGCTGCATGCTTATTAATACCTTGTCTGTTTCATTCGTATCAAGTAAGATTTCCTTACTCATTTGCATATTCGTTTCTCTTTGAATGTACTCACTTTCTCCAATCAAATAAACATTAACGAGCCAAATTACAATCAATGAAAATATAACAAATCCAATCAGTGTAACTCTTCCTGCCTTTTCATATCCAACGGAATCCATAGCATTCTCCTCTCGCTAGTTTGACTAATCGTAACATTTTTAACATGAAATATCAAGAATTCTCTGAAATTCGGTTAATTTTCACCAAAAAAAAGACCAAGTGCCTCAATAATTTTGAGAAGCTCTAGTCTCTTCCAATAGTCAATGATACAAAACCTACATTCATTTGATTAAATTACTTAGATCCTTTCCCTGCAAAGACAACAAAAACTGTCTTAAGTAAAATTTTTATATCCGTCCATATTGTCCAATTTGAAATATAGTCCGTGTCTAAACTAACTACTTGTTCAAAATCTTCAATATCCGAACGTCCACTTACCTGCCAATTTCCTGTTATACCTGGCGTAATAGAAATCCTTCTATGATGATGCGCTTCATATTGTTTCACTTCATCAATTGTTGGTGGTCTTGTTCCTACCAGACTCATATCTCCCTTTAAAACATTCCAAAATTGTGGCAACTCGTCAATACTTGTTTTCCTTATAAACTTACCTGTATTCGTTATTCTTGGATCGTTTGTCATCTTAAACATATACCCAGACATTTCATTAGAAACAAGCAAAGCTTCCTTTTGAGTTTCAGCATTTACGCCCATTGACCTAAACTTCAGTATTTCAAATACACGGCCATTTTTACCAACCCTCTTCTGTTTAAAAATAACTGGTCCTGGCGTTTCAAGCTTAATTAATGGCCCTATAACAATATAGGCTATTATAAAAAATACCATACCAAACATAGCCCCATATACGTCAATAATGCGTTTTCCTAAAATTTGATTTTCATTCAAGCTTACTGTATGAAACTTTAGTACAGGTATATTACCTACCATCGCGACTTGAGCTTTTGTTGTATCATAATTGTTTGTTTCAAGAATCATCGTAATTGTAATACCCATTTCTTGGCACCTATTTATAATGTCTGCTAAACGTTCATCATATGTTAGCGGTTTTGCAACAGCTATTTCATCAATAACATATAATTTAGTAATTTCTTCAAGATCTTCAATTCCGCCAAGATGTTGTATACCCATATAGTTATTTGGCTCTTTTATATGAACATAGCCTATAATATTCAAGTTCAGATATCCATATTTCTTAATTTGTTCAATATACGCCTTTCCTTTAAGTGACTGTCCTATTACAAGAATATTTTTACAATGACTCGTACCATTTAGATCACTACATTGAAATTCCTTAACCATATGCTTTCCAATAAGTGCGGTGATAAAATAATCAATTACTAGTAAACCAAAAAACAGTCTAGATAAGCTAATCTTCATTAAAAACATAATTGCACTCATAATAAGCACTGCGATTACATAAGAAATAACCACTCTACTTAAAACTCGAATAGAAAAAACGGAGTCTTCCTCCATTATTATTTCATATAGAGAAGTGGCAATAAATACACTAATAAATACTACAGTTAATAATAAAATTAGTCCCGTCTGTTCAAGTGATGATAGTGTAATACGTCTGTCAAAAATCGGCTTATATATATGTTGTGTAATCATAAAGCTTAATATCAAGCAAATTAAATCAGTAATCAAGTAGCTCATCCGACGGATTCGTTTTCTCCACCTAATCATTTAATCACCTCGTTTTTCTTAAATACATGCCCCTTTGCAGCTTATAGTTCTCTGCTTTATCTACTATTATTTTGATACTTTCAAATCATTGTTTTGCCTTAAAGCATTTATAATAAATGGTTTATACCAGTTAATTGTATCTATCATTCCTTCTTCAAAGGAATACATAGGCCTCCACTTGAGCTCAGAAGTGATTTTAGTATTGTCTATTGCGTACCGACGATCATGGCCTAATCGATCCTGTACGTAATCAATTAATGTTTCATCTTTTTGTAACAACTTTAAAATCAGTTTAACTATTTCTATGTTTGGTTTCTCATTAATACCACCAATATTATACACTTCTCCTAAACGTCCATTATGAATTACAATATCAATAGCCCTACAATGGTCTTCTACATGAATCCAATCCCTCACTTGCAATCCATCACCATAAACTGGCAACTTTTCATCCTTCATCGCTTTTTTAATCATTAGTGGAATCAGCTTTTCAGGATATTGCCTTGGGCCAAAGTTATTCGAACATCTGGTAATTATTATTGGTAAGTGATACGTATGATTATAAGCTAGTACTAATAAATCTCCACTTGCCTTACTTGCAGAATACGGACTATTCGGCGAAAGTGGTGTGTCCTCCCTAAACAACCCATCATCACCTAATGTACCATACACTTCATCTGTTGATACTTGAAGGTACTTTACCCCTTCCTTATATCTTGGATATCCTTGTGAATCTACACCAATCTCCCAACTCTTCTTAACTACATCTAATAACACACCTGTGCCAAGAACATTTGTTTTAATAAATACGTCAGGATCTACAATGCTTCTATCTACATGTGTCTCAGCAGCAAAGTTAATGACATAATTTATTTCAATGCTATTAAAAATATTTTGGAGATGATTTCTATCAACAATATCTCCTTTAATAAATTGATAATTCGGATAGGCCTCCGCTTCACTTAAGTTAACAAGATCTCCTGCATACGTGAGCTTATCATAACAAATAATATAATAATCGGGGTACTTATTTAATAAGTGAATTATAAAGGTACTGCCTATAAAACCAGCACCGCCAGTAACTAAAATCGTTTTCATCTTTACACTCCTAATTTTTCAATAATGGCTACTATTTTTAAAGAACAGAAGACTTTTATCCTTATCTGACAAAGACAATTCTTTAACATCCTTTAATGGCCAATTAATATTTATATCTGGATCATTCCAGATTATACCTCCTTCGTCTTCAGGATGATATAAATTATCAACTAAATATAAAAACTCAGCTTCTTCTGATATAACTAAAAATCCATGTGCACATCCTCTCGGTAAATAGAGTTGTCTGTTGTTTTCTTTAGAAAGGTTAACGCCAATATAGTTGCCATAAGTTTCAGATTTGTGTCGTAAATCAACAGCCACATCATATATCTCACCACTTATTACTCTAACAAGCTTAGCTTGAGGATACTTTCTTTGATAATGTAGCCCCCGCAATACTCCTTGTTTTGATTTTGACACATTCACTTGCAAGATCTGCATATCAATGCCCATTTCTTTAAATAACTCATACTGGAAAGCTTCCATAAAATATCCTCTTTTATCTTCGCACATTTTAGGTTCAATAATAATGACTCCTTTAATTTGCGTTTCTAAAAAAGAAAATCCACCTAATTCTTTCACATTAATACCTCCAAAATACTTTTTAATACCCACTGGTTTCGGAAGATAGTTTCCACTTAAAGAAGTGGTGGACTTCCTTCGTTAGGTCAAAATTCCTCAGATATCATTTTCAAGTACTCCCCATAATCTGTATTTGAATATTTAAGTACTAATGCCATCAATTGTTCTTTTGAGATAAACCCTTTTCTATAAGCAATTTCTTCAATACATGCAATATAAAATCCTTGCCTTTTTTGTACAGTTGCTACATAGTTTGAGGCATCCAGTAAGCGCTCATATGTGCCCGTATCAAGCCATGCTAGACCTCTTCCTAAAAGTCTAACTGTTAAGTTCCCATTTTTAAGATACGTTAAGTTAACATCCGTTATTTCTAATTCTCCTCTTTTCGATGGCTGTAACGCTTTCGCAACTTGGATCACGCTAGGATCATAAAAATAGAGACCCGGTACAGCAAAATGTGATTTTGGTTCTAATGGCTTTTCACAAATAGAAACGGCTTCACCTGCTTCGTCAAACTCTATAACACCATACGCAGAAGGGTCTTTAAAGTAATAACCAAAAATAATACCTCCATTCATTAATTTAGCTGCATCCTCAAGAATTTTTGAAAACCCTTGCCCATAAAAAATATTATCACCCAGAATTAATGCTACAGTATCTTCTCCAATAAATTCTTCTCCTAAAATAAAGGCTTCAGCAATTCCGTTTGGACTTTGTTGAACGACGTATGATAGCTTAATACCTATGTGCGCTCCTGTCCCAAGTAGTTCTTGAAAAACAGGCAAATCTCTTGGGTTTGAAATGATCAATATCTCTGTTATACCGGCTAACATTAATGTAGATAACGGATAATAAATCATTGGTTTATCATAAACTGGAAGCAACTGCTTAGAAATTGCCTTTGTAATTGGAAATAGCCGGGTTCCAGATCCACCAGCCAAAATTATACCTTTCATTCTCGTATTCCCCCTTGCATCATATAGTTCCTCATTTGAAAATTAACAACTTATTGTTTCAATCATTCTATTCTATACGGTCTCTTATTTAAAATCATTGATAGAATAATAATTATCTTCCTTCATAAGCCTATAAAGTATTTTTATTGAATTTGTTATATGTTTATTAACAAATTTTCTTTGTTTTAAATACGTTCTATTAATTGTTTGTGTTGCTTGCTTCTCCTTATGATAGATTGTTATACTTGGATCATATATTACTTTAAGATGTTGCTTTGCACATGCATAATGTAACAAATCTTCATCATAATACATAAATGGTTCCGGATAAAACGCATAATTAAATTTTTCAATAAACAAAGGAGAATACACTATACACGCACCGAATAATGTAACGTTAGTCATCTGTTCTGTTATTTTCCCCCGAGAAACTTTTTCACTTTTTACAGCCTTCTTCATTTTCCTCAAATAATTATGCATAGCTGGAAAATTGAAAATACTCATTAATAAATGTTTAATTCTTTCATTTTTATAGTGTCTAATTGCTTTAACAACCTTTTCTCTCGTGACCAGTTCCTTCTTATGAGGATTTTGATGTGCTCCTGTTCTTGCAGAGATAATATTAGGCCCTAGTATCCCATAAGCTGATTCATTGAAAATTCTAATAGCATTGTCAATGAAATGATCATCTATAAATTCTGTATCATTATTGGGGATAATGATAAAATCAGCCTCAAGGGTTTCTTTTGCATATTTATATCCAACATTATTTCCTTTTGCAAATCCTATGTTTTCATCTAATAAAATAACATGCACTTTAGGATGATTTAAATACTTTTCTTTTAAAGAAATGCCCGTACCATTAGGTGACTTATTATCCACAACTACAATACTATAATAATCATACCTAGCAAATTTAAAGATAGACTCTATACATTCAATTGTTATCTGCATTGCATTAAAGTGCAAAATTACAAAGACTATTTTATTCATAATTCCCTCCGCACGCTCATGGACCATGCCTTTTTTCTTTACTAATTGTATCATACTAACAATTATAAGTACACGTTTTTTTGTTATTATATTACTCTTTTTATTTACATATTAGCCGTTGTGTCGGCACATTATTACATATACTCCCTTATACTTACTCATTCTATCTTAGACCTATCGGTTACAACTGCGTGATCATAATAGTTTGAAGAATACGAATTATTAATAAACGTATTATTCTCGCTCCATTTTCCAGGTCCTCCTCCATCGGATTCAAATATCGGATAGAGTTGAAATGGTTCATTTCTAGTGTCTGTTATTGTATTGTTCTTCACTACATTATTGGAAGATCTATATATTAGAATACCATTCACCTTGTTGTCTTTACTCCCTGAATTTTTGACAGTATTATTATCAAGGGTGATGTTATTTGACATACTAACAAGGATCCCTCCTTGATATGGCGCATAGTGGGTCACCGCTGAATCTTCAATAATATTATTCGCTGCAAGCACATAAGCACTTCCTTCAAATAATAGTCCTGAATCTAGAAATGTGCCTTTAATTGTATTTTGATTGACCTTAATGTCTTTTGAGTTTTGCACTCGAATACCGTACACGGACTTTCCACCGCCAGTAATTAAGTTATTTACTATTTCAGCATTATAAACATTTTGCTTGCCATTATAATCTGAAACTGTGATTCCTGCCTCCGCATAATTATTTGCAAAGCCATTAATGACGTTATCCGAGACCTTAATATTAGAAATTTTTGTACCATCAAAATTTACTTCAATTGTTACTTTAATTCCAGCCTTACCTACGTTTAATATTGTGTTATTCATAACTGATATATCAGCTAATGAAGAATTCAAAGCTCTAATAGCCAACCCACCATCTTCCACATTTTTAATTGTATTGTTTTTAACAACGATTTTTTTTTGTTCAAATACTGATGAATTTCCACCTTCTATACTAATGCCAAATTGATGTTGGGTTGTATCCACCAAATTCCCCTCTACGAGTATATCGTAAGGATTATACATATTCATACCTCTGTGAAAGGTATTATATACTTTATTATTCGTTACTTTAAAATACTTAATATTCTTCGTGTAGAGAAAGTTGTACCCACCATTTACTGATGTAATATTATGAATAGTAATGTTTTCTTTAACTTCAGTGCTAACACCAAATATTACATAATGCTTTAAATATCCGTTATTATCAATTTTCATATCCTTCATTGTAACATTTGAGCATTTGCTAATATCAAATAGTTGCTTTATATTTGCTTTAACTAATAAAGTCGTCTCTTCTCCACCTCTAATTATAACACCGTTTTTTAATATAATTGTACTTCCAATATCAAATACACCATTTGGAATGAATATGGTATTATAATTCGACTTTTCTAATACAAACATAGCAGTCCTTATTGCATCTGAATCGTCACCACCATCATTAGGTATAGCCCCAAAATCTAATATATTCAATTCAGTTCCTGAAGATTTTTCTAGGAATCCAGCTTTACCGAGTTTATCTACATCAATATATCCTTTGGTCACTAGCTCATCAATTAAACGAATATTAGTGCCTTTCTTTTTTGTCTGTAATGCCTTATGAGAGATGAGCACAACTTTACCTCGATCAAATGAATTAATAACTTGTGATGAATTACTCTTGTCAATAATGCCTAACGCTACTGCCTTGTTTACGGAATTATCCCAGGAAAAATCCCCTTTTGAATCATCATAACCCAATGCCCGCAGTACAAAGGTCATATACTCCGCCGCACTTAACACTTGAGCACTTCCAAATTTCCCCTTTCCAATGCCCTTAGTAATGCCATTGCTATACGCATATTCTGCATAAGGAATCGCCCATTGTGGCACATCATTAAAACTTGAGGAAATATTTTTTTCAGCTAATACTTCTCCTTCTTTACCAAGCAATCGTATTAATAATACGATTCCTTCAATTCGAGTTGGCTTACGATCAAGTTCAAATCCACTATTACTACCGACAAAAACACCAATTTCTTTTAAATAAGCTGCCGTTTTCTTCTCATCTTCTGCTGTATTAGATGCATATATAATATTGATACCAATTAATAATACAACACACACAATGCCCATAACTAAACTAAATTTTTTCATACGCTCCTCCTAAGTTAACGTTACTAGTTAATGTAGGCTTCCTTTCCTTCATTAAAAGCATCCCTAAGTCCTTTGTTAAACCCGTTACAAATAATCCAATGATCATACCCACTCCTCCCATCATTAATTTTATAAAAAAGAGCAGATAAACATTTTCGTAGGCAATCATTCTACTAAAGGACATAAATCCTCCCATAATAATCATAAATAAGATTGGCTTTATTAAATTTAACAAAAAATCCATAAAGGATTGTTTTAAAACACATTTAATTAAAATGTAAAATGCTAAAAAAAAGTCAAGACAATATCCAGTTACAACACAGATTGCAACAGCAATTAGATTCTGTTGCATGACGCCAACGACTATTGCGATCAGCATAATAAATGACCCTAGCACACCACTTAAAAACAACTCCTTAGTACAACCTACTACTTGAAAAATACTTCCTGCACTTGATAATGCCATTTGAATCCCGATAGAAAATGCCAGAATTTCAAAAACTGGAACACTACCTAACCATTGTTTTCCATAGAGTATAAATATGATCTCATATGCCGTAAAATAAAGCATAACGCTTAACATTGCACCTACTGTTGTTAACACCAATAAAATCTTTTTATATGTTTTATAGACGTTTATATGATCGTCTTGATAATCCTTAAGTACTGGCACAATAACAGGATTCAATACTTGTCTAAAAGTAGTAATAGGATATAACATTAACTTATAACTTATATCATAAAATCCTAACGCTTTTAACCCCATATACTTACCTATTAAAATATTATCCATGTTCCTAGAAAAATAATTAATGACGTTAAAGAAAAATTGGAAAATAGAAAACTCCATAATTTTTTTTAAAGATTTCTTCATATTATAGAGACTTGGAATTCGAAATCTAATCTTCGCAAACTTATAATATAATAAAAAAGCTAGCATACTGGTAATAATACTTTTCACAATAATTGAATAGTAACTTGCTCCTTTTAATGCTAATATTACTGCTACCGTACCTGCTATGATATTAACGCCAACTTCAACAATACCTATTACGGTAAAATTTTTATTTCTAGTAATAATGGCTTTTGGTACAATTAACATCGTAAAAAACATGATGTTGATTGAAAGGTACCTAGCCATCTGAATATAAATTTTATTTTTATAAAAAAAAGCGATTAAATCCGCACACAATAAAAATATAAGACCTAGTATAAATGCAAGAATAACTGAAAAGAAAAATATCCTCTCAATATCTCCCTTGCTCAATTGCTTATGTTGTATTACTGCAGGCCCAATTCCCATATCTGCTAATAAAGAAAAAAAAGTGACGAGAATCATAATTACTGCAGCTACACCAAATTCTTCTGGAGATAGCAATCTTGCTAAGATAATACCAAGAATGATTTGGACTAAGACATTACTATATTTAGATATTAAGGTGATCTTAACGCCATTTATCAATTCACGCTTAATAGTTTTCAATATTCTACCTCCTTTAATGATAATTTTATACTAGCGTACTTTTTTAATTTTATAGCATTCCTGCTTATGCAGCAAATATACTCTTTTTTCTTGAATGTCAATTTCCCTCTCTTCAGGAGCAATTTCAGCTGCTTCCTGTTTGTCTTTCAAAAACACCAGCGTCAAAAATGCTAGTGAAAATGCCATATCTGGATAATTATAAAATCCATTTAATAAAGGAATACAAAGCAAAAACAAAACCGTAAGAGTCCAAGGTAAGCTTGTGATTTTTTTATGTAAATACACTAAAAATTTTATATAAAAAAATAGATATGCAATAAGCCCGAAAGCACCTAATGATAATAGTATATTAATGAAATCATTATGACTCCAAATATACATACCTGATATTTGAAAATTATTCTGGTATGGATATAGAAAGCTTTTACCTGTTAATTTTTCCGAAAAATCAAATTGTGTATATGAAACCAAGTTCTGTACCCAGAAAGTTGTTCTTCCCCCATCAACTGTTTCAGTATCCACTCGATATATCATTTTCTTCGCCATAGGAATTTGAACCCAAATTCCAGTAATAATTATGCAAAAAATAATACTACATAATGCAGAAATAAAAAGTATAAAATATTGTTTTTTACGTCTTTTAAAAACACAATACACCGTCAGTCCAACTAAAAACAAAATTGCAATAAAGATAGCTCGAACACCAGTAAATTGTTGAATAACAACTAAATAGCATATGAATGCAATATAATGAGGTTTTGGATTCATGGTATATAAATACAAACAAATAGCCATTAATAAAATGAGCAAATAACTGAGAACATGCGCGCTAGATAGAAAGCTAACAAAGTACTGATCTCCCCATATTTTTTTATATCCATATCCGTTCAGTAACTGAACAAAAAAAACAGCACTTATAATAAGTAATTGTATAGTCAATAAGATTCTTACCCAAATAGTTTGCATTAAACTCATTAATATGTATATATTTTCATCATGAGCTAAAAAGATGATCATTTCTATTACTAGCAAAACTTTAAGTCCATGATCTAGGCTTTCGAAATAGTTTCGGTAAATGCATAATTCAACAATCCAGGTAAGCAGATACATTAGCAGAAATATATAATCTACTACAGATAATCTACTTAAAATGTGATTAACAATCATTAATACTGTTAATATTAGCAACACACTAATCAATCCAATAACATCATATATTCCATCAAGTATTGAGAACACCGGCCTTACAACTAATAGAACCATAAATAGGTATACTAAATTTTTTTTCAACATTTTTTTCACCATCATCTTTTATTAGACATTTCGTTTTTTATAAAAGTCAGTCAATAACAGAGAATCTCGGCTTCTTTCTATCCTCTAAGGCTTATAGACAGACCTTTCAGAAATAACAATATTACCTTCATCACTTAGATAATTGTTTATAAATACATTTTCTTTACTCCAGTTTTCACTTCCACCCTCATCTGATTCATAAATGGCATGTTTTTGACTTTTCTCATCTAAATCTTCAAAAATATAATTATTAGATATTTCACTTTTTATGGTGCGATAAACCAAAATACCGATTGCTGGATTACTTTTAGTTCCATTATTTTTAATCGTGTTGCCAAGCAACGTACAATTTTCCGACATACTCAGCAAAACCCCACCTTGAATAACATTTGCTTTTTTTTGAATACAGCTGTCTTGAACCAAATTGTTTTCCAAAATGATATCTTTTGAATTTTCAACCAAAATTCCCGAATCCAGAAAACCGTCTTTAAGCGTATTATTATGTACCCTTATATTTTTTGACCCCTGAAATCTCATTCCATAAAAAGAATTGCCTGTTCCAATTATTGTATTATTATATACTTCTGCATCATACACATTCATTTTTCCATTGTAATCGGACACAGTAATCCCCGCTTCTTTATAATTATTAGCAAACCGATTAATCTCATTTTCATAAATTTTAATATTATATAAGCTTGTATTTTCATATCCAACTTCAATTGTTGCCTTAATTGCCGCTTTCCCAGTATTAATGATTTTATTGTTACTAATTATAATACTGTGCATAGAATTTCTTAATGCTCGAACTGTAATACCCCCATCCTCCGTGTTTTTTACCACATTATTCGTAATAAATACATCTTTCATTTCATATACGCCAACAGATCCAGCCTCAACGTTAATACCAAAATCACTAGCGTTGGTATCTACCGAGTTGCTATCAATCGTTAGGTTATTAGGATTATATATATTCATAGCTCTATAGGAAGTATCTTTAATTATATTATTACTAAGAGAAAGATTTTGTATATTCTTTACATAGATAAAGCTCCTGCCCCCGTTACTAGAATGAATATGTTCGATAACCACATCCTCTGATGCTTTTGCACCAACTCCATAAATAATATCATGCAACTTAAAATTCTTATTATCTATTGTAATACCACATAATTTAATATGAGAAACTTCCGTAATATCAAATAAGGCTTCAAGTTCATTTAATATAATTATATTTGTATCGCCACTACCCATTAAAGATATATTATGTTCAAGAATAATTGTATCAGAGATATGTAATTCACCTGATGGTAGTACAATTACTTTAATCCCTCTATTGACTGCCTCAATAATTGCTTGATTAATACTTGCCGAATCATCTAGCCCATCATTAGGTATGGCACCAAACTCCATAATATTAATATAAGGTTCTTCAGCATCTAAGGTCAGCGAATATTCTTCATAATTAACAACCTCATCACTTGTATCAACGGCCTTAATCGGAGTAATTGGTGCTTCTATCGTTATATCCTCATTTTTTTCTTTTAATGTTAATATACTTAAAAGTACAGCAATACCTACTATTATTATTAATATTCTATAGACCTTCATAAACTCACGCCCCAACTTTGTTTTTTTATCCAACAGATGTTTTATTTCTTAAGCGTCTTTTTATCTTTGCCTTTGTTACCACGACACCCATAACTTGTGCATCAACTTTTTTTATATGCTCAATTGCAGAAATTATATCCAGATCTGTTGTCTTTAAATATTCTGCAACCAAAATAACTCCATCAACAAAATGGGATAATACAATTGTATCTGATTCATTTTTAATAGATGGTGAATCTATTAAAATGTGATCAAATTTCTGCCGAAGCAACTCAACTATTTTCTTCATTTCCTGAGAATCAATAAGCTCAGTTGAATTAACCTGAATAGGCCCAGATGGTAAAATAAACAACCCCTCCACCTCTTTAACTTTCAAAATAGCATCCATCAACTTTTCTTCATTTACTATACCTAATTGTTGAAAGTTTTTAATTACCTTTGAAAGACCATTTTCTTTCTTTGTTTCGAACAGGCTGTCTAGTCTGGGTTTTCTCAAATTAGCATCAATAATAAGTATCTTTTTTTTCTTTTGCGCTAAAGTTATACCAAGATTTGCACATACTGTGCTTTTCCCAGCCCGGTCATGACAGCTGGTTATTAACACTACCTGTTTATTCATTTCTTCATTTCTATATTGAAAAATTGTTCTTAACTCTCTGTAAGCTTCAGATGCAATGTCTTCAACATTGATGGCTGTAATCAATGACTTTTTCATGTTTGTTGCTCCCTATCCTTAAAGTGCTTCGGAATAAACCCCATAACAGTTATACCAAAGTTTTCTAAATTATATCGATATTTAATTCTTCTATCAAATCTATACTCTATTAACAAAATAATAATACTTAATATGCTCCCGACTAAAGCCCCAACAGCAATATTTAATTCAATGATCGGGCTAATCGGCTCTATTGGGACAACAGCATAATCAATAATTACTAAGTTCCCAATCCCCAATACTTCACTGGCTTTTTTGACTAAAGTTGTTGCTAAGTAATTCGTAATTATTGCTGCCTTTTCTGGATTACTATCCCTATAGGTTATTGCGATAAACCTTGATTCATCTAAAGCTTCGATACTCATTCTTTCTCTAAAATCTTCCGTAGATATATTGAGCTTATAATCATTTATAACATACTCAGTAATATGCCTTGTCATAATTAATTGCTGATAGTCTAAAAGTAATTTACCATCAAGATTATAATTGTCAAGGCTTAATGTTGTGTTGGTTTTGCTTTTACCAATGAATAACACAGATTCTCCTTCATAAACTGTTTCAATCCAGTTTTCTGATGCATAAGCTGCTAATGTGGCCATGCCAATTACTAACAATATTACTAACCAGATTTTTTTTGCTATAATATGAAGCAAGTCAAATAAATCTATTCTTTTGTAGTCTTCCACAAAGTATCCTCCTCCCTTTAAATATTTTATTAAGTTACATATAAATATCATTATAACCTCATTCTTCCATTTATACAACTGTATTTTTAATAATAATTTTAATATATTATATAATTTTATCGACATTATTCGATTCATTAATTGGTGTTTTTCAACTTATTTATGTTATAAAAAGTCTATGTCTAAGAAATTATAGCGAAAATAATTGGTTTTAATAAAAACACCTCCTCTATACGGTTCCTTACTTTAATTGACATCGATTTCCTCTTTACAGTAAAATTAATACTATAATTCAAAACGTTTGTCAGCAGGTTACATAGCTTTTATATCATCTAACACTTTATCCTATTCTTCACAGAAAAGCATAACCTTTCTATGTAGAAAAATAAATCGTTTCAAATCTATAAAAGGGGGAAATACCATGACTGAAATAGAAATTTCGCTAATAAAAGTTCTAAAATCTACACTTAACGCTAATTCCACTCAGCCTTTAACATTATCCGAAAGCGAATTATTAGATTTTTATCATCTTGCACAAGATCACCAAATTCACACGTTGATATACGCCAGCATAAAATCTGCATACTTAAAAGACGTACAAGCCAATGCACACTTTACACATATACAACAAATAAACAGAATACAATATGTGTTTCAAATCCTTAAAGAGCTAAACTGTGCAGGAATTAAAGTAATTGCTTTGAAGGGCCTCTACCTTATGAATCTTTATCCTAAAAAAGAACTAAGGCTTATGGGTGACATAGATATTTTAGTTCGTAATGAAGACTTTTATCAGTCAGCACAAATTTTTGAAGTATTTGGATATCGCAAAAAGATAGGTGGATCAACAAAATGGGATATCACACTCGTTCACGATAAGTATATAAGCATAGAACTTCATCACAGCCTCTTTGATAACACAAATTTAAACAATTTACAAGATTTCGAATTTCATTTAAGGCAAAATTCAATACTTTATGAGCAATACGGTATCCCTATTTATAGGCCTACTGACGAAGATCACATTATTTATTTATTTATGCATATGGCAAAGCACCTAACCACCGGTGGTTTTGGACTTAGACAAGTAGCTGATGTTTATCTTCTCTTGAAAAATGGTGAATACGCCTATAAGCATTTATTGGAACGATTAAGTCACTATCAACTACAGCGATTTGCAATTTCATTAATGCATATTATCCAACAATGGTTTGATCTTGATATACCAATAAATAATATTAGCCTTGATCCTAATATAAATCATTATATAAATATTCTTAAAAAAGATATTATATCCAGTGGAGTTTATGGAAAAGGTAGTTCTGAAAACATCATTCGGCATATCCAACTCCCCTATTATCAACAAGCTAATTCAAAGTTAAAAATATTTTTAACAATGTTGTTCCCCTCCTCTAAAAAAATGCGCTATCGTTACAACTATGTGAATAAACATTGGTTCTTATTGCCAGCCGCTTGGTTTCATCGAATATTTATTAATTTATTTATCAGAAAAGATCTTAATATAAATGAAAAAATACATTGTATCAGTTCTTTTGATAAGCAAATTAGCGATAGAATGTTGTTACTCAAATGGTTACAACTCTAGCTATATACTAAAAAAGGAGATGTATTATGTTTCATAGAAAGAAATTAAATAATAAAAAGGTATACTTTTGGTTGTATACCCAAATTAAAACTTATAAGTTAGATGTTCTAAAATTACTTAGTTTAAATGTTATTATTTCATTTTCTACTGTTTCAATAGCAATTGTTACAAAACAAATTATTGATAACGCCCTTAACAAAAAAACAACTGCTGCAATCCAATTTGCGATTTTATTTGGAATTATTGAGGTAATTCATGTAATTGCGTCTTATCTTTACCCAATTATAAGAACTAAGTTTCGTGAAAACCTTACGAATCGTTTGCAGCAAAATTTTATGCTGCAGTTTTATCATCTTGACTGGTTGTCTTCTAGCAAACATCATACTGGAGAATATCACACATTTCTATCGAATGATATCCCAAGAGTAGTCAATGGTATTGTGGATATCGTAACAACCATATTCGCTTTTACATTTCAACTGATCCTTGCTTTTATTACGTTGTTTTACTTTGATCCTCTATTGGCTATTTTTGCTTTTTTAATTGGCCCCGCTTCAGTTATTTTCAGCAAGCTATGGAGACAAAAATTAAAACAAATTCAACATGCAATTCAAAATACAGAAAGCAAGTATTTGTCCTTAATAAATGAAACATTAGAAAATAGCATAATTATAAAAGCTTTCAGGTTAGAAGGCTCAAATCATCGTTCGATTTCACAATTACAAGTCAACCGATTTAACCTGCAGTTATCACATACAAAAACAACTGCTTTAGGAAGCATTGCATTAAACTTAGGTTACAGAGGTAGTTTTTTTATCGCTTTTATTTGGGGGGCTTACCGAATCGTAAAAGGTCTTACCTCTTATGGTACATTTGCAGCATTTTTACAGCTAATCGGGAATATACAAGATCCAATCGAAATTCTTAGTCAAACCCTACCTAAAATAATAAACACTTTAACTTCTGCTGAAAGGTTGATATCCTATGAGGCCTTACCAAAAGAAATTCCTTATTTAGCTTCTACAAACCATTTACAATCTCCAATTGGCATTAGAATAAAGGCTTTACACTTTAAGTATATGGAAGAACTAAATATTTTTAATGATGCTTCCTTATATATAAAACCTGGTATAATGATGGGTATTATAGGTGCTTCAGGCCAAGGCAAGACAACGCTTATATATATATTATTAGGTTTACTTACTCCCGGGCTTGGTCAAGTTGAATTGTTTGATTCAGATAATAAACTAAGCATTTTTCCTGGAACACGCTCTTATTTTTCTTATGTACCTCAAGGCAACACATTATTTTCTGGTTCTATATACGATAACTTATGTATAACAAATCCTCATGCTACGAATGAAGAGATCCAACATGTTCTGAAAATCACCTGTGCCCTTGACTTCATTCAGCAACTTGAACATGGCATTGAAACGATATTAGGCGAACGAGGAACCGGGTTATCAATCGGCCAAGCACAACGTCTTTGTATTGCTAGGGCGCTTCTAAGTAATGCCCCTCTTCTTTTACTTGATGAAGCAACTTCGTCACTAGATCAAGCTACAGAAAATGCTGTTTTGAAGAATATTAAAGAATATTTAGTGAATAAAACCTGTGTAGCAATAACGCATAGGGATTCTGTTTTATCATTATGTGAACAAGTTGTAGAGTTAAAAGGTTGTCAATTTCATGAAGTTATATTTTAAAACAAATCAAGCTACTTTAATTACTAAAGTAGCTTAACTTTCCATAATTCTAACTTTCTGGATTGCAAGGATGTCTTCTTCTGCTTCTCTCTGTTGATTCTACTTTAAGATTAACAACTTCGGGCTTTTCCCACACTTTCTTATTTTCCATATTAAACCTCCTTTCGTATAAAAATCATATAAAATATATCGTTAAATATTTTATATACTATTTGAGATATATATTAACTCTGATGTTAACATTCTATCTATAAATTCTAAAACATCTTTTTGGCATACTTCCTTTTTCACATCATATTCAAGTAATAGCTGCTCGACAATCGCATTAATACTCATTTCATGCTCCATGATATGCCATATCCGTGTTCCTACACCACCTAACGCATAATACATACCGTTTTCTTCATCTAACATACCTACCTCTAACCCCAAATCCGCCGTTGCAATTTCCTTCTTTCTTCCAATTACCTTATCTAGCGTTAACTGTTGCATTGTTTCCCTCCTAAATTGTTTAATAAACATTCAATAGTTTTCACCTGTTCTTCGATAGTAAATTCATTTTCTGGTCTATACATTCTATATACCTTTACCATTTTTGTCATGGCTACACATTGAAAAAAGTGCTTTTTTATAAGACCAAAAGGTTCAATAAACATAGGACGATACGTGTTATTTAATATTACTTCTAGTTGTTCTCTACCTGTCAATTCCTCCACAATAACATGATTACACCTTGTTGACTTTAACTCAAAAATTGCGCTTAAATTAGTAGGCTTATTGCAAAACTTTTCTATAGACACATAATATTTGTCATTGATGCCATCAATTTTCTTTAATTTAGTGACGTCAATCTTCATTTGCTTAGCACTATCTTGCCACAATTTTTGCTTGGGATAACTTGGATACATTTTTAGCCTTTGCTCGCTATCAAGCTCCAAGGCCGCAACATCGTCTGTAACCATCATATGGCCCTTTCCTATTAACGCGTTTGCAATAGTTGATTTACCAGCTCCTGATTCTCCTGTAACTATAATCCCTATATCGTTAAGTGAAAGCCCACTGCCATGCAAGGGTATTCTACCCCTCTGGAGAAGTATAGCGCCAAAGGCAGTTCCCAACAAATAAACTTTTGTTGCTGAACTTATACCCTCAATAAGAGATTCAATAATAATCTCATTTCCATAACGTATATAATACCTAGCTACATTGGGCGCTGAAAAAATAAGTTCATTTTCTTTAGCTTGATACCAGCTGGTTTCCTCTCTAAAAAAATTCATAGTTACTGGTACTTTTCCAAGCCGAATTCTTACATCAATATTGTCACATTTCCCAGTCTCCACGAATTCATCAATTTTCAAATCACTCTTTATCATAAGTCCGAAGGCACTATAGTATTTACTCACTTGAAATCAACCTTTTGTATGATTTATTTAATAACAATTTTTTTGAAAAGAAAAACTTTTATCTACTTTTTATGTCTAGCCTTTATCAAAATGCCCATGCCTGTAATACTAGCGCCTAATACATATATTATACTCGCGTGTACGCCGCTAGTTCTTGGTAATTCGAAAGGAACACCCATTGGTAAAACCTCATCAATAATTTCAATTGGTTCCTCTGATACAAGTTCATCAATAACTATAATCTCCTCAGATACTGGCGTTGGTGTTGGTGTTGGTGTTGGTGTTGGAGTTGATGTTGGTGTTGGTGTAGATTTTTTATCCTTTGATGATGATCCCGATGATGAAGAGCTCGAAGTGTTCTTTCTTGAAAATTGTATGGATTTATTTGTGTTTATATAATTAGGTATTACTGTAACCAGTGGTTGAGAAATAACCGAGTTGCTTAGTAATTCACCCACTACTTCTAGTTCTTCGTCTCCTGTTGGTTCTTCATCCCCTGCTGGTTCTTCATCTCCTGCTGGTTCTTCATCCCCTGCTGGCTCTTCATCCCCTGCTGGCTCTTCATCCCCTGCTGGCTCTTCATCTCCTGCTGGCTCTTCATCTCCTGCTGGCTCTTCATCTCCTGCTGGCTCTTCATCTCCTGCTGGTTCTTCATCCCCTGCTGGTTCTTCATCCCCTGCTGGCTCTTCATCCCCTGCCGGCTCTTCATCCCCTGCTGGCTCTTCATCCCCTGCTGGCTCTTCATCTCCTGCTGGCTCTTCATCCCCTGAAACAACATTTACTACTAGTTCTATCGGACTTTCCGCTTCAACAGGTTGCTCTGATTTCACAATTCCCTCTAGTTCTTCATCTCCTGCTGGCTCTTCATCTCCTGCTGGTTCTTCATCTCCTGCTGGTTTTTCATCTCCTGCTGGCTCTTCGTCTCCTGCTGGCTCTTCGTCTCCCGATTGTTGACTAAGTAAAAAAGCTTCTGCTTGTATACAGTTTAATGAAATTTCCAAAACTGAACCTTTAGGCAATTCAGATTCTGGCATTATTAAAGTGACTGTAATAATATTAGAAACTTGGTCATTAACACGTGTTTCATATTTCTTAAAATCTTTGTTATACGTAAGATCTACATTAACGGGTTTTCCTTCAGGTGTAAGCGCTGAATATGTGAATACAATCTCCAAGACACCATTATCAACTGAATATGTAGGATTCGTTATCATCAATTGCGCTGCTTGAACCGGTTGCATAGGAGGTAAGCTCATTAAATAGTCATAGACCTTATTGGCATTCTCATTTTTAACAATATTATTTATATTACTCGAATATTTCCAAATAGCATATTGAGTTCCTGTGATGGCCTGTTCCTTCGTTAGATTCGTTACAGCAAAATTTTCTTCCATCGCTTCAACTAGTTCTTCTAGAGAAACGTAAGGATATGCATGAATTGCAATCGCTCTAATATGTCCTGCAGCATCTGGATCAGAAAAATATCCCTTAGATAATTCCTCCATTGAGTAATCCACTTCTTCAAATATAAAGTGATCATAATCCACACAATAACACTTAAAACTCCGCCCTGAAAATTCTCCACTTGATCTTTTTTGTACAATAAGCAAATCTGCTTCTCCATCATCTTCTAGTCCAAATTCATACCCACCAGCGTCTCCTTTCCATTGGTATACAGCGCTATCCGCTAGTGATACAGATGGCAAGCTTAATAATATTACCATTATTATTGCCAACCAATAGGTAATTCTCCTCTCCCAACACCCTCTTACTTTCATAATACTTCCTCCTTTGATAGAATATAATCATTTGTAATATATTAAACTGTTATAGTTTATAAACCCCCTCAACAGCACATATATTTCTAGTATCAAGAACAAGTTTATCTTTAATTTGCTGAATTGAATTTTTAATGTGCGTATGTGCTACTAATATAACTAATATCTCAATATCATCTAAAAATTTTTGAAAGTCAAAATATTGATTTTCGACAATACGCTTGGTGACAAATGGATCATATACTTTTACGCCAAAAGCCAAATATTCATCCATCATCTCAAGTAATTGTAATGTTGGACTTTCTCTCGTATCATCTACATCTTCTTTATAGGTTAATCCGTATAAACCTATCTTCCTAATATCCCTTATGCCATGTTCTCTCATAATATCTCGAATTCTCCCTAAAACAAAAGCAGGCATTGAATCGTTAATTTTCCTAGCTATTAGTATGATATTTGTTAAATCCGGATAATCACCAACTAAAAACCACGGATCAACAGATATACAATGACCGCCCACTCCCGGTCCAGGCTGTAATATGTTTACTCTAGGATGCATATTTGCTGTTCTAATAATTTCATAAACATCCATATTATCAACTCTACATATTTTTGCTAATTCATTTGCAAAAGCAATATTAATATCTCTATAAGTGTTCTCAATTACTTTTGACATTTCAGCACTTCTAATGTCTGTTATGATAATTTCTCCTTTACAAAAACAGCTATATAACTCTTTAACTTGTACACCTATTTCAGATGAATCTACACCAATTGTTCTTGAATTGTATTCTAATTCATAAATCATGTTCCCTGGTATTATCCTTTCAGGTGCATGAGCAATATGAATATCCTTCCCAATAACCAAACCCCTTCTTATTATTTCAGGTCTAATATATTTGTCTATAGTCCCTGGAGAAATAGTTGATTCAATTATTAGTATTGTTCCTTCTTTACAAATATCAAGAACACTATTTACAGCTGAAATAACATACTGTGGATCAATTTTTTTGCTCATTTTATCGTATGGTGTTGGTACTGCTACAATATAAATATTCGTATTATCATAGCATGTAGAAAAACGAATCCCTTTCTCAATAGCACCTTTAAATAAAATATCTAACCCCGCTTCTTGAAAAGTTAATTTTCCCGATTGAAGCGTCTCAATCAGTTCAACATTTAAATCTGTTCCAATCACATCCTCACCTGATTTTGCAAGCATCAAAGCAGTTGGCAGGCCTATATAGCCAAGTCCAATTACATTAACCATAATACTTCTTCACCCTCTCTCTTTCTTTTTCTCATCCTACTGGCCTTCTAATATTTATTTTCTCTCTTAGAATTAAATATAAAAACTTGCTGTTACCCACAAGATATCTCTTCCACATTCTTTTAGGTTCTTGGATAAATCTATAAAACCATTCCAAACCACATTTCTGCATCCATAGTGGTGCCCTTTTTGTCAGACCTGCTACAACATCAAAGCTTCCACCTACACCCATGCAAAATGGAATGCCGATTTTACTAATATTATCTCTTAGCCAATACTCTTTTTGCGGTGATCCAAACCCTAAAAACAAAATATCTGCCTTAGAACATTTCATATCTTCTAGTATAACGTCATGACTTTCAATAATGTTATATCCATTTCTGACACCTACAATGTTAATGGTTGGGTACTTATTTTTATAAATAGCTGCTACCTTTTGCACGACTTCTTCCTTTGCGCCAAAAAAATATATCTTATAGCCCTTTTCAGCAGCTAATTTAATGACTTGATACATCAAATCAATTCCTGCAACCCTCTCAGGTACTGGAGATTTTAAGAATCTAGAAGCCCATACAACCGATTGCCCATCAGCATTAATAATTTCACATTTATTAATAATTTTTTTCAATTGATGATCTTTATGTCCTAAAACCATCTTTCCTGCATTTAATACAACATGTTGGCATTTTTTTCTACTAATAATATAATCGTTAATCTTTTCCAAAGTTTCTTCCATCGTCAACGAATCAATTTTATACCCTAAAATTGTTCTTCTCTTCATCATTAGGTCCTCTTCTTTCCGTATTTATCAGTTGATACTCTTTTTTGTTCACTTTAATATTGGTTAACTGATTTTTTGTTTCAACTGTGTGCGGATATTGTATGGTAATGATTGTCCTTACCATATGTACACGATCACTTTCACCTGATAGTTCGATAGATTTAATTAACCTTTTGCTACCAAAATTTATAGACTCGTACTTTTTTTTAATTTCAATATCCTTATAATTATAAAAACTCATATATACATCACAACCATGTATGTTCAGCTTTATTGACGAGCCCTCAATAGAATCAATCTTTACTGCCACAGCTAAATTGTAATTTAATACCCATTTACATTCTTTACCTTTCAGATAATCAATAATTACAAAACAGTCTGGTTTGTAATAGGTGATTTCTCTCTCGTGCACTACGCCCTTGTATCCATCATGATGAGCAACTATATGATCTTCATGCTCGGATAAATCAGCACAAATCAACGTTGCTTTTGCTTTTCTCCCCCATAAAAATGAACCTTTAATTTCTGATTGGTTCATATTGTTTATGGTCATTGTGTTATGGTTAATTGTACTTCTAAAATAATCTCTCCAGCTTTTGCTTATATTATATATATAAGTTCCAGGATCAACTATAAATTGGTACCCATTAATGCTTAAAGTAATACTTAATGCATCTGCATGTCCATGTGCTGCAAGCGCTCCATAACCTAAAGGCCCATGATCAAAAGTACACAACCTTTCAGATGCTCTATTTCGGTATTTAAGTATTGAATATCCACCTTTGGCATAACATTTAGATTGATTGGTTGGATAATCGTTGTCAAGTAATTGATCTAATACACCCTTATTAAATAGCCATCTCAAATTCATATTAATATTTGCTGATTGAACGTATTTCTTTTGAAATAGAAAGCTACCTACTTGTAAAACATATTCATAGTAATTAAATCGATTTCCCAACATGTTAGTTAAATATCCATCATCCGAATCGCCGATATTTGGCACTTCATAGTTGCTGTTCATTAAATTAGCTACGAATTCATTCATTTTCTCTAGTCTCTCATCAAAAATTAATGGATATTGAATATCATTTTTTTGTAACATTTGTATAAAAAGCATGATCGCTTCCATTACAAATGCATGATAATGAATTGATTGTTCTTTATTAACCCCATCCTCATAAACTTGATAATTAACCTCCTTCTCCAAAATTTCAATCCCATCATTCACCCAACTCATATGGTCTATTACGATACCAATAATTCCTGTTATAGACGCTTCAACTATTAAATGATTATTCGCAGAAGAATATTTTGAAAAATGTTTTGTAACGTAGGAGATATGATTTATAATCCCATTTTTTAAGTCATTTATTATTTCCCGATTTTCTCTTAACGATTCATCTAATAATGCTAGACACCACGCCCAAGAGTATGCCCTAATAGCCACCTCCATAGCGCTTGTCCAATTAACACCTACTATTATTGGATTTTGTTCTACCCAGTCATAAAATTGCTTTTTAAATTCATTTAAATACTTTTCTTCTCGAGTAGCTCTATAAGCTAGTATTAATACTATAAACTGAAAATGCCTATTAAACTCCCACACATATCGTACATCCCCGATGTGAACACACTGTCTAAAATCAATATTATATGAACATATTCTTGGCCACTTCATATTTGTATTAAATCCATAAGACCAATCAATGGCCTCATTAAATCTAAATCTCTCTCCAAAAACTTCATAATTACCGGCACATATATCCTGGGCTTTTTTTATAATACTAAGCCAGTAATCATCCTCCAATATATCCTGAATGTTCCTGTTCAATTCAAAAAATTTTTTTGAATCAAAGAAATACAATTCATTATTTTCATTTCCAAGTTGTATGCAACTGTGTCCTTTGATTGATCTTTTTTCCTTTACTTGGTTTACCTTCTCTTTAATACGCCAATTTATTTCTCCCAATGACATTGCCCTTAATCTATGGATTAGCCAATAAATTTTCATCTATTACATAAGCACCTCCCTATCACCTTGCAAATCAAACATGCTTTCATATAACTCAATCAATTTGGTTTTATTTTTCTCTAAATTGAAGCTGTTCTCAATTTTTACTCTTGCGCTTTGACCTAGTAATTGGTTTGTTGTATGGTCTCGGATTACGAATTCAATAGCGTCTTCAAGTGCATTAATATCTCCGGGATAAATCAGCACACCATTGTGCCTATCATCAATTACCTTGGGAATTCCTCCTATATATGTGCTAATAACAGGTAATCCATAAGACATTGCTTCAAGTATTGCCATAGGCATTCCCTCATTATAGGAGGGAAGAACAAACAAAGATGACTTCATAATATATTCAGTTTTTACCTCTCCAGAAATCCATCCTAAAACTTCAATATTGGCGTTAAGATTATACTTTTCTATCATTGACTTTACTTCCGTTATATTTCCATCTCCACCAATATAAAGATGTAAATAAGGATACTTTTTAACAAGCTTTTTCATTGCAACAATCAAATCAAATATTCCCTTTCTTTTCCCAAGTGCCCCTAAAAAGATCATATTTTTACCGTTGTAATGTTCTATATACCTAGTGGGTATCTTAACTCCGTTGTAAAAAACTCTAATTTTTTTATCGTCCATAATTAAAGATAAGGTTTCTTTCCATTCCTCAGATAAAGCCAACATAACATTACACTTGTTAAGTATACTGGTGATGTATTTTTTTTGTATATTACTTGATCTTTCAAAATAGAACTCCTTAAATTCCGAACCATGCATATGAATAATAATTTTTTTTTTGTATATTTTTGATATGGATATTATAATGCTTTTTCTATAAAAGCTTGAACCATATGACATATGAATATGAATAATATCATACATTGGAATAATAAATAAACATTTAATAATTGCTAAGAGTGCAACGAATCCCTTAATAACTGAATTTGATTTTTTCATTGTATACAAATATTTCAAATGAATATCTTTATCTAATCCTACCTCATATAACTGATTAACAACTGTTGATACGCCACCACCAACATCTCTCTTTGGGCCAATCATTAATACCTTCATATTAAACCTCACCATTATTTATAGTTCTTTTTTTCATTAGTTTATTCCTGCCAATCGTTTCATTAAACAAATCTATATACTTGTCTATTACAACATCATT
Source organism: Firmicutes bacterium HGW-Firmicutes-7 (assembly GCA_002841375.1). Classification (GTDB taxonomy): domain Bacteria; phylum Bacillota; class Clostridia; order Lachnospirales; family Vallitaleaceae; genus HGW-1. The sequence continues at coordinate 33,904 of PGZO01000012.1, read as the reverse complement.
TGAAAATCGTTCTCTCACATTTTCTTTCCCATTTTCTTTAAGTTTATTGTATAGTGCTTTTGAATTAATAAGCTTCAATACCGCTTCTACAAATTCTACTTGATTATCCGTAATGATCCCATTTATATTATTTTCCAAAATGAATTCAGTCACACCATTAATTCTTTTTGTTACGATAGGGACACCTGATGCCTGTGCTTCAATATAAACATTACCAAAACCTTCCGCTTTAGAATAAAACACAAAAATATCGGAACTTACCATCCAATCATAAATGTTGCTTTGTTTTCCTAATAATAAAACCCGATTATTTAAGTGTAATTCCTCAATTAGATTTTTTACTTCATCAAAATATTTTGGTTCAATGTCCGTTGGCCCGATTATGAGCAATGCATAGTTTCCATAGTCCTTAATGATGTCAAATGCAGAAACTAATTCCATAATTCCCTTTCTTTGTATAACCCCACCGATCGTTATTAAGACTTTATCAAATGCTAAAATATTATGGTCTTTTTTAAATTCAAATATATTTACTCTACACTCATTAAATATGTTCATATTCACAGAATTAGGTATTAGTATCACTTTTGACATATCATAACCGACTTCCTCATGTCTCGATACTAATAGTGGCGATATACAAACAGCAAAATCAATATTTTTATAAATAAAATATTTGAACATCCCAAACCTACTTTTTTTAACATGTACCGGATCATCCATACCGTCAAGCGTACATCCTACAGTTACTTTAATTCCAAGGATCTTACAAATAATAATTGTAAAAATTGTCAAGTAGCTTGCTGCCCCATATACACAATGAACTAAATCAAACTTACCTTTACTTATCTTCATTAATAACTGAATAAAAATTGTAGGCAAACTAATTAGTTTCACAAAATAGTTTTTCTTTGATTTAACATCTGCATGAACTTTAATTTGTATAGCTGTTAAGTTTTCATTTTTTTCGTCATTTTTTGTATATGAAAGGATCGTTACTTGGTTATTCCTAGCGGCAATTTCTATTGCTTGTCTATATACTCTTATTCCAGCTCCTGAAAAATCTGGTGGTATTTTCTCTGATACAATGCAAATACTCATATGTTAATAAATCACACTCCTGTAATACTTATTTACCTACACCATAATAATTAAATCCAAATTCTATAATAGATTCTTTGCTAAATAAATTTCTAAAATCAAAGAAAAATGTATCTGTCATTTTATTTTTGACTTTTGAAATATCCAATCCCCTAAACTCATTCCATTCTGTTAGTATAATTACAGCATCTGCACAATTAACTGCGTCATACGGGTTTTCTATTAATGTGATCTCTTTTTCATAATCCTTAAATCTCCACATACCTTCTTTCTTGCTTTGTGGATCATAAGCTTTAATTTTTGCCCCTAATTTCACCAACTCCGGAATTATAACTAATGATGGTGCTTCACGCATATCATCCGTGTTTTGTTTAAACGTAAGCCCTAACACTGCAATCGTTTTGTTTGTCAAATCTCCCATAGCTTCACAAACTTTTTTTACCATACGATGCTTTTGATTTTCATTGGCTTTAATTGTTGCTTCTACTAAAGTCATTGTCAGACCGTACTCCATTCCTATTTGAGCAAAAGCTCTTGTATCTTTTGGAAAACAGCTCCCACCATATCCAGGTCCTGCGTGTAAGAATTTTGGACTAATACGGCCGTCCTTTCCCATAGCATTGGCCACATGCTGTACATCAGCACCAATAGCTTCACATAAATTTGCTACTTCATTTATGTAGGTAATTTTCATCGCAAGAAATGCATTTGATGCATACTTAATCATCTCAGCAGTTTCTATATTACAAACTAAAAATGGTGTTTCATTTATGTAGAGAACTCTATATACTTCTTTCATTATCTTTTCTGCTTTTTCCGATTCAACTCCTAATACAATTCTATCTGGATGGGTAAAGTCATAAATAGCCGTTCCTTCCCTAAGAAACTCAGGATTCGAAACTACATCAAAATCATAATCTACGTCTCTTGCTATTAATGTTTCTTGGATTACAGCTTTGACTTTTTGACCTGTGCCAATGGGAACCGTAGACTTGTCAACTATTACTTTGTAACCATTCATATATAGCGCAACATCTTGTGCAACCTTCAGAAAACACTTTAAATCTGCACTGCCATCTTGCGCAGATGGTGTACCAACAGCAATAAAAATTACGTCGCTGTTTTCTACTGCTTGTTGAATATTGGTGGTAAATTCAAGTCTCTTATAATACATGTTTCTTTCCATTATTGAATCTAATCCATGTTCATATATTGGAACTTCACCCATGTTTATTTTATCTATTTTTTCTTTATTCGAATCTACGCACACTACATTGAAGCCAAAATCAGCTAAGCATACACCTCCAACTAAGCCAACATAACCAGTACCTATAACAGCAATCTTCATTTGTATTGTCCCCTCTCCTTATTTGACTAGATCAAAATCATTAAGATTTTAGTCAAGTACATGCAAACTATAAAAGCTTTGTTTAAACTAAATACTATAGTTACAAATCATTTTTGTCAATAGTAATTTTACTATATTTGATATTATTTGTATTATTTTATATTACAATTTTTATTATTTACACTATTCTACACGTTTCGTCATAGGTGTCGTTTTTAACTTTTTTTTGTTTCAAAATTAGTAATTTGGTCTCAATATGACATATCAATGAATGATTCGAACTCAAAAAAGGGAACTATTAAGTTCCCTACTGTCGAAGGTGCGCCCCTTCGTATTCCTAATTCTAATATCCTTAATAATTATTATATTGTTGTGAACGATTACTAATTAAATAATTAGCGATCACATTGTCGTAGCAGTAATTACCTCCAAAAATATTGTTCTTTGAGTAATTAGGGCTACCGCCATTATCGTTTTCTTCGATTCCATAAGTTTGTGTTTTTACCGCCTGATCATCGAAACACTTATTGTTCGTTACTAAATTTCTATTCGATTTATAAATTGTGATTCCTGAACGTCTACAGTTTTTTATATTATTATTTGATACAATATTATTATTTGATTCTTGAAGTAGCCCAATACCACCATGGTTTAAATTGTTATCTTGGCTTGCACCTTCAATATAATTACCATCTATTATGGCATTTGTTGTTCTTTCTAAGAATATACCACTCCAACCTGTTTTTCCGATTCCAATATTGTTACTAATTGTTACTTTATTCCCTCTTGATACACCAATATAATTTCTCTGAAGAACATTATCATTCGTTTCCATTGAATTACCTGTAATCGTAACATTCTCATAAATACAATCTGCTAAGTAACAATTTGCAGATATCGCATCCTCTTGTTGGTTTTTACCCCATCCATTTATTATATTACCTGATATTGTAGCTCTTTTCACTTCAACCCCTAAGGCACTAGCGACTTCTATTGTAAGCTTTATTCCAGCTTTACCTGCATTAACGATAACATTATTACTTATAACAATATTGTGAATGCTATTATTTATTGCTCTAACTGCTAGACCATTATCAAAAGTATTCATTACAATATTTTCTGTAATCAATATATTATCCGAATTTCCAGCAGCAGTACCTTCTACCTTAATACCCATACTACCATTTCCTAGCGTAACATTAATTAAATTTTTATTTATCTTTACATTTTTGCAGCCTCTTAACCAACCTATTCCATTACCCGTTATATTCAAAAAATTACATCTTGTAATTGTAATCCCTTCAATGAACTCTAATTCATTTTGGTATGTACGATCAAAGGTTATATTTTCTATGATCACGCTCTTAACCTCATCACTTTTACTACAAACAAAAGGTTTTAAGCTTGATGCTCCTGTTATTATTGCATTCCCCATACCAATTATATGTATGTTTGATTTAATATTAATAGATTGTGTTAAATAATGCTTACCGACTAGCTTAATGGTTCCACCGCCACTTGTGCTTAGTTGATTCATTGCGTTTTGAAATTCTGCACCATTATAAGGTGTGCCATTTGAGGCTACAACAATACTACTATCGGAAGCAATCGGTTGTGGCTCTCCTAAAACTAAAGAATTAATCCGTTCATTTAAGCTATTATATGCGCCTCTAGCGTCTATTACCTCACTACTGACATCCAGTGGTTTATTATTCAAACTATCGTAATCACCATCAAAATCTGATTTTGCACTCCATATAGCTTTTTCTTCATCTGTAGTAAAACGATTATTAGCATCTTGTACTATCATACTTGGCGGATGGGTATCAGGATGGGTGTAGGGTAGTATTTCTACATTGACTTTACCGTCCGCTACTTTAGTCACCCCAACATTCTCACCTGTAAAATCAATTTCTGATACGTTGTCATCAACTATTACGCCCATAGCTTTTACTGTTATATTCGTATTCGTTGGTTTATTATTTAATCCTCTTGAAACAATATCTTCCAGACTTAACCACACCCTTCCACTCACTGATAAATTACCACCACCTATTCTTGCTATTCTACATCTAAATCCTGATAATCCAGTAAGATTAACTTGCCATATTTCATTTTTTCCTGTAGTTTGACTTGCATAAGCCAAAGTTGTAAGATTCTGCGCCATAATAGCTATCCAGCTATTATTAACGCTTCCTTCAAAAACAATAGTAGAACTAGTGGCTGTCCCAATTATTTCCACATTAATTTCACTTGATATTTCATCTATACTATATTCATTACCGCTACTAATCGTTATGGACTCTGAATGAAATGAAATATCCTTTACTTCACCGTTTTCCATTTTATCACCTCCTAATTAATAATATGAAATGATAGGCCATTGTGTGAAAACGATAAATGTTTTTTAATAGGATTTAATATGCTTCGCATACTTTGCAACCGGGATAAAGTAACGTCTTTCTTCGTCACCTGTAATCACTTGCTCACCCGCTCTAAGCCATGCATGGGCTAATAACCTATTGGTCTGTTGTTTTCTTATACCAAAATAAATTGTACTTGGTATTTTAAATAAGCTCAGCAGCATTAATCCAGTTAGTGCTTGAACAAAACATTTACTATCCCAAGGTGTATAATTACTTACGTAAGAAATTAAATTTCCCAACTTTTTAGCTCTTCTCTGATCTCTTTCTGTAAGAACTTTTATGGCTTCTTCTTTTGATTTTCCCATAATTGCCGCGACCTTTTTAAAGGGTATCGTTAATATCATTATGCGTGTTATTCCTAATAAACACCATATGACTATAATTAATAAGCATTTTTTAAGTTTAAGTTTCTTCATATCACCACCAAGCTTTTATATAACATATTGTTGTTTAATCAGTTTCCATAGCAAAGAATTATCATTAAGTTCTACATCTTCTATCCTAATCAATTCATCTTTACATATATTTCTTGTTACGCGACAACCTGTTGCCATTGAAACAGGTAAATAGCTGCTATTCTTAACCTCTTTTATATCTTCTAATAACCCATAATAGGTGTAACCGCCTATTTCATCTAAAACATCTCCTGCGTATAAATCTTGTTTAGCATATACTAATACATCTGAAGTTTTATCTTTACCTGGTTTAATTACTGATGATCTTAAAACGACATTTTTTGCCATTCCCATAAGCATCTCAAAGGCACATAAATGATAAGGCTTATAAAACATATAATAAGGTCCGTTGCCCATTTTATAATACTTTAAATCATTTACTAACGCCTCATTGTTTGTGTGTCCAATAACAAAAATACCTCCTGAAGGTTCAACACCTCTTACAATCTCAATAACACCTTTTTTTGATAAGACCCCACCATCTTTTTCAAGTCTTATCAGGTCCGTTACCGTATCTAAGGTACCTGTTGGGCTATGCATTCCAGGGATGTCTGGTACTAAACCTAAAGAATTGGCAACTATTCCCATCTCGATATTCATCTTCGTACCGTCTGCAAAAGATGAAAGTTTAATTGGATTTTGTTGATACAAATCTGCCCATTTCTTAACCGATGTAGGATTTGCATATTTGTTAATATAGTTTTTAAATTTTCCGACTGCAATAATATCTAATGCTGTCATTTTTACATAGCTATAAAGGTTTCGGATTTCACCTGGTTCATCTCCTGAAAACCCAGAATATATAATGTTATTCTCACTCGCCAGTGTTGAAAAATAATCACCTAAACAAATATCGATTTCTGGACTCGCAACAATGTTAACCTTATGTAAAATGGCCTCATGTGCTATTTCTGCTCCATACGCTGCATCTCCAGTTAAATCTACTACAATATCTAACTTGGTTTCATACGCCAATCTAAAATCCTTAACCGCTGCTATTTCACCATGTGTTCCTGCTAATCTTACTTCTTCTTTCGTACTACAAACTCTAATCTTATAATCTCGTTCACAATGTTCTATACAACGATATAGCTTATCAATATCTCTATATACTACAACTGCTGGAAAAAAAAACGCCTTGTGCATTCTTGACATTTCAATTATTAAACCATTTGCAATAAATCCAATTCCAACAACGCACATTCTTATAGAACCATAATAACTATAATACTCATCCATTGAATCGAGTAAATACGTATACATTTCATTCCCCCCACCCTATATTTTCTTTAGCAAACACAAATATTTATCATCTTTCATTCTACCTTTAGCGTTTGGATTTGTCAATAATATTGTAATTATTAATTTTATTATTTATGTTTTATGTGTTATTTTATAAATTGTCTAATATAATATTTAAATATCGTATTATAAGTTTATATGTCAATAAGTGTTGAAAAGCAAGAAGCTTTGGGTGTCACACCCACTGACGGGCTAAAGTATGGAGAACTTCTTTCTTTAGATTAAAAAAACACGATTGAAAGATTCCGCCCTTTCAATCGTGCATAATACTATTATAAGCGTTATTTAGTTTTCTTTATATCCATTCGGATTGCTCACTTGCCACTTCCAAGAATCTCTACACATATCCTCTAGATTCTTTTCACACTTCCAATCTAACTCTTTTAAAGCCTTTGAAGCATCTGCAAAACAACGATCAACATCTCCACTACGTTTATCAACAATGTTATATAAAATCGTCATATTGGTTGCTTTCTCAAAAGCTTTAACAACATCTAAAACACTATATCCAATGCCTGTTCCAAGATTATATACCATGACGCCTTTTTCACTTTTTACTTTTTCTAAAGCTTTTAAATGGCCCTTTGCTAGATCTACAACATGAATATAATCCCGAACTCCAGTACCATCTGAGGTTTCATAATCGTTACCAAAAATACTTAGGGCTGCTCTCTTCCCCACTGCAACTTGCGTTATATAAGGCATTAAATTATTAGGAATTCCATTGGGGTCTTCCCCAATTCTTCCACTCTCATGGGCGCCAATAGGGTTAAAGTACCGTAATATTACTATACCCCATTCTGGGTCTGACACAACCAAATCATTTAATATACGCTCAATCATTAGTTTCGTACTACCATACGGATTGGTTGTACTGAGTGGCAAATCCTCTGTTAAAGGTGATACATTATTCATTCCATATACAGTTGCTGATGAACTAAAAACAAGCTTTTTAACACCATATTTTGACATTAATTCACATAATATTAATGTACCAGTAATGTTATTATAATAATACTTTAGTGGGATTGATACCGATTCCCCAACTGCCTTTAATCCAGCAAAATGAATAACTTTGGAAATGTTATTTTCCTTAAAAACCTTTTCAAGTCCTATGTAATCCAACAAATCAACCTTATAGAAACTAAACTTCTTGCCACTTATCTCTTCTATTCTTTTTATTACCTCTGGTTTACTATTTGAAAAGTTGTCAACAACGACAACTTCATAACCTTGATTTAATAATTCTATAACTGTATGAGAACCTATATACCCGGTTCCACCTGTAATTAGAATAGCCATCTACATCTCTCCTAAGTAATTTATTTATCTATATTATATCCACATCTTCATCATAATCTACACCATCTATACCGAATCCAAATAACTTATAAAATTCTTGACTATACCCATCAAGATCAATATATCTGTTCTTATTGTCTTCCGAAACAATATTCCATATCTTATCTACCTCTGCTTGAACATCTTGTCTCATCTCCCAATCGTCAAGTCGTATTCTACCCTTAGCATCTGATTCTATCAATGGGATATAAATCTTATCCTTATACATCCTATACATCTGCTCGATACAACCTTCATGTATATCCTTTTCCTTCATGATTTTATATAGAATTGAAATATACAATGGAACAACGGGAATAGCTGAGCTTGCTTGAGTAACAAGTGCCTTATTTACAGAAACATAAGCTTTTACACCTTTATTTTGCAATTGGTCTGTTAATTCATGGGCAGTAGCTTCAAGGTGCTCCTTGGCTCTACCAATACTACCATCTCTATATACCGGAAATGTAAGTTCTGGACCAATGTAAGAATAAGCAATTGTTATGGCACCCTCTTCTAGTAGATCTTCTTTGTCGAGTGCTTCTAACCACAGCTTCCAATCTTCTCCACCCATTACCTTAACCGTATTATTTATTTCCTCCTCTTTAGCGGGCTCAATTGTTACCTGTGACATGGCACCAGTAATGAAATCTATCGTTTTATTGCTATATGATTCTTTCGTCGGCTTCAACACTGAACTATGAGTTATCCCTGTCATAGGATCTGTTCTTCTTGGAGAAGCAATACTATAAATTATTAAATCAATTTTTCCTAAATCTTTTTTGATTAGTTCAATGGTAGCTTTCTTAACTTCATTTGAAAAAGCATCTCCATTAATACTCTTTGAATATAGCCCCTCATCATGAGCAAGCTTATCAAAAGCAACTGTATTATACCAACCTGGCGTAGCTGTTTTCTTTTCTGTTGGTAGCTTCTCATAGGAAACGCCTATTGTTGCAGCGCCTGATCCAAATGAAGCAGAAATTCTTGACGCTAAACCAAATCCTGTTGAAGCTCCTATAATTAGTGCGCGCTTAGGTCCATCAAAAGCACCCATTCTTTTCACGTAGTCTACTTGTTCCCTAACATTTTGAGCACATCCAGTGGGATGAGCGGTCGTGCAAATAAAGCCTTTAACTTTCGGTTTTACTATCATCTTACACCTCTCAATTATCTATCCTTTTATTACTTTGATATTCAAAGTATCATCCTTATAATATACTTTTTATGACGAATAATCAATGTTTTTTTTGATTAATTTGTATCCTCTTGGAGAAACTAACTTAATAACAACTATGGGAGGTAGCTTATCATTGAAATTTGAACTCTTTTATGGAAATAGTATGAGGATATTATTTTCACTTATTAATCCTATTAAAAAAATGATTATTCATACAGAATGCCAAGTACATCTATTTAATAATATTCAAGCCTTACGTCTTTTAAGAGAATATAATTATAAGGATGAATATAAACTCATGAAAAAACACATAAAACCAATTCAGCTAGGTTCCGTGTGGGCAGACCAAAACTTTAAAAGCAGTAGTCATTTTTACAACCCCAAACATGGAAAAGGTTTGTTTGGTCACAGTCATGCCTTAGACTTGGCAGAGCGCTATTATGACCACGCACTTTACTCTTATATAATAAAAGACTACGCTAGAGCAATGTTCTATTTTGGTGCATGTATACACATAATACAAGATCTTACTATACCTCAACATGTAAGAATACGACTTCTAGATAATCATAGAAGTTACGAAAATTTTGTCAAATACACCTTTGACCTCGTACGAGAATACCGTTCCATTGATCCTCCTATCGTTCTTAAGGACGTTAAAAGCTACTTAGAATACAATGCAAGAATTGCATTGCGAATTGATCGAGAATACCTCGATGTAAAACCTATGAAAATCCGCTTTTTCAAATTAACTTTGTGTTCTTTACCGCTTGCCCAAAGTACAAGTGCTGGATGTATGATTCTTTTTATGAAGGATCTAAAACGGTATGAAAAATCTTATGTTAAAAAGAAAAGATCATAATCTTCATTTTTATTTAAGTTTCTTAGGGGTATATACATTACACCACCCTCCAGCACTTTCCTTTACAACGATACATGGCATTTTATTTGATTTAAATCCAAAATACTTGCAACCTTTAGGAAATGTTTTATCCCAAGTTATATAATAGTAATTGCAACCTATACAGTTCGTGATTTCTCTATTTTCCATAAGAAAATACTACCAAATTTTATTATTTCTTGCAAGTATCAATTGATAGTAATTTTTGGTAATGCTATAATAAAGTAAAGAAAATACAATTTAAGGAGGAATCACATGAAATTCACATTTGCCCATAATAATATTAGTGTGCTTGACTTAGAAAAAAGCATTGCTTTTTACAAAGAAAATTTAGGTCTTATAGAAACTAGGCGCAAGAAAGCTGAGGATGGAAGTTATATAATAGTATTCCTTAGTGATGGTGAAACAGTCCACAAGCTTGAGTTAACTTGGTATAGCCAGTGGCAAGAACCTTATAAGTTAGGAGACAATGAAATTCATTTGGCTTTCATTGTAGATGATTACGAAGCTGCATATGCCCTACACAAAAAAAACGGATGTATTTGCTATGAAAATGAAAAAATGGGTATATATTTCATTTCCGATCCGGATGGTTTTTGGGTTGAAATAATTCCTGCAGATAGATCTGCAAGAAAATAATGATGAAAAACATAAAAATATGGTACCTTTATAATAGTGGCTTTGCAGTGAAGATTAACGAAAAGTTATTGATTTTTGATTATTACAACGATATCCCTTATGACCTAGATGAAAACCTAAATAGTGGTGTTATTCGACCTGATGATCTTAAAGATTTAGATGTATATGTTTTTGTTACCCATAAGCATCACGATCATTATAATAAAGTTATCTATTCATGGGAGCAACTCAATATTGCTCATAGCATTACTTATCTTTTATCTAATGATATTAAAGATGCGCTTTGTAATAATGTGCATTTTTTCGAGTCTCATCAAGACTGCTTAATTGATGATTTAAGAATATTAACGCTTAAATCAAATGATGAAGGAATTTCTTTCTATGTTCAAGTTAATGACGTCAATCTTTTTCATTCTGGCGACTTAAATTGGTGGTGTTGGGAAGATGAAAGTGACGAATGGAAAGAAGGCATTGAACAAACATATAAATCCGAAATTGGCAGACTAAAAAATTTACCGCTAGACATCGCCTTCATTCCTGTTGATCCAAGGCTTAAATTCAACTATTACCTATCCCTTAAATACTTTATTGATAAAATTATGCCTGAGCATTGTACAGTTATTCCTATGCATTTTGGAGATCAATACAGCATATTTAATCAATTAAGTACTGATGGTTATCTTGAAAACAAAAATATTCTATCTATTTCAAAAAGAGGTCAAATGTTCGAAATTTTTTGCTAGTTGAGCTTTTGATAATAAATTTTACAAGGGATAATCAATAAATCATCCCTTATCCCTTGTAAAATCATTCATTTTTCTTTTCATTATAGCTATTCATCAGTTCATTTTCTTCATATTTTATCATACGTTTAACCATTTCTCCGCCTAATTGCCCGCTTTTTGCCATATTCCCAATTTGCTGGGAAGTAAGGTCGCCCATATAGGGTTTAGAAAAATTTTTATTCCTCTCCATCCTCATCTTCCTTTCTGGGTAGAATACTATTATTATGTCCATAATGTTTCTTTTTATTTAGAGAACTAGTTTCTTAATAAATTCTTCTGCTTCTTGTTCAGGGACCGGTCTTCCTAAATAAAAGCCTTGTAAATAATCACATTTTGCCTCAATTAAATAATTTAATTGTTCTTCTGTTTCTACACCTTCTGCCATTGTTTCTATTCCAAGCTTGTGAACTAAGGAGATAATAGGTTCTGTTAAGTCATTTTGAGGATTAATAGGATCAATTTCCTTTACAAAGGCTTGGTCAATTTTAAGCAAATTAATCGGTAACTTCTTCAAATAACTTAGAGAAGAATAGCCTGTTCCAAAATCATCCAAAGCAATTCCAACACCCGCCTGTTTTAAATTTTTTAAAGCATGAAGTGCTGTATCATAATTATCAATAAAAAGACTTTCTGTAACTTCTAGTTCAATATTGTGAGGTTGTATTTGATAGTCATGAATATAACCTAGAACCATTTGGTCAAAGTCCTTTTGTCGTATTTGCAGTAACGATATATTGATGGAAATAATGAGATCAGTTTGATATCTTTCATTCATTTTTTTAATCATATAGCATGCTTCTTGTATTACCCATTCACCAATAATAACAATTTGTCCGCTTTCTTCTGCAATAGAAATGAAGTCATCTGGACCAATAAAACCAAGTTCAGGGCTATTCCATCTAATTAATGCTTCAAAGCCTCGAAGTATTTTGCCCTTTGTAACATATTGGGGTTGATAATGTAATACAAATTCATGATGTTGAATCGCCTTTTTAAATAATTTTTCAATTTTTATCTTTCTAATAATTTCTTCTTTCATTGTAAAATGGAAAAACAAATATTTATTTCTACCTTGTTCTTTTGCTTTGTACATTGCCGTGTCAGCATTTTTCAAAAGGTCTTCCGGCGTATCACCATCTTCTGGATACATTGCAATTCCAATGCTTGTCGTGAGGTCAATGGTGTTTTCTGATAAATAAAATGGAACGTTAAATTTTTGCTGTATTCTTTGTACAATTGATAACATGTCTTCTACTTTCTCAATGTTTTGTAAAAGAACCGCAAACTCATCCCCGCTTAACCGCGCAACCGTATCATATTCACGCATACAAGCTGCTATTCGCTTTGCTGTTTCAACTAAAAGCTCATCTCCTATAGAATGACCTAACGTATCATTGATTCGCTTAAAGTTATCCATATCAAAGAACAAAACTGCAATTTTAGTTTTTGACCTACGGGACCTATCTATTGCATTTTTAAGTCGATCAAAAAATAATGTTCTATTGGGTAAATCAGTAAGTGGATCATGATAGGCCAAATGTTTTATTTTATTCTCATTGAGCTTGATCGCGGTAATATCATGATTGGATCCCGTTATACCTATAACTTCTTTTTTGAAATCCAATATTGGAGAAATGGTTATATTATAATAACTTATTCCCTCTGTTGTCATTACATGACTTTCATACATTAATGTCTTTTTTTTATGTAGTACATGCATTACTGTATTATTCCATTTGTCAATACGCTCACCTTCACTTAATATTATAAAATCCTTCATCTTATTACCGATAATATCTTCTCTTCTTGCATTGACTAATAAACAGAATGCTTCATTTACTGCAGTAAAGACGCCATCTAAATCACAGCTATAGATGCAATCACTTGAATTATCTACAAGTGTTCTATATCTTGTTTCACTTAACGCTAACCATTCTTTATGTTTATTCGTTTCGTCTAGCTGTTGCTTTAATTCTTCATCGGCAGCAAATATCTCTTCATATAATGCATTGAGTTCTTCATTTTTATTTTTTAATTTATTTTCATATATAATTCTTTCTGTTATATCTTGAACTACACCAATAATCTTGAGGGGTTTCCCATTCACATCCCAGAACAATTCCGCAACAGAATGCATTGTTCTAATCTCACTATCCTCTTCTCTTTGATATTGAAACTCTACATCATAATGATTGTTATGCTCTAACAAATATCGATACATTTCTTTCATCTTATTTCGATCACAAGGACTGATCTGTCTAATAATGTAATTAAAAGGGATATATGATGTATCCCGATCTCTCTTTATTCCTAACAAGTCAAATGCACCTTCAGAGCCCCAAAATTGACGTGTCCCTAAATCGTAATCCCAATGGCCAATATGAGCTATTTTTTGTGCAATGTTCCATCTTTTTTCATTTTCAATTAGATTTTGTTGTATTTCAAATCCATCTGAGTATTCCATTTGATCGCCCCTTAAGATTCTATCTTTTTACTTATAATATGCTATTATTTTACCATGATTTGCGACAAAATACACTTCTTTTTTTATTAACGTTCTAAAAACCCGTATTTTGTTGAAATAGATAATAAAAAGGAGTATAATAGCTATTGTAAAATCCTTAATACAGAGGTGTCAATATGTCCAGAAGATTGTTTCTAACTATATTCTTTTCTTTTGTGTTTTCAACTGTTATATTAACTATTTCTAATGGTGCTTCGGTAGTAACTAAATTTAGTCCTGAGGAACAACTATGGATAGATTCACATAAAAATAAAGTTTTGCAAGTTGGATTAGCGCCTTATGCAGGTATGGACTTCTTTGAATATGATGGAAATTTACATGGGTATTTAATCGATATTGTGAAAATCCTAGAAAATGAAACAGGGTTAACCATTAAAATTGATGATAGTAAAAATTGGGGAGATGCATATGATGGGCTATTTAATGGTTCCATTGATATTCTTTTTGGTGCAAACCCAACTGAAGAACGTCTTAAAATAATGGCTTTTACAAAAAGTGTTCATCATTATCCCTATGTTATATTAAGTCTTCGGGATGGACATGTCCAAACAATAGGGGATCTAGAAGATGAAAATATAGGATTTATCGAAGGAGACATGGTAATAGATGTGTTTAAAGACAATTATCCTAATATAAACTACCATCAAGTAGATTATCCTAACCAAAAAACAGCGATATCTAATATGCTCAATGGTAAAATAAATGGTTTCATTACTTCAGGTAGTGAAATAGTCTATGAATCTCTATATGAATTCCCAGAGGTTCAAACCATTGCAGAATTAAAAAATATATATTCTGAAATGACCTTTTCTACAAAAATAGAAAATCAAATAATAACAGATCTTCTTAATAAAATTATACTCAGCAGATCAAAAAGCATTGAAGAATCTATCCAAAACGCAAGAGTAACTTATATGCACAAAATACTTAAATTAACACCACAGGAACGCTTATGGCTTCAAAATAATCCTTCTATTAAAGTTGGCATTGCTACGGATTATTTGCCAATAGACCATTACACTAACAATAGATATACTGGTATCGCAGGAGAATTTTTAACAGCATTTACAAATATGGTGGGTCTTGAAATTGAATGTGTTCCAATGCCCTTTGATAGTCTATACCATATGGTTTTAAATGACGAAATAGATATTTTAAATATGGCTAAGACTGACGATAGAAAATTGCTATTTGACTTTACTGCACCTTTTAGTTACGAACGAGATGCTATTTATGGTTTAAAGGCTGCCCCTACAGTATACGATATATATGGCTTAGAAGGCTGCAAGGTTGCTGTAATTGATGGCTTTTGGCATGAAGAGCTGTTAGAGAAAAATCTAAAAAATGTTGAAATCATTTTTACAAAAGATATTAAAGAAACGATGTCTGTTATAAAAAAGCAAGAGGCTGATTATTTTCTTGAAAATCCTTCTGTAGCAGAATACTATATTGAGGGATTGGGTTATAACCAAATCGTTAAAAAAGGTACGACATCTTCTGATTCTTTACTATATTTTGGCGCACAAAAAAAACACAACGAATTTGTTTCCATATTTAATAAATCAATCCCACTTATCGATTATGAAAAAGCAAAATATGAAGGTATTCAAAATGCACCAATTCTAAAAAATGTACAAAATACAAAATTGTCTAATCTTCTACTATATAGTTTGGCTATATTGCTAATTGTAATTGTATCTCTCGTAAAACTTTTTAAAGAGTTCATTGTGCAAAAAGCTAAAACGCGAATGCTAAAAGAACGAGAACACCTAATTTATACAGATGCACTTACTGGATTATACAATCGTTTATACTTTAATTCTTTAGAAAAGAAAATGTCTGAATATTTCTATCCTCAAAGCTTTATCATGATTGATTTAAACCATCTTAAATCAACCAATGATACATATGGACATCAGATTGGCGATGTTCTACTACAATCTTTTGCTGGCATTCTTAAAAGCTTTATCCCCCATGAAAGTATTATGCGCATGGGTGGAGATGAATTCTTTATATTCTTAGAAGGTTATGATACAAAAGATACGCTTAAGCTCATAGCACAAATAAAGGCTGCGTGTAATGCTTCAACCATACCTTTAGAAAATCAAACTTTCATAAAAGGACCTGTCCCTTCTTTAGGCTATTACATTCGATTTAATGGTTTGGAAACCCCTGAAATTGCATTAAATAAAGCAGATCAAGAAATGTATGCTAATAAACAGCTCTATCATCAGTCCATGCAAAATACAACAACATAACTTGCCCATCAGCTTTTAAAATATTCTAACAAAGTACTTTTACCATTTATATTTTTAAGTGAAATATTCATAATATTTTTCAAACTTGCTTATACTATATGCGAGGTGATAATATGAAGATTAATAAAACACATAGTATCGACAACAAAAACCCCATCGAAAATCATCAAACTGCTGCTTGGGCTGATATCGAAAAAGTACAACCAGAATCAAGAGTACCCATTCCAAGTCAAGAAGCCGTTGATCGAGCCAAAGATTGGGTTGAAGAAAACGAAAAATAAAAAGCGCGATGGCTTCGTAGGAAAGTAGAACTTTCCTACGAAAATAAACTTGATATGTGACGTCGAAACTTTCATGTTTCATTTTCATTCAAGTTGGTGAATATATTTCATGAAAGTTTCCTACTGGATAAAGAACAAGGCTGGGAGCGTGCTCCGTGTCATATCTTTGATATGGCAAGAAGTACGTACCCAGCCTTATGCATGTGTTAATAAATCATTTCTGCTAACCTTTTATACGTATCATATCTTTCCTTTGCATCCTGTTCTGCTTTTTGAAATAGTTCTTCTGCAATATCTGGGAAGGTATTTTTAATTTGCGCATATCTTAACTCCGTAAGAAGAAATTCCTTAAAAGATTTACTTGGCTCTTTAGAATCTAGGGTAAATGGATTTTTATTTTGTTCCTTTAATCTTGGATCATATCGATAAAGATGCCAGTAACCAGATTCCACAGCTTCTTTTTCTTGTTTTACCGATGTCCCCATGCCACTTCTTATACCATGGTTAATACATGGCGCATAGCAAATAATCAACGAAGGTCCTTTATAACTTTCTGCTTCTGCTAGTACCTTAGCTGTATGGTTCATATTTGCGCCCATAGATACTTGAGCCACATAAACATATCCATAACTCATAGCCATCATACCCAAATCTTTTTTTCTGATCTTTTTGCCCGAGGAGGCAAATTTAGCTACAGCTGCAGTTGGCGTTGATTTTGATGCTTGACCTCCGGTATTAGAATATATTTCAGTATCAAATACCAGTATATTCACATCATCTCCTGATGCAATTACATGATCTAAACCACCGTAACCGATATCATATGCCCAACCATCCCCACCGACAATCCAACCAGAAGGTTTAATCAAGTAGTCTTTTTTCTTTAATATCTCTCTATGAACTATACTGTCATTATTATTGACCCTCTGTATAGCTTGAAGTACCTGATTTGAAGTCTCTCTTGAAGTCTCTCCATTGTCCATGTTTTCAATCCATTGCACAAAAGCTTTCTTACAGTTTTCATCTTCACTCGACTCTATTGCCTTAGTCATTAATACTTTAAGCTTTTCTCTTACCTGTTTATTCCCTATATATATTCCATAACCATATTCTGCATTATCTTCAAATAGAGAGTTTCCCCATGCAGGACCTTTACCTTCCTTACTTGTCGTATAGGGTATAGAAGGGGCACTAGCACCCCAAATTGAAGAACAGCCTGTTGCATTGGCGATTATCATCCGATCACCAAAAAGTTGTGTTACATACTTGAGATAAGCCGTCTCACCACAACCCGCACAAGCCCCTGAATATTCTAATAACGGCTTAGCAAATTGACTGCCTTTAACACCCTTTTTACTCATTAACTGATCTTTATACGTAACATGTTTTGCTACATACTCCCAGTTAGGAATTTGCTGTGGAATCTCTTCTTCAGCATTTACCATAACCAATGCTTTGCCTGGTGCAGGACAAATATCTGCACAGTTACCACATCCTGTACAATCTAAAGGTGATATTTGAATACGATAATGGTAACCTTCTACTTCTTTCCCTTTGGACTCTTTTGTTTCAAAAGTTTTAGGCGCCCCTTGTTTTTCTTCATCATTTAATAAGAAAGGGCGAATAACAGCATGTGGACAAATATATGCACATTGATTACATTGTATACATTTTTCTGTTTGCCACTCTGGGACCATGACTGCGATGCCCCTCTTTTCATAGGCGGTTGTTCCCAACGGAAAAGTGCCATCTTCCATACCACGAAAAGCACTAACTGGTAAATCATAACCATCTAGATCCGCCATTGGTCGCTGAATACGCCTTACAAATTCTGGTTCATCGCCCATTAATGGAATGATTTCATCTACCGCATCTGCCCAGCTTTCTGGTACGTTGACTTTCACAAGTCCCTCTAGCCCTTTATCAACAGCCATTTTGTTCATATCTACAACTTTTTGTCCTTTTTGTCCATAGACTTTTTTAATTGAAGCTTTTAAATACTGAACAGCTTCATCTATAGGAATAACTTGTGCGAGCTTGAAAAAGACAGCTTGCATTATCATATTAATACGGCCACCAAGTCCAATTTCACCAGCGAGCCCAACAGCATCTATAATATAAAAATGAACTTGTTTAATAGCCAATTCTCTTTTCATTGCTCCATTTAGTTTTTCTTCTAACTCCTCAGCCTTCCAAGGACAATTTAGAACAAAGGTACCATGTTCTTTTATACCTTTTAGTAAGTCATAATGATTCACGTAGGATTTATTATGGCAAGCAATATAACCTGGATTATATACTAAATATGATGATTTAATCTCATTCTTTCCAAACCTTAAATAAGATATTGTAGTACCACCAGATTTTTTACTATCGTAGTCAAAATAACCCTGGGCATATAAATCAGTATGATCTCCAATAATTTTGATAGCCATCTTATTTGCACCTACCGTTCCATCAGAACCTAAACCCCAAAACTTACATTGGATGGTACCTTCTGGTGATGTATCTGGTGCATCAAAAATTGGTAGCGAAGTGAACGTAACATCGTCTTCAATACCTATGGTGAAATTACTTTTAGGAAACCCATTTTTTAGATTATTAAATACTGCAATGATTTGAGCTGGCGTAGTATCCTTTGAGCCTAAACCATATCGTCCACCAATAATAATAGGGCGATTATCTCGATCATAAAACATAGACCTAACGTCTTGATAAAGAGGTTCTCCTTGTGCCCCCGGCTCTTTCGTTCTATCCAATACTGCAATCTTCTTAACACTATTTGGTAATACATTAAAGAAGTACTTTTCTGAAAAGGGTCGATACAGTCTTACTTTAATCAATCCTACTTTTTGACCTTTTTGAAGTAATACATCAATGACTTCTTCTATTGTGTCACAAACAGAACCCATTGCGATGACAATATACTCTGAATCTTCTGCTCCGTAATAATCGAATGGATGATAGTTTCTTCCTGTAATTACGTTAATTTCTCTCATATACATATCAACGATGTCTGGTATAATTTCAAAATAAGGATTGGCGGCTTCTCTACCTTGAAAATAAATATCAGGATTTTGAGCGGTTCCTCTAAGAACCGGCCTCTCTGGGTTAAGTGAAGCATTTCTAAAACGTTCGATTTCACTTTCATCTAATAATCTTCTTAAATCTTCGTAGTCTATTACCTCAACTTTTTTAACTTCATGGGACGTTCTGAAACCATCAAAAAAATGCAAAAATGGCATACTAGCCCGAATTGCTGACAAATGGGCAACACCACTTAAGTCCATTACCTCTTGTACACTATTAGAAGCCAGCATAGCGACGCCCGTTTGCCTTGTAGCCATTACATCTTGATGATCCCCAAAAATGGAAAGAGCATGGGTCGCAATCGCTCGTGCGCTCACATGCAAAACACCAGGTAATTGCTCACCTGCCATCTTATACATATTCGGTATCATTAGCAACAAACCTTGTGATGCCGTATATGTAGTTGTCAATGCGCCCCCCTGAAGGGATCCATGCATGGTGCCTGCGGCGCCAGCTTCTGATTGCATTTCCACTACCTTAACTTCTTGTTCGAATAAATTCTTCTTGCCTTGCGATGACCACAAATCTACCAGCTCTGCCATAGGCGAAGAGGGCGTTATGGGGTATATAGCGGCAACCTCAGTAAAGGCATACGACACATAAGCAGCCGCTTCGTTTCCTTCCATAGTTTTCATAATTTTTGCCATACTAAAACTCCTTTTAAAATAATAAGATCATAGATATATTCATATCTATAATTCCCAAGTATTGCTAGAGTATTAGTATAGGCATTTTTATTATCGTTTATTCGAATTATTAAGTTTAGGTTGGTCTATCTGGTTGCAACAAGCACGCAGGCTTTTACTGACTTAATACCAAGATTCTTTACTAATTCTAGTACCTCATCATTATAAGTACCTGGTTGGAACCAAATATATTCAATACCTAATATGGCTGCTTCTTCAATAACTGCTTTTGCTTTATCAGGCCCTACAACCATGTCAATAACTTCAGGTTTTTCTGGTATAGATGATAAGTTCTTATAACAAGGGTCCCCTTCAATTGTATCAAAAAAAGGATTAACTGGAACCACTTCATATCCTCTCAATTTTAATTTTTTATAAATCATATTCCCGAACTTTTCCGGATTTTGATTAGCTCCTACAACTACCCATTTCTTTTTTTCTAACATAATCTCTTCTAGCATATTTACCTCCTCTATTTACATAGTTTGTTATTTCCATAATGATATCCTTATCCTTTCCTAATGTCAACCTTTCATACACAGTAAAACACTATATATTATCTCTGACCTAAAAAGACCTCCTATGATTTGCCTTCAGGAGATCTTATCATTTTTTTCTATGCTTTTTTAACAATTCTGTTCATGCCGTCTTGTTGTTTTTTATATTCATAATTAGGATTAAGTGTACTTACAAAAGCGCTAATCCATGATTCTCTTAGTGTATAAAAATTATTCACATCACCACTAACCTTCTCCCAATTCCGACTATGTAAACAAGTCGTTGTCACCCAAGCAAATTCGGATTCACTACTCATAACTACTTCGTTTACACGATCACAAGGCATACCCTCTAAAATATATTCGTTAAGTGCTTGGTAAATAGCATCTGCTGTATGTGCACTGACTTCCTTTGTATATTCTTTAGCAGCAACCTTTCCTTGCTCAGCAAATATTTTTATTAGTTCCCTTTTGTACTTAGGATTCCAATTTAATAGTTCTGTAATTAATGCTGCATGTCTGAGTTCTGTATTTTCAATTGTTTGTTGTAACCAGCCATGTATATTCGTTGTATCAATTACTTCCTCCAATGGTTTGTTGCCTAATGGCGCACCGAAGTGCTCATTAATATGTTTTATAAGTCCTTCAATAGAAATATTTTGATCTTTCACATTTTCTATGATTCTATCTTCAATACTTTCAAACCAAAGAATTTTATTGTACAGTAGATAATGTATTTTACCTAAAAATAAACTCATTATTTTAATCCTCCATTTCTTTTTTTACTAAACTTGCTTTCTAATCATAGGATATAAATGCCCATCTTCTTGATCCAATCGTTTTCCTAGAACTTGAAAAATTAACTTTGTCTGTTTCTTGAAATTCTCAATATCTGCACAAATTTTACTTCTAGTATTAAATTGATTTTTATAATTCTCAAATTCTGTACTGATATTCCCCATTTCCTTAATATATAATTCGGTCGTTTTTCTTATCTCTGCATTATTATCTGTTAATAATTTAGGATATAAAAACTTATCCTCTGTTTGAAGATGTATCTTTAATCTACCTGATAAAGTACTAATTATTTTTGCTACTTCACTTGCAGTATTGTCCAAATCATTCTTTCCAACTATTTCTATAATATCCTTTACGTAATCACGTATCATAACATGTTGCTTATCCAAACTATCCATATCAGCCATATTCTTTATCTCCTTTTTTATTGTTTCTAAGTTGTACAGCTCTAATTCATTAACTTTTATCTATATAATAACCCATATTTAGTAATAATTCGGTGATTTAAATCACCAAAAAAACCCCTAAAAAATTTTTAGGGGGTTTTTATCATTTCATTGCTTATTCATATCTATCTTATTCAATGTTTTTTAATCGTTCTGTCTGATCTGCAGTATTTAGACTATCAATAATTTCTTCAATATCTCCATCTAACACAGAATCTAATCGATGAATTGTTAGTTTGATTCTATGATCTGTTAGTCGCCCTTGAGGAAAATTATAAGTTCTTATTTTTTCACTACGATCACCTGTACCTACTTGACTCTTTCTATCTTGAGCTACTGATGCTTGTTGTTTAGCTAATTCTTGTTCATATAATCTAGCTCTTAATACCTTTAATGCTTTATCTTTATTTTTAAGTTGTGATTTCTCATCTTGACATGAAATGACAATTCCAGATGGCATATGTGTTATTCTAACGGCCGAATCAGTTGTATTTACACACTGTCCACCATTACCAGAAGACCTAAACACATCAACACGAATATCATTCATATCCAATTCAACCTCAACATCTTCGACTTCAGGTAAAACTGCTACGGTTACTGTAGAAGTGTGTATTCTTCCTCCAGATTCTGTAACTGGGACCCTTTGTACTCGATGCACACCACTTTCGTATTTAAGCTTAGAAAAGGCACCTTTGCCTTGTATCATAAATATTGCTTCTTTAAATCCACCGAGTCCATTTTCATTAATGTTAACGGTTTCAACCTTCCACTTATTTCTTTCTGCATATCTAGAATACATTCTAAAGAGCTCAGCAGCGAATAATGCGGCTTCATCGCCACCGGCACCACCACGTATCTCAATAAAAACATTTTTATCATCATTTGGATCCTTTGGTAATAAAAGCACTTTAAGCGCGTCTTCTAAGATGACAAGCCTTTCCTTTGCATTTGTAAGTTCTTCCTTTGCCATATCTCTAATTTCTTCATCTGATTCTTCTTCAAGCATAGTTATGCTCTCTTTAATCGTCTCTTGTGTGGACTTATATTCCATAAACTTTTCAACAAGAGGTAGCAAGTCACTATGCTCTTTCATTAGCTTGATCCATCTTTCTTGATCTGCAATGATGTCTGCATCATTGATCATATCTGCAACATCATTAAATCTATCAACAATACCTTCAATTTTATTTAACATAATCTAATTCACCTCTAGAACTAATTATTGATTGCTGTGTTCCTTTTTTTCTTGCATAAACTATGCGATCTTTTCCTGATAAATCTTTCTTATACTGTATATCTATAAAATCATTTTTTTCCAGGAGAGATATGACCGCATTTTTTTGGTCATAGCCAATCTCAAAAATGATGAAGCCACCACATTTTAAATATTTTTTACTATTTCTACATATCACTCTATAAAAATCAAGACCGTCTTTTCCCCCATCTAAAGCCATATGAGGTTCAAAATCTCTCACTTCTGTCATGAGTGAGTTAATATCCTCTGTTTTGATATAGGGTGGATTAGAAATTAACATATCAACCGTTTCTACATATTCTTCTCCAATACTATTAAATAAATTACTTATAATCCATGTAATCCTGTCCGCAACAGCATTTATTTGCCCATTCAATTTTGCTACTTTTAATGCTTCCTGTGAAAGATCTATTCCAATGCAATTAACCTTTTCATTATAACTTGCTAGAGAGATTGGTATACAACCACTCCCGGTACCTATATCCATAATCAATTGATTATGATCTTTATCAAGTAGACTTAATGCAAGCTCGACTAACTCTTCTGTTTCTCGTCTTGGAATCAACGTGTACGCATTCACTTTAAAAGGTAGCCCCATAAATTCTTGCTCACAGGTAATGTGTTGTAACGGAACTCCTTTTACTCTCGATTTAATAGCGCTCATATATTCATCATAAACAATTTTATCAATCTCTTTGTCCTTGTTTATAATTAATTCCACCCTATTATAGTTCAATATGTTAGAAAGCAATAACCTTGCATCTAATTGCGCATTTTCTTTGCTTTCAGCCTTGAGAAGGTTTGTTCCCTCTTGTAGTACATGATTAATCGTCCTAGTCATTATCCTTCAAGTGCTCCCTTTAAAGCAGCAATTGCAACTTCTATTTGCTCATCGTCGGGTTCACTCGTAGTAATTTTTTGCAAACATAAACCCGGAAAGCTAACAATATCTGAAAAAACATTGTCGTTCTTTCCTAATAATTTAATTACTTCATAAGATAATCCAGCTATAAATGGAAGCATTATAAGCCTAATACCTAATCTTAAAAAGAATGTATCTACATTAAACAAAGTTAATACTACTACACTTATAATTACAACAACAAATAAAAAGTTCGTACCGCATCTTTTATGTAATCTTGACTGTTTTTTAACATTTTCAATTGTTAATTCTTCTTCATTTTCCAAGCAATGTATCGATTTATGCTCGGCACCATGGTATTGAAAAACACGTTGTATATCTTTCATTAAGCTAATCAAATAAATATATCCAAACAAAATTAATACTCTTATTAATCCATCTACTAGGTTAATCATTCTTGTACTCTCTAATATAGGTTTAAGCAATTGAGAAATACCAAGCGGAAGCAATATAAATAATCCAATAGATAGAAGCGTTGCAAGGATAATTGAAAGCAAAATAAGCATATCATCCATCTTTTTCTTGCCAAATTTATTTTCAAATTTCTTTTCAAACTTACTTGGTTCAACTTCACCGTCTACTTCGAAAAATTCCGCAGAATAAGTTAATATTTTCATACCCATTACCAAGGATTCAACGAATGCAACAGCACCTCTTATTATTGGTAATCCAAAAATTTTATTCCTTTTTGTAAAACTTTTATATACTTTTTTTTCTAATATTATTTCATGATCTGGTTTTCTAACAGCAATCGCATAGACGTCTTGTCTTTTCATCATTACGCCTTCAATAATTGCTTGCCCACCTACGTCCACATATTTCATGTAATCACATTCCATTTCTTATGTTAAGTTCAATCAAGAACTTTAGATTGTTAGTCAACTGTTTAATTATAACATATGAAGATATATTATTCTATTAAAAATTGGTGTTACTATTTGGTAACACAATGAAGGATAAATCGCTTTATAATGAATAAAGAAAAAGTTGAGGAAAATCCTCAACTTTGTTATTGTTCATCTTTAATTCCGTATCTACGATTGAACTTATCAATACGTCCACGTGCAACGTTTGCTTTTTGTGTTCCAGTATAAAATGGATGACATTTTGAACAAATTTCAACGTGAATGGATTCATTCGTTGTTCCTGTTACAAATTCATTACCACAGTTACATTTCACCGTAGTTTGGTTGTACTTTGGATGAATAGCTTCTTTCATATTTTTCACCTCTTTCTCGACATAATCTCAATATAATATGTCGACATTCGTCGAACTTATTTATTTATTTTCGCCCTAAACAGCTTTTACATTATAACATATCTTTTTTGTTCATGCAAGTGTTTTTGCAGCTAATGTTAGTAAAATACTCTTTCTAGTAGTTCTCTAAAATACTTTCAGATAATTTTTTGACATATTCTTCGTTGGTTCCTGTATTAACAAATACTTTAAGCATACTATCAATTACATCCTCTGATCTCATATTACTACTAACCTTTCTTAACTTAGTAACTGCTTCAAGCTCTTCTTTATTATAGAGTAAATCTTCTCTTCTCGTTCCTGACTTCGTTACATCAATTGCAGGGAATATTCTTTTTTCTGAAAGTTTTCTATCAAGAACGAGCTCCATATTTCCTGTGCCCTTGAACTCTTCAAAAATCACATCATCCATCTTACTTCCAGTATCCACTAATGCAGTAGCTAATATCGTTAAACTCCCACCTTCTTCAATATTTCTTGCTGCACCAAAAAACTTTTTAGGCATGTGAAGTGCTGCTGGATCTAGACCTCCTGAAAGTGTTCTTCCACTTGGTGGTATTATTAAGTTATATGCTCTCGCTAATCTAGTAATACTATCAAGTAAAATAACTAAATCTTTCTTTTGTTCTACCATTCTTTTTGCTCTTGCAAGCACCATTTCTGAAACTCTTTTGTGATGCTCCGGTAGTTCATCAAAGGTTGAATGAATAACTTCAACTTTTTCACCTACAATTGATCGTCTTATATCCGTTACCTCTTCTGGTCTTTCATCAATTAGCAAAACTAATAAATGTATATCTGGATAATTCATTGTAATTGCATTCGCAACTTTTTTGAGAAGGGTTGTTTTCCCTGCTTTAGGTGGTGAAACAATCATACCTCTTTGCCCCTTACCTATTGGCGCAATAAAATCTATTAGACGAGTTGAATAATCACTCGGAATTGTTTCAAGTCGTAGTCTTGCATTCGGGAAAATTGGCGTCAAATCTTCAAAATTAGGTCTTTTTATTGCACTTGCAGGCGTATCACCGTTAATGGTCTGCACATACAACAATGCTCTAAATTTTTCATTTTCTTTAGGCACTCTGATATTACCGTTAACCATGTCCCCAGTTTTCAAATTAAATCTTCTTATTTGTGATGGAGATACATAAACATCACTTTCTCCAGGCATATAATTCTCACCTCGAATAAAGCCAAATCCATCAGGTAATACTTCTAAAATTCCATAGGCACGTTGACCACTGTCTAAACCTTCAAAGTCTGAAGGAACATCATTTCTTTCTTTATGGCTTTTTTTCTTAACAGCTTTTTGATCTTCTTGCTTTTCAGCGTTGCTATCATTACTGTTTGCTTCAACAGATGTAATGGAAGTCTTTTCTTCCTCAATTTTTTCTGTGGACTGCTCACTTTCAACTTCCACCTCAGTCTCAGCTTGTTTTTCTTGATTCTTTGCCTCAACATTAGTTAATAACTGGATTAATTCAGATTTTTTAAATCCTGTTAAGCTTACAATACCAATTGCCTTAGCTGCTTGTCTCAGCTCTGCAAGCGTAAACTTTGAATAATCTGTATTCATAAAACTCACCTCTATCATTTTTTCAGATTGTTTAACTACAAGAATTCCTGTAGTATAGTATTTTTTTATATGTAGTTTATTATTTGTGGAATATCTATAGAATTGTTGTCTTGTACTATTAGAAGACAAATAGTTATATAGAAAAAGTGAAAATGCCCCCATTTATGGGGGCAAGATTATTTATGCACGTCCATTGCTTCCAAACATTCTTATTTTAGTTTTTACAACTTCTTTTATAGCTTTAATTGTTGGTGTTAGCATTTTTCTTGGGTCATATACGTTAGGCGTATCTTGAACAACTTTATGCATTGCTTGTTGAAAAGCTTGTCGTAAATCTGTATCAATATTGATTTTATTAACACCTAATGCAACAGCTGTACTAATATCTGCTTCGGATATTCCTGAAGCGCCATGTAACACAATTGGTATATTAACTCTTTGCTTAATTTCCTTTAATCTATCAAAATCTAACTCTGGATCTCCTTTGTATACACCATGTGCATTACCAATTGCAATAGCAAAGAAATCTACATTTGTTCTTTTAACAAACTCTTCAGCTTCGTCTGGATCAGTCATAGTTGCGTCTCTTGATTCAACTTTAATATGATCTTCAACTCCACCAATTTTACCTAATTCAGCTTCTACCGAAACACCCATTGGCCTTGCTATTTCAATAATTTTATTTGTTATTTCTATATTTTGTTCTAGCGGATATTTAGAACCATCAAACATAACTGATGTCCATCCATCTCTAAGACATTTCATAATAACATCCCAATCTGTTCCGTGGTCAAGATGAAGCGCAACTGGTACAGACGCTTGTTCCGCCATTTTTCTTACCATTAATGCTAGTACTTCACTTCCAGCATAGGCAATTGCACTTTGACTTGCTTGAAGAATTATAGGTGACCTTTCTTCTTCTGCAGCAGAAATAGCTGCTTGTATCATTTCTAAATTACTTACATTGAAAGCACCTACTGCATAACCACCTTCATGAGCCTTTAACAAAATATCCATTCCTGATACTAACATAATTACCTCCTTTATGATAAAGCTAAAATTATATATAAATCAATTTTTATCTTACATATTGTACCACATTTTCTAAACTTAATGCAAGCTCAATTCAATAGGCATATTTTAAGGTAATTATATGTTAATATATTGCTAATAATACCTTTATCTTCTCAGTGCATTTATACCCTATAACAATACTACAGCTGAGATCGTAAAAAATATTAATAATGTTGTTGCATCTGTTATAGTAGATATTAGTGGCGTTGCCATTATCGCAGGATCAAGCTTAATTTTCTTCGCAATAACTGGAAGTATGCCGCCAATTAATGCAGCCATTAATGCAGTCCCAACAAGCGTTAGTCCAACTATTATTGCTAACTTTAAGTTATTATTTATAAGCCATATTCTCAAAAAATTAAGTGTTCCAAGTGATATACCAATAATGATGCCCACTTTAAATTCTTTAGCTATAATTTTAAAAAAGTCTTGAAATTTAATATTACCTAAAGTTAGTCCACGAATAATTAATGTGGAAGATTGCGACCCTGTGTTGCCACCTGTTGACATCAGCATTGGCATAACCCCCACCAACATAGCGAACTCAGTGGTGAGAGAACTATGCGTCTTTGTAATAAATTCTGTAACAATAGCAGAAAACATTAAAATAATTAACCAAACAACCCTTCTTTTAGCAAGCAGATAGGACGGTATTGATAAATATTCTTCATCGGATGGTTCCATTGCAGCCATTCTTTGAAAGTCTTCTGTCGTTTCTTCTTCTATTACATCAACAACATCATCAATTGTAATGATTCCAACAAGCCTATCCTCTAAATCAACTACAGGCATTGTCAAAAAGTCATACTTCTTAAATTTTCTTACAATTGACTCTTGATCGTCATGGGTATTGAAAGAAATAACCTCTGCAGTCATTATTTCCTCAACCGTTTTATCCACATCGCTAAGCACAAGTTCTTTCAGTGTAACGATACCCTCTAATTTTCTTTTTGTATCTGTTACATAACAGGTATAAATTGTTTCTTTATTAATACCAATTCTTCTTATGCGTTCCATTGCCTTTTCGACAGTCATTTCCTTCTTTAAATCGACAAACTCAATTGTCATAAGGCTTCCTGCTGAATCCTCAGGATAATTCAAAAATTGGTTGATTAACGTACGTTCCTTTGTTGTAGTATTCTTCAGTATCTTTTTTACTATATTTGCTGGCACTTCTTCTATTAAATCAATTTTATCATCAAAACACAGCTCATCAATAATCTCTTTGAGTTCATGCTCACTAATTAATTCCGATATTTCTGTTTGACGTTCTACATCTAAATATACAAATACTTCTGATGCACTATTTTTAGGCAATAGACGAAAGAGTAGTACCACCTCTTTAGCTTCCATTTCATTTAACAGTTCTGCGATATCTGCCTCTCTAAGTTCTAGTAATTCCTTTTGAATGAGTGAAAATTTCTTTTCTTCTATCAACTCTTTTAAGTGTTTTATTTCCAATGGTAGGCCTCCTTTAAGAGCTACCATTGCAATCTAATTATTACAAATGGTAGCATTATTTATTTTTTTTATGACAATATACTTTTCGGGCTCTATGTCCATACTACCATCTCCTATGATTTTTAATTCAACATATATTTTACTATCTATACCTCAAGAATACAACTAAAATAATTTTTTTCTAATTTCAATTTTTTAATAAATAAACTAAACTACAAGATTAATGCACCTCTTCTTATTGTACACTATATAGTGCCCAATATAGGAGGTGCATCATCTTAACCTAACGAAGAAAGTCCCCAACTTCTAATAAATATGAAATATCTATAGCGTTAATTCAGACACGAATTCTATCGTTTCGGCATCATATACTTGCAATTTTCCTTCTGATAATGTGTAAAGATACCCTTCAATATATAATATTCTATTAATAGCATAGTCCCAATGAACCTTATATTGATCGTATTGTGTCCCTGAATTGTAATGGGAAACATTCCCCTTTTGTTTAAAACCATTACTGTTTATGCTATATACCATAGCTCCTGTAAATTCAATGTTGTAGTTATCTCCAGTTAATTGTACTGGAAAGGCCATCAGTTCTTGATTACCAGCATACATTAATGCCTTATGATTCCATAATAATTCTGAATATGAGCCTTGGTTTCCAATAATCTGATTCTGCTTTTCAATTGGTTTAAGTGGATTTGTTACGTCAAATAATGAAAGTTTTAATCCTCCTGTTGTAACTCTATCACCTTCTACCTTCGTGTCGTATCCAAAACCTAAAAGATGATTTTCATCTACTGGATGTAAATATTCACTAAAACCAGGAATCTTTAAATATCCTAATACTTCTGGTTTAGTAGGATTTGAAGCATCTATTACAAACAGCGGATCGACTTGTTTAAAAGTTACCATATAAACTTTATCGCCCATAAACCTCGTGCTATAAATTCTTTCACCTTCAGCTAATCCTTCAATTTTACCTACGGTTTTCATTTTTGAGTCTAAAATATACAAGTTGTTTTTTGAGGGGTTTACTTCATCCCAAGTAAATCCAGTCGTGGTTGTAATTCTAAAATAATCCTTATAAGCGTCCATAGAAAATTGATTTACTATAGTTCCTTGTACTTCTCCTTTTCCAGATGCTGTAATCCGTCCATCCTTCAAATCATACTGATATATTTGTGTGCTTGTATTATAATTTGTACCTGTATTTTTTAAATCATATTTTGTAATCGTTGTGAATAATTGGGTATTTGATACATAAATTGTCCCTGATGTCCCTAAATATGCTTGAACATCCGGTTTAATATCCAAGTTTTTCATTTCAATTCCTACTGTTATCATATAACTTGGTTCTGTAAAGTCTGGAAAATAGCGAATATCTTTATACGCTAATGTTACTTTTTCATCTATTGTATAATCTGTGTAACTAGGTAATAACATTTCATCCTTAACCATATTGTTATCTTCTAAAATTGTATACCAGTCATAATACATGTTCTTATTGGTTACAAAATATAGACTCGAACCAATAGTTCTTCCTGAAACATATAATCCATCAAATGAATAATCTTTTTCTAGCGTAGGCTTAGAAATATCAACCAGTGAATATATTAAAACTTTTGTTTCATCATTGCCACGATACCTTGGGAAAGAGACATCTATTGCTATTTTATTACTTATCACTTCACCCTCTAAAGGAAATGCATACCCATAAGAATTTGCAATAACGATCAATTTACCATTGGCAAGAAACAATTCACTAATATTCATATTTCCATCTATTTTTATAGTGCTTACTATTTGTGGATTATTTGGATTTGCGTTGATTATGGTGATGTTTTTATATTGGTCTACCTTGTAAATATACGACCCATCTGTTTGAATAACGTCCCCTTCCTCAACACCATCAACCTGATTATTTGTTCCTGAAAACTCTGTAGTGTTCGTATCCAATGAACTGCTTTTTTCAGTTAGCATATCCCCTGAATCTTCCATGCTCATTGTCGGTGAATAATAAAATTGTTCATTGAGCTCAATATTGCTTTTTATTAACTCAATAATATGATTTTTAGAGTTAATAGTAGGAAATTTAAAATCATCTTCTTGAATTTCCTTTCCTTTTTCGGTACCTATTATTACATTTGCCTTTTGGGAAGTGGTAGTCGCCTTCAGATCACTTCCAATAATCAAAGATGTAACCGTTGCAATTAACAATAATGCTATAACAAATAATGTACTTTTTCTGTTATTTTTCATAATTTGACCCTCCTAGCAAATAATTTTGCTTTTATTCCTTTGACGGCTAGTATTAACTATTAGTTCCAAAATTAATATTTTATTTTACGGATGTTTCTATTCTATATCAAAGCGGGTTCTAAATCCACACCTCTGACATAATGGCTCTATTACCTGACGATTTGAAAATCCTTCGACTATATCTTTTACTCTTTTAGACTCAACTATTTCGTCCATAGTTGTTTCGAAAATATTTCCTAAATTTATTACACCCTCAGAATCTAAGCAACAAGGTATAACTGTTCCATCAACTAAAATTCCAATTTGATTTCTGAGCCCATAACAAAATCCAACAGTATTAATAGGCTCTATATTTATATCTGGCCACTGAAAGGTTTCACTTTGACTTAAGTAAATACGATCAGATATTTTTATCCCTTTATTATTAGTAGTAATATCCTTCATAATAGAAGGTAAGTTTAATTCCTCTTCAATGATTTTAAGTATATATGTATTGGGATTATCCTTTAGTATACATGTTTCTAAATTCCATAATCTTAACTCAATAGTTATATTTGTTTGTTCAATTGCTGTTTTTACAAAACCTAATACTTCCTTCAAATATTCTTCTTTTTCTTGATTGTCTGAATATGTCTCGATACTCTGTAGCGAAAAACTAATTTGTCTAATGGCTGGTTTAGTTAATAATAACGCTTTCACCTGTGATATATTCGATCCATTTGTTGTAATATTCACTTTAAAATTATTCTCTTCGCTAATATCTAATAATCTCCCAATTTCTGGATGCAGCAGCGGCTCTCCTTTGACATGAAAATACAAATAACTCGTATATTTATCAATTTTATTTAATATATATTTAAAGTTCTCAACAGACATATACCCTTTATCCCTCGTATTGGGGGGGCAAAAACTACAATTAAGATTGCATATATTTGTTACCTCAATATAACATCTTTTGAATTTTTTCACAATATGTTCACCTACATCATCTTTTATTTTTCATCCTATCATTATGGTACTTTATAATCATAATAGGCTATATAACGTTATAAATCAATGGATAAATATAAATACAAAATAAAAACCCTCCCACCTACGATATCGTAAATGAAAGGATTTTCGACCGTGCGCAGAAGGATTCGAACCCTCGGCCTTCTGGTCCGTAGCCAGACGCTCTATCCAACTGAGCTATGCACACATAGATATAATAATTGTTAATTAAAGCAAGAAAGCACCGTTTATAGGTGCAAACTTTAATGCCCGAGACCGGAATCGAACCGGTACGATCTCGCGATCGCAGGATTTTAAGTCCTGTGCGTCTGCCAGTTCCGCCACTCGGGCATTGAATGGGCGCAACAGGGCTCGAACCTGTGACCCCCTGCTTGTAAGGCAGGTGCTCTCCCAGCTGAGCTATGCGCCCTAATCAAAACTAAATTTGAACCTTTTAACTTTTATATATATTCTATAAAAGTTACGAATCGAGAAAATTATACATCTTCTCTATTAGAGTTTCATCTCTAAACGACCCAGAAGGGACTCGAACCCTCGACCTCAAGCGTGACAGGCTTGCGTTCTAACCAACTGAACCACTGGGCCAAATTTTAAAATGGTGGGCCTTCAGGGACTCGAACCCCGGACCGACCGGTTATGAGCCGGTTGCTCTAACCAACTGAGCTAAAGGCCCCCAATAAAAGCCGACGATCGGACTCGAACCGATAACCTGCTGATTACAAGTCAGCTGCTCTGCCAATTGAGCCACGTCGGCATAAATGATATTTCTTTTCGCTAGCTCCTCAATGTAAGGCACATATGTTTCTGCGAAATGACCCGTAAGGGAATTGAACCCTTGTTACCGCCGTGAAAGGGCGGTGTCTTAACCTCTTGACCAACGGGCCTCATTTAAAAATTGTTAACAACATTAATTATTAACTAGCTCCCCGAGTAGGATTTGAACCTACGACCCTTCGGTTAACAGCCGAATGCTCTACCGCTGAGCTATCGAGGAAGATCTATTGTTATTATTTCTATT